>NC_014841.1 GCF_000175935.2 Pantoea sp. At-9b
AAACTTCATGGGAGTCGTAATGAAAGGGCTGGATGCATTAATTAATCGCCAGGAGCCAGGGTGGGACATCGTGCAACAATGGCTGGCGGCTGCCACCAACAGCGTCGACGTTCTGGTTAAGGATAACGACCTCGCCGCTCAGGCTTTAATTGACCTCCAGGTAACCACGCGCTCCCCGCTGGGAGCCGTCGTTTACGAAACCGGCGGGTTGTTAATTGATGGAGGATGGCTGCGTATTCTGGGTTCTGGTCATCCACAATTACCGCGCAACCCCGTCGCCTGGACACGCTCCCTATCCCCTGCTTTGCAGGCCCTGCTCATCGCTGATGATGCATCGGGTGGCTTCTTCGCCCTCAATGGTGGCGAGCTGGGTGACGATCAGGGGGGAATATACTACTTCGCACCGGATTCCCTTGCATGGGAAAGCCTCGGGATGGGTTATTCAGGTTTTCTGGAGTGGGCATTCAACGGTGATCTGGAGATATTTTATCAGACGGTACGGTGGCAAGGATGGCGGGATGATATTGCCTCACTCAGCGGTAACGACGTTTATGCTTTTTTCCCTTTTCTGTGGACCGAACCGACATTGCCACTGGCGCAGCGCAAGCGTTCCAGGATAGCGATTGCGGAACACTGGGCGCTTTCTCACGAATTAGCACAGGGCCTTAATCAGCGCTAAGTCTGCGAGTATTTCACTCCCCGCTTGCATAAGAGGGGCCTTTGGCCCCTCTTGATGACAAATCAATGTTTTTCTGCCGCGTTTGCCTGCTTCTTGTTGGCCAGATGATGACCCACTACACAACCTACCGCAGCACCAATCACAGCATGATGCTTGAGATGCCCGACCGCTGCGCCAGCCGCGGCGCCTTTCAGACAGCCCGCAGCCTGCGCCTCGGAGGTAACAGACAACAACAGGCCCAACGTGACGACCAGCATCGAAAGCTTACGCATGTAAATTTAGTCCACTGAAATTTGATAAAGAACGGGATCACAGCATAACGCTTGATATCCCAATGGATAATGAACAATTGCGCAAATTGATCGGGAGATCTGTAAGCATCGGTTAATAAATACGTTATCTTTTCAAACAGATAAAGAAATGGCTAACCGGTCGCTCGATTGAGCCTTCAGGGGTATCAGGCGCTGGCAAACACGGATTGTGTTAGGCATCTGAAAACCAAACGGAAAAGGCCGCCCGAGGGCGGCCTTGTACTCACAGGCTTGCCAGCAACAATTATTTGGTCAGTTCCGCTGACAGGTAAGCACCGTTATCCACGCGTGCACCGGTGATTTTATATGATGCACCCGCCTGTTTTGCCTGAGCCGCGATTTTCGCTTCTGCGCCGTCCAGCGTTGAGGCCGAAGCCGTGATGCTTTGTGCAAAGCTAGCGAACGAAACCAGTGACAGGGCCGCAACTACAACGAAAGTTTTGATAGATTTCATGGTCATTTCCTCAGAGATAATTTTTAGTTGATGGGGTGTTGTGCCCCAATATGAGAGAGAATAGACCTGTTACCAGAGGAGTAAAAGCTGAGGGTTTTGCTTTAAACAATCAAATAAATTGAATAAAAAGGCACCATGCATTGGGGCGGTATCAATGCCGACCGCATGAACCTTATTGATCATCACTTGTATTCAGGACACCGGGAAGTCCTGTTTAGCGCCCCTATAGCGACAGTGCGCGGCTATTCTGCGGACATAAACGTGAATATTGTGAGGGCCCACTATCCGGAGACGATAATAATGTCCGACACAACCCAACCCGGTACGCCCCACGAGCACTACCGTTACGCCCGCGAGGGTGCACGTATACTGAAATCGACCTGCCTAGCGAAAAAAATAAATGAACACCGGAATCAGGTACGTTACCTACCGGGTCTGGAAATCCGGACCCATGCCAGCGGTGACCGGCAGACCGAAAATCTGCGGGTCGTCATCGTAAACAGCACGCGTATTCTGCACTGGCGGCAAGGCAAACCGGAAGATGTGCACAACAACCAGATGAGATTTAACGTGGCAGACCGTAGCGGCAGCACCCAGTCGGAGCTGGACCATGACGGAAACATCATCAGCCAGGAGCAGTATTACCCCTTTGGTGGCACAGCGTTATGGGCAACGCACAATCAGACGGAAGCCCGTTATAAAACGGTGCGCTATTCAGGTAAGGAGCATGATGTTACCTGCCTGGTGTATTACGGGTACCGTTATTATGCGCCCTGGCTGATGCGGTGGATCAATACTGACCCGGAAGGAACGGTAAATGGGTTGCATCTATATAAAATGGCCGATAACAACCCTGTCACTATTAAGGATGATGATGGACGTATGTGGCAACTCCCTGCGGAGCAGGATTTCGCTGCAGCAGCTGAACAATTAGGGGTTAATTTTGCCCGCAACCTTTTACAAAACCCACCCGTGGGGAATAAACCCATTCTGAACAATTTCGATTTTATCGCGTCTCTTGGCAGAACGCCGGGGTCGACTTCAAATGAAATTGCTCCAAATGATATGATGGCAATTATGTTTGCAGATAATATCCATGGCCAGCATCGTCTAAATATTTTAGGTCATGGTGAGCATCCTGCCGGAGCGCCGCAAGGATATCTCATGTTAAACGGTTATAATTACACTGCGCGTGACTTACTGGATGGATACCACATCAATCCTGAGCAATTCGACTGTATTCGCCTGGCGGTGTGCCATTCTGGGGAACGCGGCTTTTCAAGTTTAGCGGCAAGAATGTCGACAATGACGGGTAAACCGGTCACAGGCTTCGAGGGTACCGTCACCGCGCTGTACCGTGGGTTTGCGATCAGACCACTAGAAACGCTGTCACAAGTCATATACAACCAAAGATGGCCTGTAGATCTGGAAAACCGACTTTTTGATCGTAGTTATTGGGCATTTGCGACTGAGCTTGGAAGAAATAATACCTGCCTTGGTGAAAATGAATCTTTTTTTAGTATCGGTACAGTAAATCCTTATGACCCACTAAGAAATCCCTTCGAACATGCTAATTTTAGCTACGAGCCACGGTTTTTTTATACTCACGCTGGCAACAAAAATATGGTTGATCGTGAATGGATGCGTATCCGCCATAATTAAAAGATCTACTGCGTTAAATGGCCCTTATTAAGGGGCGACGCCAGCCCGGTTAACAAAACTCGGCTGAAGGCAACAAATCATGTTGTCAGGTACTGGCACGCACTTCAAGGTGCCAGTCCATTATCACCCTCTCCGGCGGAGAATCCGGATGTTCGATCTTCTCCAGCAGCAGAGTGAAGGCTTTACGGCCAATATCACGTGACGGCTGCACAATGGTGGTCAATGGCGGCGAAACCATTTCTGCCAGTTCTGTGCCATCAAAGCCCGCCACGGCAATATCCTGTGGCACCCGCAGGCCCGCCTGCTCAATCGCCGACATCGCCCCCGCAGCCAATGTATCAGAGACGGCAAACACCGCATCCGGTCGCGTTGCGCGCGCTAACAGATCGGCCATCGCCTGTTTACCCGCATGGAAACTCAATTCACTGGCGTAAGCGATCGCCTGCCAGTCGCGCTGATGGGCTGCCAGCTCCTGCTGATAACCTTGCTGGCGTAGCTGCGCATACTTATAACTGAGATCGTGGTTCAGCAAGGCAATACGCTGACGGCCTTTCTTGATCAGATGACCTATCAACTGCCGCGAGGCATCAATGTCGCTGATGCCAACACTGGAAACATTCCCGGCGTCGGCATATTCGGCACACTGCACCCAAGGCGTGGAGCCAATCAACTCGGTTAACTCGGGCAAGGTAGTGATGGCATCCATGGTGATCACCCCATCGACAATTTTGCCGGACAGCAGTTGCAGGCTGGACCGCGAGCGATTGATATCGGAACCCGAGTTACACAGCAAAATTCGGTAGCCGTTTTGTTCAGCCTGCTCCTCAATACCTTTAACCAGCTCCGCACAGAAGGGATTGGATATATCAGAAACCAGCACCAGCACCATTGAACTGCGCGAAGTCCGCAACTGACGTGCCAGCAGGTTGGGTTGATAGTTGCTCTCTTTGATTGCCTCCAGCACTTTTACCCGATTTTTTTCCTTTACGGTGTCGCTGTTGTTCAGCACACGCGAAACCGTGGCCACGGAAACGCCCGCCAGCCTGGCGATTTCTTGGATAGACATGTTGGCAATATTTCCTGCAGAGAAACTAATGGCATGCAGGCTACCATAAATACCTCAGGCTGACGGCACGACACTTCCTTGCTGATAAGAAATAACGGCAAGGGTGGGTTTATTTTCCATGATATAGTTTTTCGCAATATCTTTAGCTCACCCTTCAGGTGAATGACATGAAAACCGATATCAGGAATCTGGATCTCAACCTGCTGAAAGCGCTGGACGCGCTGCTGGATGAGCGTAGCGTCACGCGTGCCGCTGAACGGTTATCACTGACGCAACCCGCGGTCAGCGGTATGCTCACCCGGTTACGTGAATGTTTTGACGACCCGTTATTCACGCGCGCGCAGCGCGGCATTATCCCTACCTTACGGGCGCTGGAGCTGGCTGCGCCGGTAAAAACTATCCTTGCGGAAGTCGGGGAGCTGTTGAAGCCGCGTGAATTCGATCCGGCCACGGCTGAAATGACCATCAATATCGCCGCGACAGATTATGCGTTACGTGCGGTGGTCGTGCCGTTTATGGCCGCCTTACGTCAGCAGGCACCGGGTATCCGCGTGGCGGTGTTACCGGTGAATAACGACCTGTTGCCGATGCAGTTTGAACGTGGTGCGGTCGATGTCGCATTGATCACCCCGGAAACCACTCCGCCCGAATTGCACGCAAAAACGCTGTACGCGGAAGATTACGTTTGCCTGCTGCGTGCCGATCATCCTTTGGCACCCTCCGGCGTCTTGTCTTTAGATGAATTCTGCTCACAGGATCATGCATTGGTGTCCTATGTTGGTGGCAGTTTTCACGGCGTCACCGATGAAGCACTGGCGACCCTGGGCCGCTCCCGCCGGGTGACACTGTCCGTGTGCAGTTTCCTGGTACTGCCGGAAATCCTGCGGGTGAGTGATTTGATTAGCGTGGTGCCACGCAGGCTGGCATTGAATACCACCGGATTAAAAATCGTGGCACCCCCGTTGGCTATTCCAGGTTTCACCAAGTCGGTCGCCTGGCATGAACGCACCCACCGCGATCCGGGACATCGCTGGTTGCGAGATTTGTTATTTTCCACCGCGTTATGAACCGTTAAATAACTTAAGAGGACTGGATGATTTCTAAAGACAATGCCGAGCACTATGTCTGGGGTGAAGGCTGCGACGGATGGTATCTGGTCAAGCGCCAGGACATGCTGGTTATCCACGAAAAAATGCCACCGCATACTCAGGAAAAAAGACACTATCACTCCGTCTCCAGGCAATTTTTCTTCGTCGTGAAAGGCGTACTGACCATGGAACTGGCAGGTGAAAAACAGGCGATCGCTGCTTTACAAGGCATCGAGATTCCCCCTGAGGCAAAACATCAGGCCAGAAACGACAGCGATGATGCGGTAGAATTTATTGTTATTTCCCACCCCAGCACACGCGGCGACCGCACTGACCTGCCTGACTTGGCGTGAAAGGTAAAAGGCTGCCAGGCTCCGTAAAGTGGCAGCGGGTTGTCGTGGAAAAGGGTTACTTCTCAGCTTCGGCAGCCAGCGCCGCTTGCACAGCAGGTCTGTTGCCGATGCGCTTCAGATAGGTTTGCAGAGCGGGCCAGCGCTCCAGCTCAATAGCAAACAAAGTGCACCAGCTCATTACGGTAAAAAGATAAGCATCCGCAACGGTAAAACGATCCCCCATCAAAAACGCCTGTTGATTCAGCGTCTCCTGCAAGAAATCAAAGCGACTAAACAGCCTTGCGCGAAACACCGCCTCCACCGATGCGGGAAAGTCGGTACGAAACAAAGGAGCGGACCCCGCATGGATTTCGCTATTGATAAAACTCAACCATTCCTGCAAACGCACACGGGCCCATGTATCCCGAGCCGGAGCAAGTCCGCATTCTGGTCTGAGATCCGCCAGATACTGAATGATCGCCGGGCCTTCCGTCAGGATTTGCCCGTCAGCCAGTTCCAGTGCTGCCACATACCCTTTCGCATTGATAGTACGGAAATCACGGCCATCGGCGGTCAGCTTGGTCTTGTTATCTACCCTCACCGGTTCAAACGGTAAACCCAGTTCTCGCAACACAATATGCGGGGAGAGTGAACAGGTGTTAGGGGCGTAATACAGCTTCATGTTGGCTCCGTCTGGCGTGGAAAAATAGGCACGGCGTCAATAACTGCCGTGGGCATGACCATATTTGTCTCAGGTGCGTTAATCTGTAAAATTAATGTTTAAATGACGAACTATAAGCTGAGCTACTGATAAAATGATGAACTTGCTGCACTGGCAACTGCTGGCCGCGGTTGCCGATACACGCAACATCTCCCGGGCTGCCGAACGCGTGGGGATCACACAATCGGGTGCCAGCCAGGCGATCGCTCAGCTTGAAACCTCCCTGGGTTTTCAGATATTTACCCGCGAGCGACGAAATATCAGTGCCACCGCGCTGGGTGAACAGGTTATTGAGCATGCCCGATCGATGTTGACCAGCCTGGATGCGATTCGGAGGCTGGCTGACGACACTGCCGGGCTGCATCAGGGACGCATTCGCCTGGCAAGCTTTCCGTCGCTGATATCAAGGGTGTTGCCCGAGATGGTGCGTCATTTCCAGCGCCGCCATCCGGGCATCAACCTGATTGCGCTAGAGGGTACAGATGAGGAAGTTGAAGAATGGCTGGCCTCCGGTACCGTGGAATTAGGTGTGGTGCTCAACCCGTCCCCAGGTCGGGCGGAATTGATGCTGGGATACGACGCCTGGGTAGCCGTTCTGCCTGTCAGTCATCCGCTGGGCCGACGCGCCCGTGACGCCGGGATTAGCCTGGAAGAACTGGCAGAACAGCCTTTCGTGCTCGCCACCGGTGGCTGTGCCGTGAACGGATTGAGTCTGATGAAAAAAGCAGGTTTGAACCTGACGGACATCCGGGTGACAGTGCGCGACTGGGCCAGCGCCTGTGTGCTGGTGCGTGAGGGTATGGGGATAGCGTTGATGCCGGAATCAACCTTGCCAGAGGAGCAACATGGCCTCCGGGTAATGCCATTAGCACCAACGATTCAACGGGAATTTGGCCTGGTATGTTCGGATGCGGGTAAAAATATGCGTCCGGTGCAGGCTTTCATTGAAGAGCTGCGAAAAGCAGCGGACCGACGCTGATGGCCTGCACCCTACTTTTCCCCTTAGGCTCTCCCCGGTTTTAACTGGCGTAACAGGTAGATTTTCGTAGCCACAGACACCAGCAACGCCAGCGCCAATGCCCAGACAAACATCTGCATCATCGCCTCATAACTCCCGGTACTTTGTCGCAGCAACGAGGATACCGAAGAACCCGCCAGTCCCGCTAACGCCCAGGCGGTTAACACATATCCGTGGATAGCACTGACCTGGCGGGAACCAAATATGTCACCAATGTAGGCAGGTAACGTGGAAAATCCGCCGCCATAGCAAGTAATGATCAGCAGCAGAACGATTTCAAACAATAAAACATCATGCAAACCGGGCAGCAGCCAAAACGCGACTATTTGCAGAATAAAAAAGATAATGTAGGTATTGGGGCGACCAATAATATCGGAGAAGGATGCCCACAGGATTCGACCCAACCCATTAAATAAGCCGATCATCCCTACCAGCGATCCCGCCGCTATCGCTGATATCGCGGTGGCTTCCTGAGCCAAGGGAGACGCCACAGAAATAAGCGCGATACCACAGGTAATATTAATGAACATCATCAGCCACAAACCAAAAAAACAACGAGTACGGACAGCTTCATTGGCCGACATGGGTATAACGCCTTGCGCAGGTAATTTCCCCTCTTTTATGTTTAATCCAGTAGGCTGCCAGTTTTCTGGCGGTAACTTCAGGCAAGAGGAGGAAATCGACATGATGACGGCATAAACGACCCCTTGAATGAAAAATGTCTGAGAAATACCTATTGAGGCGATGAGTAAACTCATAATCGGTCCACCTGCAAAAGCCCCAAAGCCGAACCCCATAATTGCCAGTCCGGTCGCCAGACCACGCCTGTCAGGGAACCATTTCATCAGCATTGAAACCGGGGTGACATAACCCGTACCCAAACCGACGCCGCCGACCAGACAGGAAAACAGTAATCCCCCTAACCGTAGGCTGTTGTCAGTCACCATCTCTGAGGTGGCAAAGCTTGCCCCCAACAGGCCAGCAACCCACAAAAATGTTGAAATGAAGCCCGACAAACGAGGCCCTCGCCGTTCAACCACATGCCCCATGATCGCCGCAGATATTCCCAGTACGAAGATAGCCAGACCAAAAGGAATACCCGCTTCAAATTCACTCCAGCCAAACACATCTATAAAAGGTTTTTTAAACACGCTCCATGCATAGACTGATCCCAAAGAAATATGGATACCCACAGCTGCGGCTGCAATAACCCAGCGATTACTCATGATAACCTCTTCATCAACATTCCATGATATTAAAATTATTTCCTGGTGACGCCAATTAATGCTTATTACTTACCTCCCCACCACTGATTATAAAAAAGGCATAAATTCACTTCAATTGAACGAAACAAATAAACAGATAAATATCAGAAGAGATTTTTCATGAATAATAACAGAGAGAAACTTAGGCTTAATATAATACTGAGCCACAAGATGCCTCCTGAATGATGCTTCGCAGGGTTCAGATGGACGGCTTCCTGATAGCGATTTTGCCACGGGGTGTCCCCCTGACATTGACGGGATGACGGATACCCGGTCAAGCTCAACCGGGCACCATCAGGCGGGTTGATTACTCCTTGCCGAGATATCCATCCATATAGGTTTGTGCGACAGCCTCCGACATATTGTTACGCCAGCGTGGTGATAAACTGGCATTGTCTTTGTACTCTTTGCCCGCAAATCGTGATGTTCCACTGATGGATTTTATGAACTCATCGCTATGGAAATAGCTGACTCTTTTCTGCGCATCAGCGCTGGAGATGCCTTGCGTGCGGTCTTTTTTGCCCAGTTGCCAGAACTGTTCAAAAAAAGGCGTCGCCATGCGGATCGAATCCGCTCTGTTCATCATGAAATTAGGATCAGAATCTTCAACCGTATAGACAAACTTAATCGCGTGGCGTTTCGCACTGGAATCTGTCTGTGCACAACCACTCAGTAACAGGAGGGATAAAGCAGCGATACTCAAAATACCTACATTTCCATTCATTCAAAAGCATCCTTTTTAAAAAAATCATATTTTTCATTAAATTACAACAGCCATGTTGGGCTAAAAACCAGCACCCGAGGGTGCTGGTCGGGATCCGTCAGGTGGCCTTATCTGTTGTCATTCACCACCTTTTCGCCCTCTTCCGTTAACCTGACTTCGTAATAGCGTGACATATCTGTCGGAGAGGCAATGAATTCAATCAGCCCCGACCGCATTAATGACGCCAAACTCCGGCAGGTAATATCCCTTCGTTTGCGTACCTCAATTTCAAAATCACATTTCATTTCCAGCCCAATGGCTTTATCACCCCGTAGCCGGTGTTTAGTACCACTTTGCATACGACGCAAAGTAATCAGTTTTGCCTGTGAAATTCCCATACCTTCCCTTCCCCTGGATAAGATTGTCTGCTAAACGAATGGCCTCGCGCCTTCAGACCATTGTGGTCAGACGCTTGTTATCAGCTCAGTGGGGGTACTCCCCATAATAAGAATATCGAAAAGGAAATGTAAATATTCCGTAAGGAAAATTAAGACTGGATTATGTGTTATACAACCTTTACTGCCAGCAGAAAATGGCAGCGAGGCCCAGTATGCACTGGATTTCGGACGGTGGCTATTGTCACTACTAAATCTGGTAGTTGCTTTATTCCGGGGGATTCGCGCGCTTTCAAGGAACGGCTGTAGACACCAGCATCGGTTGATACCGGTCTATGTAACCCGGAGATCATGACGGATTGTCCCTAAGATGTATCATGAAGAATTCTGAAGCGTTTATGTGGTCAGACCGGGCAAAGCAGGGGGACTGGATTTCTGAACTTATCACCCTGTTGGTGGGGTCGCTGGTAACTGAAATAATAAAGCCGTGGCCTGTTGATATATAATTATGCCGTTGCTCATTACTCCCGGTTAATTACTATTTCAGCTCTGTATATTGCCCTCATCAGCTATTGCTGCCGAACCGTTAACCACCAAAACAATAAGGTTATGGCATTTATTCCCGGCGTTCATCGATCAATAAAAAACCTTCATTGTAATCAATAATAATTCTCATTATAGTTCGCGTTTTCATTTATATTGTTGGCAACGGACAGGTAACAAATATCATGATGAAAACGACATACTCATATTCGCTACTGGCTGCTCTTATTGCGTGTAGCCTGGGAACGTCCCTGGCATTTGCAGACGAAGCGTCAGTACAACAGGGACAAACCAGCGCGCCAGACCAGAATGACCAACTGGCGATCAGCAATAAGAAAAGCAGCAACGACAATACCCTGGTCGTGACGGCTCGCGAGCAGACTCTGCAAGCACCCGGTGTCTCCATCATCGACAGCGAAGCCATCAAAAAACACCCCATCCAACGTGATGTCTCTGAACTGATCCGCACCATGCCCGGCGTGAATCTGACGGGTAACTCCAATAGCGGCCAACGCGGTAATAACCGCCAAATCGATATTCGCGGTATGGGACCGGAGAACACGCTGATTCTGGTTGACGGAATGCCGGTCAGTAGCCGTAACTCGGTACGTTATGGATGGCGCGGCGAACGTGATACCCGCGGAGACAGCAACTGGGTGCCCCCCGAAATGATTGACCGTATCGAAGTCATCCGTGGTCCGGCAGCGGCCCTGTATGGCAACGGTGCCATGGGAGGTGTAGTCAACATCATCACCAAACCGGCGGAAAAAGAGTGGCATGGTAATTTCAACACCTACTACAACGTGCCGGAACACAAATCCGAAGGGGCCACCAAGCGTTACAACGCCAGCCTGAGTGGCGCGTTGGCGGATAATCTGACCCTGCGTCTGTACGGTAACTGGAGTAAAACCCAGGCAGATGCACAGGATATTAACAGCGGGCATGAAGCGGAACGTACCGGTAAATACGCGGGTATGGTCCCGGCGGGCCGTGAAGGGGTGATCAATAAAAATATTAATAGCGTGCTGCGCTGGGAATTTATGCCGATGCAGGCGCTGGAATTGAATGCCGGCTACAGTCGTCAGGGTAATCTTTATGCCGGTGATACGCAAAACACCAACAGTAGCACGCTGGTAAAGGAAAACTACGGCAAAGAAACCAACGTTATTTACCGTCAGACGCTTTCCCTGAAATATACCGGTGCCTGGGACAACGGCGTAACGACCAATAACTATATTCAGTTCGAGAAAACCCGTAATAAACGACTCAATGAGGGGCTGTCCGGCGGCCTGGAAGGATTGTTCAGTACCACGGATGAAGGCTTTTCTACCATCGATCTGAACGATACCAACCTGCATTCCGAGGTGAATATTCCCTTTGACTGGTGGGTCAGTCAGACCATCACCTTTGGTGCGGAAATGAATCATCAGACGATGAAAGATCCCACCTCCAATACCCTGGCGAATACTTCTGAGGTGGAGGGGGTCGCCAGTTCCGGGCGGAGCATCTACAGCTCAGCCGACATCTACGGGGTTTACACCGAAGATAATATTGACCTGACCGATTCCACTCGCCTGACACCGGGATTGCGCTTCAATCATCAAACCTACACTGGCAGCAATATCAGTCCCTCCCTGAACCTGTCGCAGGATTTGGGGGATGACTTCACCCTGAAAATGGGTATTGCCCGTGCCTGGAAGGCCCCGAACCTGTACCAGACCAATCCCAATTATTTGCTCTACAGCAGTGGTAACGGCTGTTACGCCAGCTCCACCAGCTGCTATTTGCAGGGGAATAAGGATCTGAAGGCTGAAACCAGCGTCAATAAAGAGATCGGCATCGAGTACCATCATGAAGGGGTGCAGGCAGGGCTGACCTGGTATCGTAACGATTACCACAACAAAATTGAGGCAGGTTACTCACCGGAGTACAGCAACGGCACGTCAAATATTTACAAGTGGGAGAACGTACCAAAATCGGTCGTTCAGGGGCTGGAAGGCACACTGAACTTCCCGATCAGTGAAAACCTGACGATGAATAACAATTTCACCTGGATCATCGACAATAAAAACGAAACCTCTGGTGATTATCTGTCGATCATCCCGAAATATACCATCAACTCCACACTGGACTGGCAGGCGACCAGCGCCCTCTCCGTGCAGGGAACCATGACATGGTATGGCCGACAAAAACCACCCAAATATAACTCGCAGGGCGATGACACCTCTGGCAGCGAGAAATGGCAGGTTTCTCCCTACGCAATTTTTGGTGCCAGTGCGGTTTACAACATCAACAAGAATATCGATATCACGGCGGGTATCGATAACCTGCTGGATAAACGCCATTTCCGCGCAGGCAACGCCCTGACATCAGGTGCCAACGGCACCTACGCCTATGGAGCAGGGGCACGGACTTATAATGAGTCGGGCCGGACATATTATATGGAGCTGGGTATGCATTTCTGATATCAGGCCGCCTGTCATCCTCAACCCCGTCCGCGATGGTACGGGGTTTTGTTTTTCTGATCACCGCACATCCTTTTAAGCCGTCGGCGGTGAAATCAGCTATTTTTCAAGCACGTCTTGCAGAAAGGGAGAGGAACATGGGCCGTTTTAGTGGCAAACGGGTGCTGATTACCGGCGGCACCAGTGGGATGGGCCTGGCCGGGGCTTTACGTATCGTTAGCGAAGGGGGCAGCGTTGCCATCACCGGACTGAATGAAGGACGCATCAAGCAAGCCCGTGAACGGTTACCGGCATCGTCGCTGGTACTGCGCAGCGATGCGGCGAGTGAAGAAGACATCGCGACGCTCGGCCGCGCTGTGGAAAACTGGGGCAAACTCGATGCGCTGTGGTTAAACGCCGGTTATGCGGAGGTTGGCCCGCCAGAATCCATTACCGCCGATGCGTTTAACCGCATGATGAACGCCAATGTTCGTGGTCCGATGCTGCAACTTGCCCGCCTTTCAGACTGGCTCAATCCTGGCGCATCGGTACTCGTCACTGCCTCCTCTTCTGTTTATGAGGGCGCAGCGATGACCAGCCTGTATGCAGCGACCAAAGGCGCTGTGGTGGCGATGGTTAAGAGCTGGGCATCGGCGCTTGCTGCCCGGAATATTCGCGCCAACACGCTGGTACCCGGACCGATCGAAACCAATTTTCGTCATTTTATGCCTGAAACGGCACGACAGCAGTTTGAAGATTTTGTGGTGGGTCAGGTTCCGTTGCAACGTGTGGGCACGGCAGCAGAAGCCGCGGCCGTCGCGCTGTTTTTATTATCTGATGATGCAGCTTATGTTACCGGCAGTCAGTATGCGGTTGATGGCGGATTAGTACGTCACTGAGCGGCAGACCAAACGACAAAGACCGCCTTGCGGCGGCCTCTGACGGTACTTCCTTGTACGACCATCCGTTATTTATACAGTTCTGCGGTCATGTGAACACGGTTGTTGGTGTTCGCTTCAGTAATTTTGTACTGCGCACCCTGCTGGGCTGCCTGAGCGGCAATTTTAGCTTCTGCACCGTCCAGCGTTGCAGCGGAAGCGGTAATGCTTTGTGCGAAGCTGCCGAAAGAAACCAGTGACAGAGCCGCAACTGCAACGAAAGTTTTGATAGATTTCATGGTCATTCCCTCAGAATTTTGTTTAGTCGGTGAGGCGTATTGCCTCGATGAGAGAGAGAATAGACCTGTATCGGGTCGAGGAAAAGCTGAGGGATTTGCTTAAATAATTCAAAATATTTGAATGTAAAAAGGCGCGATGAATCGCGCCTTTGTTTACAGCGGGTGCATCCTGAACGTCGTGCGTGGTAAACGTCAGCCCAGGAGTTCTTTGCGAACGATTTCCGCGCCCGCACTTAACGCATTGAGTTTACCTGTGGCTACCCGACGCGATAATGGCGTCATGCCGCAGTTGGTAGAAGGATAAAGTTTATCGGCATCAACAAACCGCAGCACGTTGCGCAGCGTATTGGCAACTTCCTCTGGCGTTTCAATGGTGTTGGTTGCCACGTCGATAGCCCCCACCATCACTTTTTTACCACGAATCAGTTCGATCAGATCCATTGGAACATGTGAGTTGTGACACTCCAGCGAGATGATATCGATGTTGGATTTTTGCAGTTTGGGGAACACCTCTTCATATTGCCGCCACTCAGTCCCCAGCGTTTTTTTCCAGTCGGTATTCGCTTTGATGCCATAGCCGTAGCAAATATGCACAGCCGTCTCACATTTAAGCCCTTCAATGGCTCTTTCTAAGGCGGCAATTCCCCAATCATTCACCTCGTCAAAAAACACATTAAACGCTGGCTCATCAAACTGGATAATATCTACACCTGCCGCCTCTAACTCTTTGGCTTCCTGATTAAGAATTTTGGCAAATTCCCAGGCAAGTTTTTCCCGGCTTTTATAATGACCATCGTACAGGGTATCAATCATCGTCATGGGACCGGGCAAGGCCCATTTAATCGGTTGGCTGGTCAGTTGACGTAAAAATTTTGCATCTTCAACAAAAACGGGCTTTTGACGAGCAACCTCACCCACGACAGAGGGGACACTCGCTTCATAGCGATTACGAATTTTAACGATCTCGCGTTTCTCAAAATCAACGCCGCTGAGATGTTCAATAAATGTCGTGACAAAATGTTGGCGGGTTTGCTCACCATCGCTGACAATATCGATACCCGCCCTTAATTGATCTTCCAGGCACAGACGCAGCGCATCTTGTTTACCCTCAATTAATTCCGTACCCTGCAATTTCCAGGGCGACCAAAGTGTCTCCGGTTGTGCAAGCCAGGAGGGCTTAGGTAAACTGCCAGCAGTTGAAGTAGGTAATAATTTTTTCATCACAGGTGACCTTGTACTTTCGGTTAATCAAAGAACGGCATCAGCAGACCATTGCTCAAGAACAGTTTGATAAGGTTTGATGAAGTGCTGCTCAGTAAACTTTCCTTGTTCAATAGCTAACTGGCTGCGTTCTTCGCGATCATAAACAATTTGCGTTAAGGAATAATCCTGATGCTTCAGGCTGGGCTGGTAGCATGTTCCTGCCGCAGAATTCGCATTGTAAATCTCAGGGCGATAAATCTTTTGGAATGTCTCCATGGTGCTGATAGTGCTGATCAGCTCAAGATTCGTATAATCACTGAGTAAATCGCCAGAAAAATAGAAGGCCAAAGGCGCAACACTATTCGGCGGCATAAAATAACGGGCCTGCAATCCCATCTTATTAAAATAATGGTCAGTCAGGGAGGGTTCATCTTGCTGGTATTCAATGCCTAACACCGGATGCTGGTTGCCGGTCTGACGATAGATATTTTTACTGGAAACACTCAGGCAAATAACTGGCTGCTTACTAAAACTCTCTTTATAAGCCTCTGAGCTCAGGAAAGATTTGAAGATATTCCCATGCAGATCACCAAAATTATCTGGCGTGCTAAATCCAGATTGCGTCTTATTATGCTCAGGCAGCACTACGCTAAAATCATAATCACGTACATAAGAAGAGAAGTTGTTTCCTACAATTCCATCAATGCGTTGATTGGTTTTCTTATCAACGATACTGGTTTTTAATATTTCTATCGCCGGAAAACTAACATCAGCACCGATATTCAATTCAGCAGAAATGATTTCAAGTTCAACAGAATAACGATCACCATGAGGGTTATCCCAGCACGCCAGAGAATTGAAACGATTGTCAATCATCACCAGGGCGTTGCGCAAATTCTCCTGACGTTTCTCGCCTCTCGCCAGGTTAGCAAAGTTAGTGGTGATACGTGTATTTTTTGAAGGGTTATAATTTTCGTCAAAAGAAATACGCTTAATAGAAAATGTAAGATTATTACTCATCGCAATCCGGCACCCTGATGTCTGAGATAAATACTGAAATGGCATCTGATTGGTGAAAAGTCAGCCAATTTTCTTTGGGACTTTCTCATTCAGTATTTTTTATCTGGCTTGAAGTTGATAATGCATATTTTATGCCAGAGCCATTGAAGGGTGAAAAGTGATTTAATTTCAATACAACATGAGCCATCTTCATGATCAGGTATATATAGAGTGGCAACATGAAATCCTGACCGGCCTCTTCCTTGCCCGCAACGCAGCGGGGGCGAAATTTTGCGGGTTGTTGTAGCGACCAATCCAGATCTCTTCTCCTGGCTAAAATTTCTGTTGCCTTGCTAAACCGGTTTAGTTAGCTTTCACCCATTCATTTGATGGAGGAAATTGCATGTCAGCACGTGTCTGGTGTCTGGGAGACGCCGTAGTGGATCTGTTGCCGGAAGCAGATGGACGATTGTTGCAATGTCCGGGTGGCGCACCGGCAAATGTTGCTGTCGGTATCGCGCGATTGCAGGGTAACAGCGGTTTTATTGGCCGTGTCGGTGATGACCCTTTTGGTCATTTTATGCGCCAAACGCTGGCGGGCGAGCAGGTGGATATCCGCTTTATGACTGCCGACCCGGTGCATCGGACCTCGACCGTGGTGGTTTCGCTGGATGCAGACGGTGAACGTTCGTTTACTTTTATGGTACGCCCGGGAGCCGACCTTTTTATCGAACCGGCTGATTTGCCGCCATTTCAATCCGATGAGTGGCTGCACTGCTGTTCAATAGCGCTGGCCGCAGAGCCCTCCCGTTCCACCACCTTTACCGCCATGGAGCGCATAAAGGCCGCTGGAGGTCGGGTCAGTTTCGACCCGAATATCCGCCACGACCTGTGGTCAGACCCGGCCCAACTGATGACATGCCTTAACCAGGCCTTGCAGATGGCAGATGTGGTGAAGTTGTCAGAGGAGGAACTGGCGTTTATTGCCGGATCGGGCCAGACCGATACCGCCATGCACCAATTGGCCGCAGAATTTGGTCTTGTATTGCTGCTGGTGACGCAAGGCAAAGCTGGCGTACTGGCCTGGCATAATAACCGGATCACTCACTACCCCACCCTGCCGGTAATCAGCGTGGACACCACCGGGGCTGGCGATGCCTTTGTTGCAGGCTTGCTGTGGGGACTTGCCCGACATGGACTACCGCAAGATGAACCCCAGCTGGCAACACGTCTTGCCCGGGCCCAGATTTGTGGCGCACTGGCAACCACCGCCAAAGGAGCCATGACAGCACTGCCGTGGCTGCAACAGCTTGAGCAGCAACTCGCCTAAATCAGGGCCAACTGCCGCTGCGTTTTGCGAGCTATCTCACAATCACTAAATCGGTTTAGCAAATTTCATTGCGCGAAGAAATTACCCGTGGCTATGATTCAACGCCTAAACCGGTTTAGCAAAAAATAACTTTGTGATGATAGCCTTTCCTCAGGGACGCAAAACAATGAAAAAAAGCACTCTCGCTATAACCCTTGGTGTGTTGCTGGGTTCCGGTTCAGCATGGGCAGCAGACCCCAGTATGAGCAGTATCGAGGCACGCCTGGCGGCGTTAGAACAGCGCTTGCAGGCGGCAGAGCAACGTGCCAATGCCGCCGAAAACCGTGCTCAGGCCGCTGAAAAACAGGCGCAGCAACTTGCCGCCGCACAACAACAAAATCAAACCACTACCGCGCAGGTCGAGCAACGCACCGCCAAACTGGAACAACAAACCACCCATGATGACAGTGGTTTTGAGTTCCATGGCTATGCCCGCTCCGGGCTGCTGATGAATAACTCTGCGTCAAAAACACAGGGCGGCCCGACCGTGACGCCTGCTGGCGAAACTGGCGGCAACATCGGTCGCCTGGGTAATGAACCCGATACCTACGTTGAACTGAATCTGGAACATAAACAAACGCTGACCAATGGTGCGACTACCCGCTTTAAAGTCATGCTCGCCGACGGCCAGCGTACCTACAACGACTGGACGGCCTCCAGCAGTGATCTCAACCTGCGTCAGGCGTTTACGGAAATCGGCCATCTCCCCACCTTTTCCGGTGCGTTTAAAGATGCCACCGTTTGGGCTGGCAAGCGCTTTGATCGCGACAACTTCGATATCCACTGGATCGACTCTGATGTGGTGTTCCTCGCCGGTACTGGCGCAGGCATCTATGACATGAAGTGGAGTGATGATGCTCGCAGCAACCTCTCGCTGTACGGACGCACCTTTGGCGATATCGAAAACAACGACAACACCTCGCAGAACTACATCCTCTCATTGAATAACTTCGCTGGCCCGTTGCAATTGATGGTGAGCGGTATGCGAGCCAGAGATAACGATGATCGCGTCGATACTGAGGGCAACAAAGTCAAAGGTGATGCGGCCAATACCGGTCTGCATGCCCTGGTCGGGCTGCATAACGACAGCTTCTACGGCCTGCGAGACGGTTCGGCCAAGACTGCCCTGCTCTACGGCCACGGCCTGGGTGCCGAGGTCAAGTCAATCGGCTCCGACGGCGCATTGCTACCGGAAGCCAATACCTGGCGTCTGGCCAGTTACGGCATTACGCCGCTCGGGGGAGGCTGGCATATCGCCCCGGCGTTACTGGCACAGAGCAGTAAAGATCGCTACGTCAAAGGTGACAGCTATGAGTGGGCTACCGCCAACCTGCGCCTGATTCAGGAAATTACACAGAATTTCGAGATGCAGTACGAGGGATCTTACCAATATATGGATCTGCGTCCGAAAGGTTACAACAGCCGCAATGCCGTCAGCGGCAGCTTCTACAAACTCACTGTCGCCCCCACGCTGAAAGCCAGCGATGTGG
Organism: Pantoea sp. At-9b; assembly: GCF_000175935.2. Classification (NCBI taxonomy): domain Bacteria; kingdom Pseudomonadati; phylum Pseudomonadota; class Gammaproteobacteria; order Enterobacterales; family Erwiniaceae; genus Pantoea; species Pantoea sp. At-9b. Next base: position 18,920 of record NC_014841.1, read on the forward strand.
GTGAGTTCCTGAAACGCCCGGAAATCCGCCTCTTCGCCACCTGGATGGATTGGGACCATCGCCTGGATAACTACGCCAGCGATGATGCCTTTGGCAGCAATGGTTTCAAAGCCGGTGGTGAATGGAACTTCGGCGTACAAATGGAAACCTGGTTCTGACCGTTTGGCCCCTGCGGGGGCCATATCAGGCGGGTTGATAGCATAAAAATCAAAAACAGAGGTATGTATGGATTTTGCAAAAATTTCCCGCTCGCTACTGCCGCTACTGGGAGGCAGGGACAATATTGCCAGTGCCGCCCACTGTGCGACACGTCTGCGTCTGGTGCTGGTGGATGACGCCAAAGCGGATACCGATGCCATTGGCAAAATCGACGGGGTGAAAGGCTGTTTCCGTAATGCCGGGCAACTGCAGGTGATCTTTGGCACCGGGATCGTCAACAAGGTCTACGCCGCCTTTATTGCCGAGGCTGGAATTAGCGAAGCAAGCAAATCGGAAGCTGCCGACATTGCCGCACGCAAACTGAACCCGTTCCAGCGTATTGCCCGTCTGTTGTCGAATATTTTTGTGCCGATTATTCCGGCGATTGTCGCCTCCGGTCTGTTGATGGGCCTGCTGGGGATGGTGAAAACTTACGGTTGGGTCAATCCGGATAACGCGCTCTACATTATGCTCGATATGTGCAGCTCCGCTGCGTTTATCATTCTGCCCATCCTGATTGGTTTCACTGCCGCACGCGAGTTTGGCGGTAACCCGTTCCTCGGGGCAACGCTGGGCGGTATCCTCACCCATCCGGCACTCACCAACGCCTGGGGTGTGGCGGCCGGTTTCCACACCATGAACTTCTTTGGTATTGAAGTGGCGATGATTGGCTATCAGGGCACGGTGTTTCCGGTGCTGTTGGCGGTGTGGTTTATGAGCCTGCTGGAGAAACAGCTGCGCCGGGTGATCCCGGATGCACTGGACCTGATCCTGACCCCCTTCCTGACGGTGATCATCTCTGGCTTTATCGCATTGCTGGTTATCGGTCCGGCCGGTCGTATGCTGGGCGACGGCATCTCCTTAGTACTCAGCACACTGATCAGCCATGCCGGCTGGCTGGCTGGATTGCTGTTTGGCGGGCTGTATTCGGTGATCGTCATTACCGGCGTACATCACAGCTTCCACGCCATTGAAGCCGGACTGCTGGGTAATCCTTCGATTGGCGTCAACTTCCTGCTGCCCATCTGGGCCATGGCTAACGTCGCCCAGGGCGGTGCCTGTCTGGCGGTCTGGTTTAAAACCAACGATGCGAAGATCAAAGCCATCACCCTACCCTCGGCCTTCTCAGCCTTACTGGGGATTACCGAGGCGGCGATCTTTGGTATCAACCTGCGCTTTATGAAACCGTTCATTGCCGCCCTGATTGGCGGGGCGATCGGAGGTGCATGGGTGGTGTCGGTGCATGTCTATATGACTGCCGTTGGGTTGACCGGTTTGCCCGGTATGGCCATCGTACAAGCCAGTTCGCTGCTCAATTATGCGATTGGGATGGTCATCGCTTTCAGTACGGCGTTTATTCTCTCTTACCTGCTTAAATACAAAACGGACTCTGAATAATGGCATCATCAACACGCCTGGCCGCCATTTTAAAAGCGGTGATGCACGGTCAGCCCAAAGCCCTGAGCGACAGCCACTATCCCGGCTGGCATCTGGCACCCGTCACCGGGTTGCTAAACGATCCCAATGGCTTTATCCACTTCGCCGGTCGTTACCATCTGTTTTACCAGTGGAACGCACTGGGTTGCCAGCATCAACACAAGTGCTGGGGCCACTGGAGTTCAGAGGACCTGCTGCACTGGCAACACGAACCCATCGCACTGATGCCCGATGACGACTATGACCGCAGCGGCTGCTACTCCGGGAGCGCCGTCGACAACGCCGGGGTACTGACGCTGATTTACACCGGCAACGTCAAATTCGACGACGGCAGCCGTACCGCCTGGCAGTGTCTGGCGGTACAAAACAGCGCCGGGGGCTTTGATAAACTCGGCCCGGTGATGGCGCTGCCCGCGGGTTATACCGGCCATGTGCGCGACCCCAAGGTATGGCGACACGGCGAGTATTGGTACATGGTGCTGGGCGCGCAGGATCGGCAGTTGCAGGGCAAAGTACTGTTGCTGCGTTCAGAGAACCTGCGGGACTGGCACAATCTCGGTGAGATCGCCGGCAGTGGCGTTGGCGGTTCCGGGCCCGCTGGCTACATGTGGGAGTGCCCGGATATGTTTACCCTCGGCGATCACAGCTGGCTGATCTGCTGCCCACAAGGCATCGCACGCGAGGAGAAACGTTTCCTGAACACCCACGCGAGCGCCTGGATCAGCGGTGAGCTCGATTATGCTACCGCGCGCTTTCATCACGGCGCATTTCACGAACTGGACGCCGGGTTTGAGTTTTATGCCCCGCAAACCACACTGACCGCCGCAGGCCGTCGTTTGCTGGTGGGTTGGATGGGCGTGCCGGATGGTGAAGAGATGCATCAGCCAACGGTCAACAACGGCTGGATTCATCAGATGACCTGCCTGCGCGAACTGAGCGATCGCAATGGCAAATTGTATCAACAGCCGATTGTAGAATTGCAGGCACTGCGCGCAGAGGAGCAGGTGTATCACGGCAGCGCCTGCCACGCCCCTGCACTGGATGCACAGCGCCTGGAACTGGAGCTGGAATCTCAGGGCGATATCACGCTGAATTTTGCTGATACCTTGATTTTGCAGTGGCATCAGCATGAGCTGCGTCTGGCCCGGCGCAGCCTGGTAACCGGTGAATGGCTTTATCGCTTCTGGGTTGGCCCGGCGCGGCGTTTGCAGATTCTGTGTGATCATTCCAGCGTGGAGATCTTTATCAATGATGGCGAAGGGGTCATGAGCAGCCGCTACTTCCCTGCGCATCCGGCACAATTAACCCTGAGCGGTCACGCAGAAGTACAGGCCCGCTACTGGTCGTTACGTCGCTGCATGGTAGAATAAGTTATTGTTTCATTAACCGATGCATTGTCGTGAGAAAAACCAAACGCGTTACCATTAGTGATATCGCCGCGCTGGCTGGGGTGTCTAAAGCCACTGCCAGCCTGGTGCTTAACGGCCGCGGCAAAGAGTTAAGGGTCGCGAAGGAGACGCGCGAGCGAGTGCTCACTCTCGCCCAACAACATCACTATCAGCCAAGTATCCATGCCCGTCTGCTGCGCGATGATCGCAGCCATACGCTGGGGCTGGTGGTGCCGGAAATCACTAACCACGGTTTCGCGGTTTTTTCTCACGAGCTGGAAAATTTGTGCCGCGAAGCGGGTTTGCAATTACTCATCTCCTGTACTGACGAGAACGCCGGTCAGGAAATGGTGGTGGTGAACAATCTGGTGGCCCGCCAGGTGGATGGCATCATCGTCGCATCCAGCATGCTGAGCGATAGCGATTACGTGAAGCTGAGTGAACAACTGCCGGTGGTGCTGTTTGACCGTCATATGAATGACACCCGGTTGCCCCTGGTGATTACCGATTCCATTACCCCCACCGCCGATTTAGTCGAGCGACTGGCACGCGCTAATCCTGACGAGATCTATTTTCTTGGCGGGCAACCACGTTTATCGCCCACCAAAGATCGTCTGGCGGGATTTATGCAAGGGCTGGAGCGCGCAGGCGTAACACCGCGTCCGGAATGGATCATTCATGGCAATTACCACCCGAGCAGCGGTTATGAAATGTTCGCGGCATTATGCGCCCGGTTAGGTCGTCCGCCAAAAGCGTTATTTACCGCCGCCTGTGGCCTGCTGGAAGGGGTGCTGCGCTATATGAGCCAGCATCATTTACTGACCAGTGAGATTCGTATTGCCAGCTTTGATGATCACTATCTGTACGATTCCCTGTCAGTGCCGATTGACACTGTTGAGCAAAACATACCGCGCCTGGCGCAGGAGTGTTTCTCCATGCTGACGCAGATGATTCAGGGGCAAGACCCGGCAGAAAGCCAGGTGATACTTCCGGCTACGCTGCGTTTACGTTCGGCGTAGCGGCGCGATAAATCGCGCCACTACGGTTCGTTTACTTAATTTCAGTGACGAAGTTTTCGCGGCTGCGACGGACTTTTTGCAGGTTGACCAGCCAGTCACCTTCAGCCGCACGATAACCCAGCGGCAGAATGATCACGCTGCGTAAGCCCTTCTCTTTCAGGCCCAGAATCTGGTCAACCGCTTCCGGGTCAAAACCTTCCATCGGCGTCGCGTCAACTTCTTCAAACGCTGCCGCAATCAGAGCGCTACCCAGAGCGATGTACGCCTGACGCGCCGCCGCCTGATAGTTCGCCTCTGTACCCCGCTCACCCACGATACCCAGCAGCATCTGACGGTAGTTTTCCCAGCCTTCATTACGGAAGCCACGGACTTCATTGGTGAGATCGAACATCATATTGACGCGTTCCGGCGTGATGTCATCCCAGGCGGCAAACACCATCAGGTGAGAACAATCGGTAACCTGTGCCTGATCCCAGGCGACCGCACGAATTTTTGCCCGGATGTCATCATTGGTAATGACCATCAACTCAAACGGCTGCAACCCACTCGATGTCGCGGTCAAACGCACCGCTTCAATAATGCGTTCCAGCTTGTCTTCAGGCACCACTTTGCTGGCATCAAATTTTTTGGTCGCGTAGCGCCAGGCAAGTTTTTCATTCACGATCGACACAATGTTTTCCTTTTGGTGTGGGAGAAAGCAGGCAACACCCGCCACGCTACGGCGGCGCAAACCTGCAAAACGCGGTTGATGTTAACAGCACACCGCCGCTTCGTCTGAAGCAGAACGAGCTATGCACACCAGGGAAACGTGCTCACTTCCCCAAACACACATGCCAGCGTTTACCGTCACTGCGCAGTTCTGTCACGCTCAGGGGATGAACATCGATAGCGTTAAACGCGCGGACTGGCGCACCCAGCAGGCTGACTACCATCGCCCGAATGATGGCTGAAGACACCACGGCACAGTGCTGCCCGCGTTCAGCGACATGTTGCGCCAGCCACGCCTCACAACGGAGCATCAACTGCTGAAGCGATTCGCCCTCGGGTGGCGCTGCGCCTTCCAGCCAACGCAGAAAGACGTCTGGCTCCTGCTTCATCACATCCCTGATGGCTAAACCCGACCAGCGCCCATGATCGGGTTCCACCAGCGCGGCCACCGGCTCCCCGCTTAGTCCTAACGCCTGAGCGGTCTGCAGGCTCGCCACACCGGGCGCAGTCCAGATTTTACTGTACGACGCAAAACCGCTACGCCGTTGCAGCAAAGCCGGTTCACATAAAGGATCATCAGCGGGAAAGCGGGATTGCCGGTTTGCCAGGGTTTCCCCCTGGCAAACCAGTTGCAGGGTCGCTGACATAGGATCAACGCACATCCGCCAGTTGGCGCAGCGCCGGTTTCTGCACCACTTTCTCGGCAAAAGCACCAAACAGCAGCCCCATCACACACCACATCGTCAGCTGGGTGCCGATAGCACTCAGGCGAAAACGCCATAACACATCCGCCGGGAAGCTGGTCGGAACCTCATTAATCGCCGGCATCAGCATACAGGCGACGATCATCATGATGCAGCCCGCCACGCCGCCCCACAGCGCCGCATTCCAGGCCCCCAGACGCGGCTGGAGCTGATGCGCACTCCACGCCGCGGCCACCATGATCACAGCGGAAATCAGCAGCATGACAAAGTAGAGGCTGGTGCGGTAACCAATGGTGGACGGATCCCCCACCGCGGGTGGGTTCGGTGGGTATTTCAGGCCCGGCATCAGGCTCATCACCAGAAATCCGGCTATCGCCAGAGTCAGTGCCAGGGCGCGCGGATGCGCCGGGCCAGTGCGCTGCCAGCAAAAAGACCAGATCAGCGCCAGCGCGCCACCCATTGCAGCACTGAACAGGATCACTCCGCTCAACAGTCCGGCACCGGACTGGGTCTGGCGACTGAAGACTTCGCCATCAGACTCATCATGGTGATGGCCATTCTCAGCGGCAGCATGCTGATGCGAATGGGAAAGCTGCTCTTCGATAGAAATTGCCCGATCGACCTGCGGCTCGCCAAACACATGCGCAAAACCGAAGGTGATGATGCCCGCCAGAATTCCGGCCATCATGCCCTGCAACAGGAGTTTTCCGGTCATCGCTTTATCCTCAGTGGCAGGGGAAACCCAGCAGATGCCGGGCATCATGGAAATACTCATGGACCTGGTTACCGGAAAAAACGGCAGTGGCCCCCTGTTCTGCGCCAACAAAATAGACCGCCAGCAACACCATTAAGGTGATGAATGCGGCCCAGGGCAGTAACGTGCTCAGTGGGATGGGTGCAACCTGAACCTGGGTGGATGTCGCTACGTGACTCATACACATTCCTCTTCTCTGGCGGTTAATCATAAAAGTTCAGGGGTACGGGTGGCCGGACTGACCGCCACCGGCACCCGCAATGTGGGGTGATGATGGCTGTGCGCGGGTGGACAACTGGCGTTACTGAGTAGCACCGGCATACCGTGCGGCGTATGCAGATAAGCCTGACGCCATTCTGTTGCGCGGTTTGCAATGTCCGCTTCTTCCGTCATTTCAAGCGACAAAATCAGCGTCTCCGCCGCAGCCACCCACTGGCGATAATAGGCATCATTGATGCTTTCATCCGGGCGAGCAGGTGCCGCGTTGATTTCACGACTGAAAACCTCCACCCATGTCTTCCAGCTAAATTTGCCCGCCTGATGCAAGTGAACAATCAACGAGAACACCTGTGCCTGCCACGGATGCTCAAAAGGCGCGGCATCGGCATCAGTGCCGGGGAGAGCGATCGCGACGTCTTTGCTCATAGGGCCTCCAGATAGTCGTCCCACAAATCAATGCGTACCGTATCTTTCGCTGGTGCATCCGCACCCCACAGTTCGGTCGCGGCAAACCTGACGCTGTAAACATGTTGCGGATGTTCGCCCAGCCCATGAGCCACGGTATCCGGGGTAACAAACACACCGTGATCAATCTCAATGGTGCCGACTTTTCCGCGCGCATAACGCGGCAGACGGGTATGACCGCCAGGGTTGAGGTTTTTCGCTCTGACCTGATCACCGACGCGAAATCTGGCCGTCACCGCTTCATCAACCCGGGCAGAAGCCCCGGTGGTGACCACAGCCTGCACCATATCCGGCCGCAGTACCGGTGTCGCAGCGCTGGCCGGCACGGCAGCAACCTTGCCTGCCAGCTCCTCGCGGGTAATCACGCCTTTCTCCAGCAGCAGGGTCTCAAAGGCATGCATCCAGTGTTCGTAATAGCTTTCTTCCAGATAATGAACCGGGTTCATGCGCTCAATCGCGTGCCTGAACATGTCGACGTTGAAATGACCGCCAACAAACAGCGACGCAAACAGTGAGAACGCCCGGCGCTCCCATTCATGATGGAAAGGCGGTTCGTTAGGTTCAGTCATGACAGCACCCATGCCGTGCATGCCACCCAGATCGTGTATCCCGTTCATCGGTGTCTCCCGTTAATTGCTGCCAGGTTGTAATGCCACGCCGGTACCAATCATCGCGTCACGCGTTACCAGATCGGCCAATTGATCTTCGCTCCAGCCCTCGGTTCCGGCCGGTCGTTCTGGCAACACCAGATAACGCAGCTCAGCACTGCTGTCCCACACACGGATTTCGCGGTCTTCGCCAATCGTCACCCCAAATTCGGCCAGCACACTGCGCGGGTCGATAACAATGCGGGCGCGATACGGCGCAGATTTGTACCAGGCCGGGGGTAAACCCAGCGTCGGCCAGGGATAACAGGAACACAGGGTGCAGACCGTCACGTTGTGGACCTCCGGGGTATTCTCAACCACCATCATGTCCTCGCCCTGCACGCCGGAAAATCCCAGTTCGGCGATGGCCTGCGTGCCGTCCGCCAACAAGCGCGCTTTGTAAGCCGGATCGCTCCAGGCTTTTGCCACCACCCTGGCACCATTACGCGGGCCGATACGGTGTTCATAGGTGTCAATCAGCGCATCCATTGCCGCCGCATCCACCAGCCCTTTCTCAATCAGTAGCGATTCCAGCGCTTTCACGCGCAGGGCGATGTCCGCCGGGGGTGCGGTGTGTTCATGGTCATGGTCGTGTGCCATCGTGCTTCTCCGTAAAGACAGTGGATTGATATCCGGGCCTCACGCGGCCCGGACGGCCTTACATCTGTTTCCAGTCGCCGCTGGCTTCAAACGCTGATGCGGCCTGATAAATCGTGCTTTCCGCGTAGTGACGCCCTATCAGCATCATGCCAACCGGTAATCCCGCGACTAACCCACAGGGAATCGACATTGCCGGATGGCCGGTAACGTCCAGTGCCGCCGTATTGCCAATCATCTCGAAGGCGCGGGAAATGTACTCCGTGATGGAGCAATCAACTTCAGGCAGGGGTTGCGCGGTGATCGGCACCGTAGGCATCACCAGCAGGTCAAAGTCACTCAGGGCGCTATCATAGTCCGCACGTGCACGACGGGCGATATTCTGCGCTTTGGCATAAAACCGGCCATGGTAACGGGAGAGTCCGTACTGACCGATCAGCATGCAGATTTTGAGTGAAGGAGAAAGCGAGTCAGCGTGGTCACGCCAGGCGGCATGTTTATCGAGCAGGGCAACGTCATACAAACCTTCCCAGTTAAAGCCCATGCCGTTACCGTGCATCATCTGCATGGTCAGTCCTTCACAACCAATCGGTGACCATAAGGCCGCAGCAAGACGATGACCCGGCACCGAGATCTCGCCGACCACGGCACCCAGGCTTTCCAGTCGGGCCACCGCGTTGCGCACCTTCAGCGCCACTTCTGGCTGCAAATTGGGTAACTGAAAACCTTCGGTAAGGATGCCAATTTTCAGCCCTTTAACCCCTTTACCGAGTGCCGCCGTATAGTTGCCACCACGTGAACTGTATTGCCGTGGGTCGAGGCCATCAGGCCCGGCCATCACTTCCAGCATCAGGGCGTTATCCGCTACTGTCGCGGTAATCGGGCCAGCATGATCGATGGTGGCCTCGATCGGCATAATGCCGGTATAAGGCACCAGTCCGTGGGTCGGTTTCATGCCATAGGTGCCGCAAAACGCCGAGGGAATGCGGATCGATCCTCCCTGATCGCAGCCAATGGCCATGTCCACTTCCCCCGCCGCCACCAGCGCGGCGCTCCCTGACGAGGAGCCACCCGCGCTGTAACCCTGACGCCAGGGATTATGTACCGGGGCCGGATCGGCGGTGTGGCTGCCACCTGACAGGCAGAAATGTTCGCAGGTGGCTTTACCAAGGATGGTCGCCCCGGCGTCCAACAGCCGGGTGACCACGGTGGCATCAAATAACGGGACATGCCCTTCCAGCGAGGTCGCACCGTTCATCATTGGCACCCCGGCAAGGGCAACGTTATCCTTAAGAGCCACTGTTTTTCCCGCCAGACGTCCCCCCGCTGCGCCCTTAACTTCGCTTTTGTAATACCAGGCATTCAGCGGGTTTTCCTCACCAGCCGGACGGTAGCCCGGCTGACGTGGATAGTTAACCGGAGGAATGTCATCCGGCAGCGCATCAATAAGGTCATACGCATCCAGATTGGGTTGCATTAGCGCCAGATATTCAGCCGCCTCCTCGTCACTGAGTTGCAGATGAAGCAAGCTGGCAAGGTGATGCAGCTGCGCTGCATCTGGACGTTCAATAGCCATGATTTTTTCCCTGATTTAAACCATAAACGGTGTTAACCCTGACCCGAACATAACGTGCCTGCAGTTTGTTCACATGGTTGAGACGGACAAACTCCTGGTCAGGAAGGACAACCTCAAAACACGCGTGCGTAGCGCAGATTCAGGCGGAAATCTTCTGCTGCGCCATTTTCGACGCGCAGATCTCTGCCTAACTGGATCTGAAACTGATCGCGTGGGGTGACAAATTTAGTGGCCGTCAGTCGCACATTGGTGGTCTGACTCTGGTTGTCCTGTTCTACGCCATCGATTCGGCTCTCACCGCCCCAGGTCTGTCCAAAGCCGAGACCCAACGACAGCGTCGGGTCAGGCATATAGCGTCCCATGATCTGCGCTGCCCATGAATTGTCCTGCTTCAGGCGGGATGACGCCGTGCCGTAATCGTTGTTGTCGCCGTACCAGATGGCGTCCCCGACCATATCCAGCGCCCACTTCTCGCCGAAGAACTTCACCCAGGCGGCCTGTAAATCTACCTTCCAGCGGTTCTCGCCAAGATTCAGCGCGTTGTTATGGTCATAGTTGCCGGTCGGGACATACAGATAGGGGGCAAAACCGAAGATATCGCCGCCGCTGTTAAGCCGGACCTTGAGCGGTACGGTCAGGATCAGGTCCCCCGTGCCATTGGCTGAACCCAGTGCAGCGGCATCGCCGCTACCAAACACCCGGCCAAACGGCAGCAAAAACTGAGGATCGAGCGTTGCCGTCTCGCTGATCTGCACGGTATGCAATAGCCTCAGCATGCCGATATCGGAGGTCACATTGTAATCAGAACTGACTTTGTCACCGTGCGAGCGGGCCGAACCGGTGGTTGCGTGCTGGTAATACAGCAGACCCACCGTCGTACCGTCAGGGAACTGGCTGTAATCGCCAGGCGCAACTTCAACAGCAAACGCCGATGTCGCAGACAGCAGCATACCCAGCAGGCAAAAGCGTAATCCCGGCATAATCATTCCTCGGAAAAAGGGCGTTTCAGATGGTTATCAGTGGTCAGCGCACGGCATCTCGCAGCATCCCGGTCTGGGGATGGCAGTTGATGTATTCGAACGTCTGAAAGCGTGCATCGGAGACCGACACTTCGTGATAGAGCCGGAGTTTTTGCAGTCCGGCCACCACCCGAAAGAAGGTGGTAAAGATGCGTAGATGGGTAGGATGCGATTCCGCCCAGCGCTCAAGCCGATCCAGCGAGCGCCAGAAACCAATATCGTAGGCGATATCCAATACGTTGCCGTCGATATCCACGTTGCGCACAAAACGGTTGCTGTAACAACCGAGCGTCTGCCCTTCATCGCGCAGGAAATCCATGCCGGCTTGCAGCGGCGGCAGCATTTCCGTGAAATACAGCGCACGTTCCTGTTCATCCGCGTCCATCCAGTCCTGGCCGGAACGGATAAGGGTGATGTTGTCATGGCCCTGCACCACCACCCGGCCTCCGGCGGCAGGATCGCCAGAAATAATGCGCAGCTCACCATCAGGTTGTAGCCAGTCCGTTTGCGACGCCGGAATACGGTCGCGAACGGAACCCCAGTAGCCATGCTCCTGGATTTCCCCACTGAGGTTATCCATCACTGCACCAACGCCAGGTAACGCCTCTTTAAAGGCGTAAAGTGTTTCGAATTGCTCAGCACGCGGAGCAATGATTTCCCGGAAATACCCCAATCCATCGCGCAAACGGTCATCGGATGACCACCAGCCGGTAATGGCTGGCTGATGCAGCCAACGGCAATACGCAGCAGGATCGCGCCAGTAGCCGACAACGATGAAGTTGCCGAACCCCTGATTATCGGTGTGGAAGGTCACGTCATGATTGCCTGGGCCGTTGTCCAGACTGAAGCTGCGAACAATGTGCTGCATGGCCGTGATCGCGGCTGCACGTTGTTCTTCGCGAAACTGCACGCCCAGATAAGCCATAACCACCTGAGTCAGGCTGGCGTCGGCCCGTCCGGCGAACATCGGGAAAGGCGGTTGATAATCGTCGTGCACCCGACGGGACAGCGTGCGGGGACATTTGAGATGCGTATCGATGGCAGATTCCATAATGACTCCCTGGTGTTGTGAAGAAAAATCACCCCCGATATTAAGGAGAAATTCACAACTCACCTGGCTGTGGCGGACAACTGCCTGGCTGGGCCGGACAAGGGGAAAAAACGGCGGAAGGGAGAACTGAAATGGTGCAGGATTGCCCTGAACTGGCGCACTTTCCACTTTTCACTGGCAGTAACTCACTGATCTCACAGCACGCCGCTGACAATGGCGCAATTATTGCTTTCAGTCAGAAATGATGAGATCCGACAATTAATTGCCACGTTGAGGTGAGAGAGTGAACAGCACATTGGCTCCTGGTAATGTCCGCTATTCCACCGCACAAGTCGCGGAACCCCAGCGCTTTGAGTACTGGAATGATGTGATTCTGCGCCATTGCATCCCTTCGGATGGCAAACCACTGTCAGGGACTTTTGACGGCGAACTGGGGGTACGCGAGGTCGGGCTGGTCGATATTTGCACCCTCAGTGCCAGTACCCACTACTGGGAACGCAAAGCAAAACACCTGCGCACCGGGCCAGAGGATGATTTATGGCTGGGTTGCTTTCAGGGCGGCTATGGTCAACTGGAACAGGGGGGAAGAAAAGCGAACCTCACCTCAACCAATTTGGTGCTGTACGATGCCGCGCAAACTTTCCGTTTTAGTATTGGTGGGTATAACAATCACTTGATTCGTATCCCCAGGCATTTGCTGTGCGGCAAACTGCCAGGTGCGGAATCGATGACCGCCACCGTGCTGGATGAATCACGTCCCGGCATCATTCCGTTGCGCGAGATGATCTATCAGGCGGTGCAATCCCCAGAGCTGTTTAGCCATCCTCAACTGGCCGGGCGTTTCTCACAAACGCTGCTCGATCTGCTGGTGTTGAGCCTGGAATTACAAACACCCGAGAAAGAACACGTTGAGCGTGATTTGTACGCCAGGATCAGAAATTACATCCGCAGACATCTCACCGATCCAGCACTGAATCTGGAGAGCATCGCCCTCGCCCACCATGTGTCGGTGCGCACCGTGACACGCGCGTTTGCCCGACATCAGAAAACACCGGTGGCGATTATCTGGCAGGAACGTCTGGAAGCCAGTCGTGAGGCGCTGGTGCAGGGGCGGGTTGCCAGTGTCTCGCAGGCAGCGATGGACTACGGCTTTTCTGACTTCTCCCATTTCAGCCATGCGTTTCGCAAAGCGTTTGGCGTTACCCCACATTCCGTGATGAAGCAACACCGTCAGGGTAGCCAGCGGTCAAACCCATGCGATGAGTAATGAATTGTTTTCCTGAGCATCATTGTCAGATATAACACTTCCCTCAACAGGTACGAAGGGAAGGTCATGGACAGAAACACGGTCGTTACGTTATTGCAGTATAAAAAATGGGCTGATGCCGCGACCCTTGCGGCAATCAACGCGCTTGACGCCTCGGCTGACAGCCAAAAACGCCATCTGATGCTAAGGTTGATGAACCACATCTACGTGGTCGATATGATCTTCCGGGCCAATATCAGCGGTCAGTCACACGGCTATACCGCACTGAATACGCCTGAAACCCCCTCCTGCGATGAGCTGGCAGCACGGATGAATGCGGGCACTGACTGGTATATTGAACATATCGGTGCCATGAACGAGGCGGATTTTGCCGAGACCATTAGGTTCCGGTTTGTGGACGGTGGTGACGGAGAAATGAAAGCCATCGATATGATCAACCATGTCCTTTTCCACGGAACCTATCATCGTGGTGCGGTGGGTTGGCTGATATCAGAGTGCGGCGGTGTCCCGCCAAAAGATGTGATGACGGTATTTCTGCGGGACCATAATCACTGATCGCTGAAGGGAGAGTCATGATAATGCAGAGTCTTGAAATCGTTTCACGGCTGCTCCCTGATGTGCGTTCCGGGTATTCAGATCGATTTTGTGGAGGATGACTCGGCTTAATCCGTTTCATCACCTGCAACTTTCTTCAAACCGCACTATATCCCTGCTTTGGATCATTTTTAAACTGTGGAAATGCCAATTTTAGTTCTCCCTGCTCAACCAGTTGCTTTAAATACTGCTGGCGCAACGCGTTAGGATTACGATTAAGTATTTCACCAAGGGCAGAAACAGAAATAAAATGCCCTGCGCATACTTTCAGGATTACATCCTTCATTAATTCTTTATCGCCAAGCCGCAACTTCTCGCGCGGTATAGCGGCTTGAGCAAACAGAGTATCCCGAAAAGCCTCAGTTAAATGTTCCACGGAGTCGATATATGGCAAGCCGATAAATCGACTTATGATACGCCCGTGATCATCTCGACTTATAGACTGATTTATATTTGTTTTTTTATTCAGACCTGTCGTTCTGCCACCTGATTGTGCTGCGTTATGTGTTGGGCCAGTTTCACTATGTGTGAACCTCCGCCCGCTATATGTGGAGTCCTCATCGTTAGGTGTGGAGTTACTTGACACATTAATAGACCCCAGTGAGAAGACCTCATCCGGTGTCACAACGGAAACGCCCGGTAGAGTGTAATGTTTGCTTTTCTGCTCTCCACCTGCGGTAAGGAAGCCTTTACTTTCCAGTCGGGGAAGCGTCAATGTTACTTCACGAGGATGTTTGATTGTGAGCTGGCAAGCACGCTCATGGTTAACCCAACCTTCAATAGCCGCTGTGGCTATAATAACTTGTTCAAAGTCATCGAGTTGGTCGAAATTCTCACCAAACTTCAGATGTAATTCATCCAGGATATGTTGTGGGATTAGGCTCGCTGTCGAAAGTTCGAGAAGAGTCTGTGCCGGTACCGTTTTTTCCCATAACTTGGGAATACGCCAGTTAGCCGATTTCCAGCCACTGAAAATCTTAGGCATCCCTGAGCCAGCCTTTTCTCCTAAGCCAATGAGCAAAAACATCTGATGCAATAAACGATTACGGCAATCACTCGTACCACCGGCTATCACATCTTCCAAAGGAAGACGCATCAGCCCAGGATTACGGAAACCAAACATATCGGGCCGTTTAACGACGAGAATAGATACCCGATCTGAAAAATCGGCGTGTACCAGCGTATTAACTAATGCCTCTCTCAAAGCAATGTGTACTGGCGTATCCGTTTTGCGCTGACCACCTTCCAGACTAAAAGGTACTTTCAGATCAGAAACCAGTTTTTGATATACTTTTCTATAAAAATCAAAGATATTTCCGGACCATGTACCATCAGGGGTTACTCTGTCAACCCAACGTAACTCAGTTTTAGCTTCGGGTCGTTCCTGATAATCCACCATATAGTTAGGTGATGCGGCAATAATCGCTTCCCACTTACCAAACATCAAAATCCCCGCAAGGGTAATCCCCTCCCTACCGGTTTCTCGATCTTTACGCCATCCACCTACCATTTTCAGTAGTTCAAAAGGTTCGCAGGCAAGGTAAGGGTGCTGCGGATTATTGGCTGAGAGTAGGTTGCGATAGACTTTCAGGCTATCGAGTTCGATATCTTCTTCAAAGAGATAGTGCTCTGAAAGAACTTCATTATCACGACTATCGTGAATCTGCTCAGCAAGCATTCGTTTGACGGTCATGTCATCACAAATCCGGTCTCCCTCATGCAAACGCTGATAAGTATGACCAAACGGGGATTTTTTAAGATGAACTGGTTTTTGCTTACGCATGGCTGGCGGAATATGAATTGCCAACACATCCTTTCCTTGCAAACAAATAAGCTGAACATCTTTTTCTGACTGAATAACATTCACACTGATACGGTCTCGATCGTTCAGTTGATTGAATAAATCTGTTTTTATCTTGTTGGGATCAACTACACCAACCGGAGTGAAGTTTCCGGACTCCTCTTTCACTCCCAGTATGACCCAGCCGCCTCTCCCATTTGCCATTGCAGAATATGTCGGCCAGAAATCCTTCGGAAGCTCCCCTTTACCATCCTTACCACCAGCCAGTTTGAACTCAACCTGTTCTGACTCAACAAGAGTTTGTAGATCAATAATATCCTGAATTAGCAATGGCATACCGTATCCTCTGGCCGGAAAACATCCTGCTTCATCATACTTTATTCGTTCGTATCTCGATACATCATCTGCAATACGGGACAATAAACACTGAGCAGGAAAAGTGCTTAATAAGTCTGATGACGAACGTAAACACCATTTGATGCTAAGTTTGATGAATCACATTACATGGTCGACATGATATTCCGGGCTAACACAAACGTGGTAACTGGCTGATAGATTGTCCAGAACCACTGCTCGCTGAAGGGAGCACTATAATAATGCAGAGTCTTGAAATTGTTGCACGGCTGCTCCCTGAGGTGCGCTCCGGGAAGAAACTTCATACCATTCGCTGGCAGGAACGTAAAATCTCGCCCGGCCCGATGTTGTATGTTAATGCGGAGGATGCCGCAGATATGCTTATTGTCTGGGTGACAAATGTGGAGACCATGCCGCTTTCTGCCGTGGCACACCATCTTGGCAAATCAAAAGAGTGGCCAGACGATGTGTTGTTGGCCGGTATGCGTGAGCATTATCCGGGGATTGATATGGACTCTATGGTGGAGATAATCCACCACCTTCCACCAGCATCAGATTGAACCATTCACCCTCTCCTTCCGCTATCATCGGAATTAATTTTATAAATATGAAGGTAATGAACAAACGCTTCCCGGTGAATACCGAGAAGTTTTTTAAGCTATTTACCGTTAAACCAGTCGTAAAATCGAAATAAACCGGAATAAAACGCGTAAGCACCAATGAGCATGAAAATCCAGGATATTACCCCCAGCAGACCATGTGTATTCATTGGGCTACATGGCCCGACTGCATTCGAAAGAGGAGATACCGTAGGCATCCACAATAAAAAAATCATAAAACGACGATTACGTGTACCCGATCCGAATCCCTTCATAAAACCGTCCTTTCGCCAGCGATACTGGTAGTGATGCAACACATTGATTTTAAATAAACCCAACCCAAACTGAATACCATTTCCATTTAATCTCCTTGTTGATATCTGTTTCAGGAAATTAAACGACACCCCATAAAATAAGAAATTCAAACATTATAACAAGAGATAAACACTGAAAACCTTGATGATAACAGATCTATTTAAAATATCGTTATCAAAAAACATGTCATAAAAGCACCCTCACAAGCCATATAACACATACACATCCACCTCATTTTAAAAGAAAATGTATATCATTCAAATTAATAGACCAACTAATTCAAGATAGTAAAAACAATGTTGAGGATTATTCGTTTTACTATTTTCTAATATTTGTGATCAATCTCGAAAATAGCCCGTTCGCTTCCATGATGGTAGTGAGCCACCTCATCACACTGGACGATTAATCAGCTCAACAACCTCAAATTCCTGGAAGACGAAAGCATCATCATGATTGAGTCCGTTCTTTCCGGATGATTAACCTTTGCATCTCTGTTATCCCTATATATTTCAAAGTTGTCCACAATCACGGTGCATATCTGACGCCAAACCCTGTGGATAAAATTGACCGGCACGCTTGTGACGACGCTCGCGGGTGTGACGGTTATTTACTGACCACCCTCGCGCAGTAGCCCAGCCAGCCGCTGCCGACTGTCGGTCAGCACATCAAGTTGCTGATCAATTTGCGCCATATGCTGTCTGATTTTTGCCTGCAAAACATCACACAGCGGCGTGGCGGGGGCGATCTGCGGGACACAAGAGATAACATCGCGAATCACGCTGAGGGGAAGCCCTGCCCTGTTAAGCAACACCATACTTTTGACCCTGTTAGCCTCCTCCGCAGAATAATTTCGATAACCCGAGGGTTCCCGCGCCGGGTGGATTAAGCCTTCCTGTTCGTAGTAACGCAACATGCGGGCGCTGACGCCGGTCACGCGCGAAAATTCACCGATCTTCATTTTGGCCCTTGACCCTGACAGTGATGTCATCGTTTAGCATTGGCTGCATTCAATCACAATCGATGGAGTCTGACATGTTAAAACTGATAATGAGTGTGAAACGATTGCCCACTCTCTCGCGTGAAGCGTTTGATGACCACTGGCAGAATCACCATGCCCCGCTGGTTCGTAAGCATGCGGAGGTCCTTGGTATTCGCCGCTATATTCAGACCGCACCACTGCCCAATCCCGAGGCGCAGCAGGCACTGCAACAGGGGCGAGCTTCAGATCCGGTAGATTTCGACGGATGTGCCGAACTCTGGTGGGATGATCTTGCTGCTCATCTCGCTGCCCGCACAACCGAACAGGGACTGGCCGCGCTTAAGGAACTGATTGAAGATGAGCGACGTTTTGTTGACCTGTCACGTTCTCAGCTGTGGTACGGAGAGGAACGTGAGATTCTATAACGCCGGTGTTAAGTAACGACAATATTGTTCTTAATTAATGCTGATTTAAAAATAAGACACTCTTCGCCAGTAACTGAATAGCCTAAGATAAAAATAGCATTAGGGATAAATAATGGCTGTGATAATTTTTATTCTACGCAGCATCCAGCTGACGTAACACACCATTATTTATCTTATTTTTTCCAGGGATATTCAGAATGAAAAAGCTCCGCCTGGCAAGCTTGTTATTGACCTCTGCATCGCTGTTATTCAGCCATTCCTTTATCGCGCAAGCCGCTGATGCGCCAATCCCGTCACTGGCGGGCAAACGCATCGGCATCACCGTTGCTGGTACAGAACATTACTGGGATCTGAAAGCCTATCAGGGGCAGATCGACGAGGTGAAACGCCTTGGTGGCACGCCTATCGCGCTGGATGGCGGGCGTAAGGATGCACAGCAAATCGCGCAGATTCAGACCCTGATTGCACAGAAACCGGATGCGATTATCGAAACCCTGGGCACCGCATCCGTGCTGGAACCCTGGCTGAAAAAAATTCGCGATGCCGGTATTCCGTTATTTACTGTCGATACCGCCAGTCCGTCGAGTATTAATGTCACCACCTCCGATAATTTTTATATTGGCGAACAACTGGCGTTGAAGCTGGTGAATGACCTGCGTGGCGAAGGCAATATTCTGGTTTTTAATGGCTTCTATGGGGTGCCTGTCGTGGCAATGCGCTATGACCAATTAAAAGCAGTATTGAAGTGGTATCCAAAAATTAAAATCATCCAACCGGAACTGCGTGATGTCATTCCCAACACCGTACAGGATGCCTACGCGCAAATCAGCCAGCTGCTGAATAAATATCCTAAAGGATCGGTACAGGCAATTTGGGCGGCATGGGATGTACCACAAATCGGTGCCACTCAGGCGGTAGATGCCGCAGGGCGCAGTGAAATTAAAACCTACGCGGTAGATGGCAGCCCGGATGTGGTGTCGCTGGTGAAAGATCCTAAATCCAGCGCGGCAGCCGTAGTGGCGCAGCAACCCTATCTGATTGGTCAGACCGCCGTACAGAATGTGGCGAAATACCTGGCAGGCGATCGCACCTTGCCTCCGGCCACGTATGTACCGGCGATCCTGGTCACCAAAACAAACGCTGCCGAAGCGCAGAAAACGCTGGGCCAGACGGATGGGAAATAACCCTCCGCGCTTGCAACTGCACAACATCAGCAAAGCCTTTAATGGCATCCCGGCATTGCAGTCGGTTTCGCTCAGCGTCAACGCCGGTGAAGTTCACGGGCTGATTGGGCACAACGGCGCGGGGAAATCGACGCTGACCAAAGTGCTGGGCGGTATACATGCTGCCGATCATGGCAGCATCGAGCTGGATGGCAAGCCGTTGGCATTATCCAGCCCGGCGCAGGCGCTCAAGCGCGGCATCGCCATCGTGCATCAGGAACGCTTGCTGGCGGGTACGTTGACCGTCGCCGAAGCACTGCTGCTCGGTGATGAGCCACGCGTGGCCGGTACGCCCTTTCTGCAACGCCGAAAGATGCGGCAACAGGCAGAACAATTGCTGCAACAGCATTTTGGTTTGCAGCTCAATCCTCAGGCGCTGATCGCCACACTGAGCGTGGCGGAGCAGCAATTGGTACAAATCTGCCGTGTGTTGCGCAGCTCGCCACGCGTGATGGTGCTGGATGAGCCCACGGCGGCACTGGCACGTCACGAAGTGCAGGCGTTGTTCCGCGTCATTGAACACCTGCGTCAGCAAGGGATTGCGTTGATTTATGTTTCGCATTATCTCGATGAAATTCAGGCGCTTTGCCAGCACGTCACGGTACTGCGCGATGGTAAAGATGTGGCGCACTTCACTGCGCCTCACCTTCATCCCACCGCGCTTATCCGGGCCATGGTCGGTGATGAACGCCATGATATTGTGCCGCGAACCTTACGCCGTCCCGGCGATCGGGTACTTGAGGTAGAAAAACTCAGCGCGGCTGGCCGCTTTCGTAACGTTAGCTTCCACGGACGACAGGGCGAAATCATCGGGATTACCGGGTTGTTAGGTTCAGGGGGTAAGGCGTTAATCCGCGCATTGTTTGGGCTGGAAACGGGCGTCAGTGGCCATGTCAGATTGGGTGAGAACACGGGCATCCCCTCCTCGCCGCATGCGGCAGTAAAACGCGGTATCGCTTTTGTGCCGGAGGACCGTCGCGCCAATGGTATCGCGCTCGACACCAGCCTGCGCGAGAACATCACCCTGACCACGGTACGGCGGCTGTTGCGCTGGGGCGGTGTCTCACGCCAGGCAGAAAGTAAGCTGGTGGCGAAAAACATCGAGCAGCTGGCAATACGCTCTCCCGGACAACTGGCCCCGGTGCGTCAGCTCTCTGGCGGCAACCAGCAAAAAACCGTGTTGGCAAAATGGCTCAATACCGGAGCGCGACTGTATCTGTTGGATGAACCCACCGTCGGGGTCGATATCGCCGCCAAAGCCGCGATTTACCACACGCTACAACGATTAGCCGATGAAGGAGCCTTGATTCTGGTGTTTTCGACTGACTTGCTGGAACTGCAAACCCTGGCCGACCGCATCATTGTACTGGCGCGCGGCGATCAGGTTGTCACGCTGGCGGCACAGCAAACCAGCCATCAGGAAATTCTCTCCTGGGCTTCAGGCACAGGACCGCTGACGGAGAAGGTAATATGACTGACGTCACTCAAGCCGCGCCGATAGAACATCCGCGCAAACCAAACGGACAGCAGTGGCTACAACACATTTCTCTGCTGCTGATTCTGTTGGTACTGGCGGTATTTGCCTGGCTTTCACCGATATTCCTGACAGTGATTAACCTCGGCAATGTCTCGCAGCAGACGGCGGTAGTCGGCACCCTGGCACTGGGCTTGACCCTGGTACTGAGTGGCGGCGGCCTGCAAGGCATTACCGGCGGTATTGACCTGTCGATTGCCGCCAATCTCGGCTTATGTGCGGCAGTGCTCGCCAGCCAGCTAAATGCCGGACACGCTATTCCACAGGCGCTGCTGCTGACGCTGTTCACCGGTGCAGCAATGGGTCTGTTTAACGCCCTGGCCATTGTCTGGCTGGGAATTCTGCCGCTGCTGGCCACACTAACCAGCATGAATATCGCCATCGGACTGGAAATGGTGTTGACCGGTAATGCATCTGTCCCGGCCAGCAGCGATTGGCAAAACCTCCTGCTCGCCAATGGCCCGCTTGGGGTTTCCTGGTTGGGCTGGTCTTTCCTGTGTCTGGCATGTGCTGCCATCGCCTTGTGCCGTTTCACCGCCTTCGGCCTACGTTTGCAGGCAGTCGGCAGTCATCCACAGGCCGCCAACGCCGCAGGCATTAGCGTCAAACGCTATCGGGCGCTGAGTTACGTGTTATGCGGTGTCAGTGCAGCATTTGCTGCTATCGCTTCAGTGTCGCTGCTGAGTGGCAGCTCTCCCGGAGCCAACGACAATCTGCTGATGGTGATCGCTGCCGCTCTTTTAGGGGTGGTGTTCTCGCGACGCCTGGTCCCGACCCTCGGTGGTGCACTGATCAGCGCGTTGTTTCTCAGCCTGATCGCCAATGGTTTCCAGCTGATCAACGTCTCCAGCTACTGGATCAATGGGGTTGAAGGCGCGCTGATTTTATTGGTGGTGGCACTGACCGCGTTGCTGCGTCGCCGTCAGCTAAGGAGTACTCAAGGTGTCTGAATTAACCTTTACCCGCAGAACGAAGGCTTTGCGGCCAGCCGGACTGCTACGTGTCGCAATGGTATTTACATTCACCGTTCTGCTGCTGTTTTTTATCATTAACGCGCCGGGTTTTGCCACAGCCTCAAATATTCGCAGCGTGCTGCTGAATAATGTCGCCCCGCTGGCGATTGTCGCGCTGGCGATGACGCTGGTGACGCGGATAGGTGCGATCGATCTTTCAGTGGGCACGGCCATTGATATAGCCTGCCTGGTGCTGGTAACACTGGTACTGCATCACGTCAGCCTGCCGCTGGCGTTGATCACCGCGTTGTTGGCGGCTCTGCTGGTCGGCGTATTTAATGCCTTTTTGGTAACGTGGCTCGGTGTGGAGCCGTTTCTTGCCACACTTGGCACATTGTTTATTGGTCAGAGCGTACAGCAATTATCATCCAACGGTGGGCAACCGGTATATCTGCTGAGTCAGACATTACCCGACGGCTTTTCGGCGATCGGCCACGGTACGCTGCTGGGCATCCCGATTCCACTGTGGCTACTGCTGCTGGTGGCACTCGCGCTCTGGCAGTTAGTGCATCGCAGTGCGACCGGACGGTCGCTGAGCGTGATGGGGGAACAGGTCAGCGTGGCACTGCATTCGGGGGTGCCGGTCAAACACCTGACGGCGCTGGCGTTAATCCTCAGCGCATTGATTGCCGGTATCGTCGGTGTAATCCTTGCGGCTAACGTCAAAGCTTGGGTCCCACTCTCGGGTAATGCCTATCTGCTGAACGCGATCGGGGCCAGCTTTATCGGTGCTACCTTTGCACCATCACGACGTCCCAATGTGCCGGGTACCTTGTTGGGCGTATTGTTGCTCAGTTTCATTGCCAACGGATTATTGTTGATCGGCTGGAATTTTTACTGGCAGCAGGTCGCTACCGGCGGCTTGATCTTCGTGGTGTTGGCGGTCGGCGCATTACGCGTCAGACGTCATCTCTGATATCCCGGCAAACAGGGCGGCAGATCGCGCAGCCGCCCTCCCCTCCTCGGCTTAACTCCACGCATGACGCGGTGGCGGTGTACCGTTCAGGTAATAATTCCCGACATGGTAGTATTTCCAGCGTACCGGATCGTGCAACGTATGGGTGCGAGCATTGCGCCAATGCCGGTCGAGGTTAAACTCCTGCAATGTTGAACGGGTGCCGGCCAGCTCAAACAGTTTGTTTCCGGCGAGGATGGCAATTTCGGTTGTCAGCACTTTGGCCTCCGCGGTTGCCACCGTAGCGGCAGCGACCGTCGGTTCATCGGGTTGCAGCAACGCCCGGTCAATTTCTTCACCGGCACGCCACAACAACGCTTCGGCGGCATGCAACCGGATTTTTAAATCCCCCACGGCCGCTAACGTGAAATGATCGTCGGACGCGCGTGCCTGCCCACTGTCAATCCACGGGCGGGAACGTTCCCGCACAAAGCGCAGGGTGTCTTCGATAGTACCGCGCGCGATACCGACATCCACCGCTGCCTGAATAATCTGAGAAATCGGTCCGGCGGCGGTCGGGCGTTCGAAGGCTTTAAAAACCGGGATCACTCGCGACAATGGCGCACGCACATTCTCCAGTCGCACGGTACCTGAGGCCGTGGTCCGTTGGCCGAAGCTCGACCAGTTGTTGATAATGGTCAGCCCGGGGCTGTTGCGATCCAACACAATCAGGTGTGCTCGTCCTTCATCATCCACGGCAACCACATGGATGCGATGGGCCAGCAGCGCGCCAGTCGCATAAAATTTTTCGCCATTGATGACGACCTCATCACCTGCGCGCTGAAAGCGCGTCTGGAAATCGGCAACGGTACGTGAGTTTTTCTCGGAAAAGGCGTTGCCCCAACGTAATCCGGCCAGCACCTCAGCCAGCAGCGTGTGCTGCTGCGCATCCGTCCCGTCTTCAATCAGATGCGCCACTCCTGCCAGATGGTTTTGCGGTAATTGTCCCAAGGCAGAATCTGCGGCAGAGATAATCGCAATCACTTTCGCCACCGTCGTCCATGAGACGCCCGCGCCACCCCATTTTTTCGGGATCGCCATCCCCCACAGACCGCTTTGGGAGAAAGCATTCAGCTCTTTGAGCGGCAAAATCCCTTCGCGGTCGCGCCGTGCAGCTTCCCGGGCGAACTCTTCTGCGAGTCGATGGGCAATGGCAATCGCTTCCGCATCATCGCGGATCACATGAGCAGGCTCGACGGGCAACGGCACCGGCGCTTCAGCCTGCTGCGAATTAACCTTTAAGTCAGGGATTTCATTAAGTGACATGGTGACTCCAGCGGGTCGAGGTGTGGAACGATATCTTCGCACGCGTCCCAGCGGGGCCATATCTCAATTGCGGCTATACAAAGAGAGAAATGTGTTTTAACACAGGGAGTTATTCTGCCGGCTACGTATGTTCTTATTCCACACATTAATAACCATATGGAATTAGATAATATTATTAACTCTATTACAGTTATATAAAACTTCGCTATTTTGATGCCTGAATTGCATTTCACTTTTCTTTCTTTTCTTATCAGGGCCATCACATGACATTCAAACTGCATCACTTCGTACTGCCTTTACTTATGGCGGCCGCTCCCCTTTTCAGCCATGCGGAAGAATCCACCTGGGACCATATCAAGCAAACCGGTGAGCTGCGTATCGGTGTCGCCCAGGGGGAACCCTGGTATTTTAAAGATCCTTCGACCGGCGAGTGGAACGGCATAGGCTATAACGTGGGTAAAGTGCTGGCGAAAGATCTTGGGGTAAAACTGGTGCCGGTTGAGACCACCTGGGGTAACGCCGTGGCGGCAATACAGGCAGGGCAAATTGATACCATGCTGGTGCTCGATCCCACTGATGAACGGCGTAAAGCGGCTGATTTCTCCGATCAACCGTTTCTCTGGTACGCTCAGGGGGTGTTGATCCGCGATGGCATTCCCGCGACAAACTGGGAAGATCTCAACCGTCCTGACATCAAAATTGGTGTAACGCTGGGCAGCAGCCCAGACCTCATTCTGACCAAAAAGCTCCCAAAAGCACAGTTGGTGCGTTTCACCAATATGGATGAAGGTGTCGCCGCTTTCTACGCCGGACGCGTTGATGCGCTCTCCTATGTCCATCCGGCATTGGCATTACAGCAGGCCAAAGTGCATAAGGGCAATCTGATCCTGCCGAAACCCATTATTGCCATCAGCACCGGTGGCGCATTACGGAAAGAGAGCGACCCGCGTTTCCGCAATTTCCTGAATGAGGAATTCGTTAAAATCTACAAATCCGGTCAGAGCAAGCAGTTTTACGAGGACGCACTGAAATTACGTGGTGTGGATATCAGTAAAGTCCCTTCCGTCATTAAAGAAGAGTGGCAATAACCTAACCCAGTATCGGGGCAAGCATGGCCCCGATATCCTCGCAGCGTTCCATATCGAGCAACTGCTGAGCAAATATCCGTGCATGCTCTGGCAGCATCAGCGCTGACAGGTTTGCGATGAACTTATCCACAATCTGCTGTTCTGACAGTGGGTTTTCTTGCGTGCCTGCCGGGTAATCAATAGTTTTACCCATCAGCACCGTATCCTGCATCACCACCTCTACGCGCGCCGCCGGGCGACGGTGTCGCTGCATCAGTTGATCAAAATGCGTTTCCGCCAGTACCTCCACTCGCTCCGCAAAATGGAGAATATCGTCGGAAGTTCGCACTGCATCGCTGCTCCACAGATGGCGAGGTACCCGGAAGACCAGGCAGGCGATAGCCAACGGCAAGCTGAATTGCGCATCGGTACTACACTGTGGCCGGGTATCGGTAAACAAGTTTGCCAGCAGCTGACTGGCATAAACTCGCACACGCTGGATTTTTTCCGGGTCGGGGAGTGTAATCAACACCTCCTCGAACGATTGCAGTGCGGTATGCATCCAGCGGCAGGTCGGATACGTTTTAATGCTGGCATGTTGTAGCTGCCAGACCGACCCAAGATTATCGATTAACACGTCAGGATGGAACTGATCTGACCCCATCATCCGCCAGAATCCCTGCTCCCCTGCCAGGACATCGTGCGGACCGATGATACCTGCCAGATGCATTTCAACCGCACGCACCCCTGCTTCAGCGGCAGGCGCGTTATAGTCTTTCAGGGAGACCAGCGGTCGCTGCTGCCAGTTGTATTTGTGCAATGACGGCAATGGCGTCAGTGACGCTGCCAGCCCGAGACAATTTTCCAGTTCCCTCGCATCACAGCCGTTCAGCAGACCGTATGCCACCGCAGCCCCCAATGATTCATGCTGGCAGACACCGTATACCTGGCGAAAACGTTCCGGACTGGGTTGTTGTGAAAGAATCACCCGACCATTGATCTCCCAGGCTGCCACCAGAGCAGTAACAAAGGCCGCACCACTGACCTGGCGGGAACCGATTGCCGCCAACGCGCCCGCCACCAATGTTGCTCCCGGATGCCCCATTCCCCTCCCCGCCACTTCAAAGCCGTCATCGTAATCCAACGCATTGATAGCGACAGCATTAAGAAAGGCGGCACCTGTAGAGGCGAGCGGTGTGCCACCATCCAGCGTGATGCTGTTACCCGCTGCATACTGTGAACGCGCCATCCTGGCACTCATCTGTAACACGCGATCTTCCCGGGCAGCCACGCCACATCCCAGGCTATCGATAAAATGCAGCAGAATTTTTCGTTTCAGCGCCGTAGGGATTGCATCAGGAGTCAGCTGGCAGGCGAATGTTGTTAATTGGCAGGTCAGAGAATTGGAGTGAACCATAGCTTTCCCGATCAAATGGATATAGCAAAATGAGATAATAGCGGCATTTTATATTATTTATTTATCACATTTTCGTACTGCTAAGATGATGCCGTTCTAACGCACTGAAATTGAATTACGTCTTTTAGGGGTTGTGTCGCATGTCATATCAGTGGGATTTTGCCGCCATCTGGCCATATCGCATGTTGTTGCTCGAAGGGTTGTGGGGAACGATTCAAATCGGTGTGACCAGTATCATCTTCGGGATGCTGGCCGGAATGGTACTGGCGATAATGAAAAATTCGTCACTCCGCTCGCTGCGTATTCCCGCCATGGTGCTAATTGGTTTTTATCGTAATACCCCTGCCATCGTGCATTTTTTCTGGATTTATTACGCCTTACCGGTGATATCACCACTCACCCTCTCCCCGTTTGCTGCAGCGGTTCTTGCGCTGTCAGCGCAATCTGCTGCGTTTTATGCCGAGGTCTATCGTGGTGGCATCCAATCCATCAGTGCAGGGCAGTGGGAGGGTGCGAAAGCTTTGGGTATGCCACGAAGCACTGCGCTGCGTCGCATTATTTTCCCGCAGGCCTTACGCCGGATGATCCCCCCTTTCCTTGAACGTTCTTTTGAATTGCTGAAGTCAACCGCCCTTGCCTCTTCGTTGGCGTACAGCGAACTGTTGTATCAGGCGATGCAAGTCAACAGCCAGACTTACCGGCCACTTGAGGTCTACTCGGTGATCGCCGTGATGTATTTCACTCTGCTGTTAATCATCAGCCAATGCAGCCAGGTGATTGAGAAGCGTCTCGCTGTTTCTGATGTGCGTTAAGGAGGTTTTACAATGAACTACCAATGGGACTTTTCTATCATCGCGCAGAATTTCCCGGTTTTACTGAAAGGACTGGGTGTCACGCTGGAACTGTGGCTGGTGGCAGGGCTTAGCGGCACAATCATCGGTTTGATTTTGGGCATGGCAAGAACCAACTCGCGTCGCTGGATCATGGTGATAACACGAAGCGTGGTCGAGGTTTTTCGTAATACACCGGTACTGATTCAGTTGATCTGGTTCTACTACGCCTTCCCGGTATTGGTGGGTATCCAGTTTTCTACCTTTGGTGCCGCAGCCCTGGCTCTGACACTCTATACCGCAGCCTACAGTAGCGAAATTTTCCGTGCCGGGTTGCAGTCCATTGAGCGTGGTCAGTGGGAAGGGGCGAAAGCTCTGGGCATGTCACGGCCAGTAGCATTACGTCGCATTATCCTGCCACAAGTGTTTCGTCGCATGCTACCGGCGCTCACCAACCGCATGATCGAGCTGGCAAAGGTGACTTCGCTGGCTTCAATCCTCACCGTCAATGAATTGATGTATCAGGGCAGGCTACTCAGCAGTACTTATTATCGACCGGTGGAGATTTTGACCGTGGTCGCCCTGCTCTACTTTGTCCTGATCTGGCCGGGCAGCTATCTGGCCTCACGCCTTGAACGCCACTATCGCCCCCAGCCCTAATTAAAGAGAGACCTCATGTCAGATAAACAACCCGTGATGCGTATTCGTGGGCTGCAAAAGCAGTTCGGCGATCAGCCGGTATTAAAAGGAATAGATCTTGATATCTATCCAGGGGAAAAAATTGCCATCATCGGCGGTAGCGGTTCAGGGAAAAGTACGTTGCTGCGTTGCCTTAATTTTATGGAGATTCCTGACGCTGGCACCATTGAACTTGATGGCGTGGTGCTGGGGACCAACAATAAAAACCATCAACGTACCTACAGCGAGAAGCAGTTATGCCAGGTGCGTGAACGTGTGGGGATGGTGTTTCAGCAGTTCAACCTTTTTCCGCATCTCACTGTGCTGGATAACGTCACTGAAGCCCTGATTTCAGTTAAAAAAATGCGACGAGATGCGGCAACACTGATCGCTCAACGCGAACTGGAAAAAGTCGGTCTCGGTCAGAAACAACAGGCCTGGCCCGGCAGCCTGTCAGGTGGCCAGCAACAACGCGTAGCCATTGCGCGGGCTTTAGCCATGACGCCAGAAATCATGCTGTTTGATGAACCAACCTCCTCTCTGGATCCTGAACTGGTCGGTGAGGTATTGCACACCATCCGTGAACTGGCGGATGAAGGCCGGACCTTACTGTTGGTGACCCATGAACTTGGGTTTGCCTGGCATTTTGCCAATCGGGTGATCTTCATTGAGAACGGTGTGATTCACGAAATGGGTACCCCGGATGAAGTTTTAAAATACCCACGCCAATCACGCACCCGTGAATTCCTCGCGCGTTTTACCGAACGATCATTTTAAACAAAAGGAAGAGTGATGAGTGCAAGTCAAAGCAGTCAAGCCTATTTGCATGACCCGAGAAATGACAACGTTCAGGTTTATGTTAATGGTGAGTTTGTGCATCGTGACAATGCAACAGTATCAATTTTCGATTCTGGTTATGTCTGCGGAGATGGCGTATGGGAAGGATTGCGGCTGGTAAAGGGCAAACTTATTGCATTGCAGAGCCATCTTGATCGCCTGTACGCCGGTGCCGCAGCGATTCAGTTAGACATTGGACACAGCCGCGAAGAAATCACTGCCATCATGTACCAGACGCTGGCGGTGAACGGCATGACCGATGGTGCACATTTGCGTCTGATGGTTACCCGGGGTAAGAAGCGTACACCGAATCAAGACCCTCGTTTTATTATTGGTGGAGCCACCGTTGTTTGCGTTGCTGAATTCAAAGTGGTGGATAGTGAAGCTAAGAAGCGCGGTCTGGCACTCTTTACCGCGACATACCGGACCAGTACGCCTGATGTGTTTGATTTACGCCTGAACTCACACAGCCGCCTGAATCTCATTCAGGCGTTATTACAGGCACTGGATGCAGGTGCAGACGAAGCACTGATGCTCGATCCTCATGGATTTGTCGCCAGTTGCAATTCCACTAACTTTTTTATTGTTCGTCAGGGGAAGTTGTGGACATCAACCGGTCTTTATTGTTTTAACGGCATTACACGGCAGACTCTGATCGATTTGGCGAGCCAGCATGGGATTCGTGTTCATGAAAAACCATTTACCCTGGCTCAGGCACTGACTGCTGATGAGGCGTTTGTCACAGGAACACTTGCAGGCATCACACCGGTTAGAAAACTCGATGGCAGGGAATTTGATTTAAACCGCAATCACATCACTTTACAGCTAAATGAGTGGTATCAGGCTTATCTGGACAACGGCGTTTAACCTTGTTGTTAGCCAGGTTCTTGGGAAGGAAACCGTCCCGCCCCGGGAACCTGACAAGCATCCTTTATGCTTCATCTGTGAACTTCTTCAGTAACCTCCGACATCCTTCCGGATCACGCCTTAAATTTTCATGGTATATCGGACAAAATCACCAACCGTTGCGACTTTGTCATACAAATGCCGCGCATGGCTGTTTTCTCGTGTTAGCCAGTAAACTCGCGACCAGCCAGCATTTTTAGCTTCGATGCGAATTTTCTCGAGGATTGCACGTCCGGCACCAGACCCTCTTAGATGTTCCGCAACAAACAGGTCCTCGAGATAGCAGACAGGTTGCTTAACCCATGCTCCTTCGTGTAGCACCGCAATCGCAAAACCAGCCAGAGTCTCGTCAACTTCGGCAACCCAGCAGAGTAGGGGGGCATGCGGAGAAACTATTCTCTGGCAGGTATGTTCCGTAATACCGTCTTCTAATACCGCACCCGCAAAATCCAGATAGGCATTCCATAATGCCAGCCAGTTCAGATAATCACTCTCAGTTATCCGACGAATATTGATGTCCATCATGCTCCTCTTGGTACGTCTGCGATGAGTTTCTGATTCACTCAATTGAATGATGATGGTTTGAAACCCAGGGAATTTCAAATTGAAATTTTTACAAAAAATGATTACATAACAATGAGATATGTCGGTTTTTCTTAAGGGTAACTTCATGCCATAAAGTCACGCTTACTCACATCTAACATCGATGGAAAGTATACTTTTGTTTTAGTTGTTTGGATTCCATTACATGACCTGCATGCATAGCGAGAAATGAAAAAGGTACAATGGGTATTTATTATACCGATAATATTTTATTTTTATCTATATAAATCAATGTTTTATATGATTATTATTCTGGGTGTAAATTTACAGACGTAGCTACGCGAATTCTGAGAGGATTACAGGCTCTTACCTTGCGAATTTTTGCGTAGAGATGCCAATATTCTTGAGTAGCCTGGAAGGGTAGGGGGTTAGGGTTTATTGGACTATTGCCGAATTTTATAAATAGTCTTTTGCAGGATAATACCGTGTTCAGCCTTCACCTTAACACCAATGCTGCCCTGTGATATGGATCTTTTGTCCAGGATTACCGATTCTTAACTTGATTATTAGTACTTATTCGTGGGAATTTCAGTTTGAAATTTATAATTTAAACTAATATAAATCAATGTCTTAAATGTTAATCATGCTTGGGTTTTCAGTTAGCGCATTCTTCAGGAACAGCAATTTGAACATGAGAATGATGGCATCATTTCACCAGAGATGAGCAGAAGCCTGAGGAGTGAGCAATGGTGAAGCATCATCATCACCTTGTTATAAGGTTATCCGCTCAATCGCAATTTTCTCTTCTGACTTATTCACATTATTCACAGGGTAGATCCAATAATCTGATCTTAATACGATCTTATATCGATCCCATAAAAGCCAAAACGATCCCCGGATCGCTACAGGCCTTGGTATCTCTGGTCAAAGTTAAGATCTGAGTTATCAGTCATATGCAAAAGGTTTCCGGTTGGATGCTAAAAGTTTCTGGTCATATGCAAAGGGTTATCTGTCAGGTGCACTTTGATTTCCGCTTATATGCTGGTAAGGTTATCGGTCATATGCGGTGGCAAAATTAACTGTTGATAAATGGACCCTGTTTATGGCTAAGAAAGTCAATGACTTAGATAGCATGACCGAGGAAGTTAATAAGAAAACGGGCGAAGTTGTCCACTTAAATCCTTCGGCAGCAGCAACGGTGCAGCCTGTAGCATTGATGCGGCTGGGTCTTTTCGTTCCCAATACCGATCATGCGAAAGCGAAAAGCTCAGTCAACACGGTTAAGTCTACAGTGGATGCGACTGAGGATCTTTACCATTTGGAAGTGGTGAAAAGGGAAGGGTATAAAGATATCTCGATCCGCTCAGAACGCCTTGATATGGCAACTGATTTTCGTGTCTGGTTGGGGATCATTCGTTCGATCTATGATAACGGTACCTTTGCCGGTAAGTTAAAATTGCCGTTTACTAAGTTTTTGCAGAACTGCGGGTTTGACTCAAAACGTTCGAACAAAGACATGAAGAAGCGTATCGATGACTCACTGATGCGCCTGCGTGGTGTGACTATCCAGTTCCGTAATGACACCGGTTCTTTGACGACGGGTTTGGTGAACAGCGCGCATTACAACATGGCAAAAAATGAAGTCGAAATTGAGGGCGACCATCGGCTGGCGGATCTCTATCAGATGGATTACAAGGTGTACCTGCGCCTCAAAGCCATCGACCATTTGCCCCGTAAAGAGTCTGCACAGGCCCTCTATACGTTTATCGAGAGTCTCCCCCGCAATCCGGCACCGGTCTCGATGAAACGTCTCAGAGAGCGTCTGAGGCTCAAATCGCGTATCGCTTACCAAAACCACATTGTGCGTAAGGCGCTGGAAGAGCTAAAGGAAATCAATTATCTCGAATACACCGAAACCAAGCGGGGTCGATCGGTCTATTTCAACATCACTAAGCGTAATCCAAACCTGATCCCGGATAAGTCGTTGAAACTCGACAGGAGTGCTGAGGATGAACCTCAGATCGTTGATGAGGCGATGATCGCTAAAATCAGTAAACTCAAAGATTCTGGCTTCAGTGAGGAAGAGATTGCCAAGATCCTGATTAGCCTCGATTCAAAATGAGTGGCATCTCAGCGATAACTTCGCCAGCATACTACGGCTAACCTTTCTATTTTTATCATCCCATTCATAGAGTTATGAATGGGATCTGTCTGTTTTAGCTGCCTTTCTCTACTGCCTGCCATCCTTCTGAACTGCAATTTGTTGCGCATTCGCTCGCAAATCTGCATATGACCGATAACCTTTGCCCCCATACACTGCTCTGAAGCATATGACCGATAACTTTTAGCTGTTCAGAAGAGCCTTCAATACGGCATTGGCATACGACTGCCAACCTTTCCACAATAAAGCCAGTCATGATGACGTTAATAATATGATTTAAATTAAAAAATACAGCATGTCGCGTTAAAGCAAGGAATCAGCCCGTGCAGCACTATCAGCATATGACGGATAACCTTTTGCATATGACTGCAAACTTTCCATGCTTCATCTGACAAATAACAAGACGTTACTGTGTTTGAATCAACCTGCATAACCAGCATACGACGGGAAACTTTTGGCATACGACAGATAACCTTTCTGCCGCACGAATAACCTGCCCACCAACATTGTGTTTAAACTTCAAACGCTCAGGCGATTACCGATCTGCTTTCAGCATATGACAGGAAACCTTTTGCATATAACCGCCAACCTTTGATGATCAAAGATTGTACGGAAACGATCGGCATACGACTGCCAACCATGGTGATTCACGGCATATGACAGATAACTTTTTGCATACGACTGGAAACCTGAAAAGTTCAAAAGCTCGAGAGCTGATTGATCTATATGAAGAAGTCAGTTTTGCATACGACTGATAACCTTTAAGGACCAGAATAAGAGTGATCCTGCTCACAATTTGCCAGATCGCTTAGTTATCAATGAACAAGGGCGCACAAATGCCAATGTCCTGCATACGACTGGAAACCTTTGGGCGAACTCTACGCGATTACCAGGAAGATCGCTGAAAGGATCCATATTGTGATCCTGTCACTTTGGATATTCCGGCATACGACCGATAACCCTTTTAAGTTATACAAAGGAGGCCGGTACGAGGGTGGTGTCATCTATCTATATGAAATTTATATAGTGTTGACGCTAAATAGCCTGCTTTTCATTCAATTTAATTGCCCCGAATTTTTCCTTAAGGTGCGATATTCAGCATACAACCGGAAACCTGTGCCCAACTATTCATCCAACAGGTGACAGGATCACAAGTGAAGCCTGAAACCGTAGCCGCTTGCTGCACAACCACTTACCTGGAGGTATTGCTCAGGAGATGAACGGGCACTGATGGGCTGTACAACTTTTTCCTGAAAAACGAAAAATGTTGCACGTAGCAAATTGCCATGTACACTTAGGGAAAATTTTGCCAATGGAGTAATGGGATGAAGAGTAACTATGGTGGCGTGGACGAGACTGCCCGCAGGGCTAACGCAATGCTGCGCAGTATGAGTGACGACATCATCGATAAGCGTCATGAATTTGGACTTGACCGTTACTATCAGACCTTTACCCGAAACTCTGTGGCCAATATGCCCAAGCTCAGCCGCCGTGCTGTTGAACAGGCAATCGACGAAATGGAAGCGGCGGGTCACGAGTTTGGCAAGAAAGATGCCGGTAATGCCAGGCATTACGCGCTCACCGTGCAAGATGTTGTTGATATTTATGCACACCGTAAGGTGCCTAAGTATCGCGACATTCATGCAGGCAAGGGACCGTTCGTTATCTTTGTGGTGAACCTGAAGGGCGGTGTATCTAAAACGGTCAGCACGGTAACGCTTGCCCATGGGCTTCGTGTGCATCCTGACCTGTTGCAGTATGACCTGCGTAACCTTGTGATCGATCTCGACCCACAAGCCTCCAGCACGATGTTTCTGAACCATACCAACAGTATCGGTTCCATTATGGAGACAGCGGCTCAGGCGATGTTGAACGATTTGGATGCCGAGCAGCTACATAAGGACATCATCCAGCCAACCATCATTCCTGGTGTCGATATCATCCCGGCTTCTATCGACGATGGCTTTGTCGCCAGCCAGTGGAATGAGTTAGTTCACGAGCATTTGCCTGGTTTGTTACCTTCTGAAGTGCTGCGCCGCAATATCATTGACCGTGTTGGCGATGATTACGATTTCATCTTCGTTGATACCGGGCCGCACCTGGATGCCTTTATGTTGAATGCGATTGCGGCGAGTGATTTGCTACTCACCCCCACGCCTCCCGCGCAGGTTGATTTTCACTCGACCTTAAAATACCTGACGCGTCTGCCAGAAATGCTGGAGCAACTGGAAGAGGAGGGCATTAACCCGCGCATCAAGGGCAACATCGGATTCATGTCAAAAATGACCACCAAACGTGATCATGAGATGACACATGGTCTGGCGCGCGACGTATTCACATCCTACATCCTCGATGCCACTTTGCCACGCCTTGATGGATTCGAGCGTTGTGGTGAAACCTTCGACACGATAGTAAGTGCTGACCCACAATCCTATCCGGGCAGCGCGGAAGCGCTTAAAAATGCCAAGCGTGAAGCGGAGCGATTTACACAGGCGGTATTCAAAAGGATCGAATTTGTGAGGGGTATCAAATGACCAAAGTCATGAAGAAAATGGGCCGTACATTGGGGAACTCGAATTTCTCTAAAATGCTGAGTGAAAGCGAAGGCACCCGAGTATTCGTCCTCAAATCTGGCAAAGAAGCCCGCTTTGTCCTCACCAAAGTGCTGCACGACGATATTGACGCGCAGACGTATATTGATTCTTCCGTCAACGGGCGCGATCAGTCACTGCTCACGCCAGAGTCGGTGGCGGATATCTCCCGCACCATTACGCTGCAACAATTCTTCCCGGCTATCGGACGGGAAGTCGATGACCGTATTGAAATACTCGATGGATCGCGCCGCCGTGCGGCTTGTCTGTACAACGGGACGCCGTTCGAAGTTCTGGTGACCAAAGATGAGCTGGATCTGGCGGATGCGCGCCAGCTGGCAGTGGACATCCAGACCGCCAAAGAACACACCTTGCGTGAGCTGGGTAAACGCCTTGAACTGATGTATCCCGGTGATATGAGCCAGGCGGAAATTGCGAAATCAGAAGGTATCTCTGCCGCAAAAATTACGCGTGCCTTCCAGGCCGCCGCCGTGCCGGAAGAGATGATCGCAGTTTTCCCATCTGTCAGCGATCTCGCGATCGCCGATTACCAGTTTTTGCTCGATGTTGCGGAGAAAGCCAAAAGCAAAAAGCTGGATATTGCTGACATTGTGGCAGGGGTGCGCCAGCGCATCGAAAAACAGGATGAAACCGAGTTCGATGACCCGGTGACAAAATCCAAAATCATTGGTTTTTTCCGTGCTGAAAGCAGCCGTCTGAAGACACCTAAACCTGGCAAAAAAGCGTCTGCAGAAAATCTGGTGGTGTTTAAGGACAAGAAACAATTTGCCCGTAAAAAGGTCGATACGGAAAAACGGCTGGTGACGTATGAGTTTTCCCGTATTTCTGCCGAATTTCAGGCGGAGCTTGATGCAGCGATCCGCGCGGTGACAGAAAAAATGGTCGCGGATAAGAACGCTTAACAACCGTTTTCCCTGTAGCGGGTGAAGTACCGTACCGCTACAGCTTTACCCGCTTGCGGTTTTTTTGTTTTTAATTGTAGATTGACTGATCTACAATTATCGCAACACTCACCTACAGCGATGCAATCATGAAACCAGGCCCAGGCAGACCCAGAGAGTTTGACCCTCACGTTTTCCTCAACTCAGCACTGGAGTGCTTCTGGCAGAAAGGCTATCGATCGACTTCGATGGCCGATTTAATGCAGGCATCAGGGCTGGCGAGTGCCAGCATTTACAAACTCTATCCGGATAAACGTTCGATCTATCTTGCCGCGCTCCAGCAATATATGGACGCCGGGCTGGTGCGCGGTGAACAACGTGATG
Source organism: Pantoea sp. At-9b (assembly GCF_000175935.2). Taxonomy (NCBI): domain Bacteria; kingdom Pseudomonadati; phylum Pseudomonadota; class Gammaproteobacteria; order Enterobacterales; family Erwiniaceae; genus Pantoea; species Pantoea sp. At-9b. Next base: position 55,343 of record NC_014841.1, read on the forward strand.
AGGAGCTGGCACCGGAGGTTGCTCTGAGGGAAACGTTGGAGTTTGTTGCGCTGTTTTCATCCGGGCCAGAGGGCGAAAAGGGATGCTTTACCATCGCGGCGGCCTGCGAGTTGCTGCCGGGTGATGATGAAGTCAGGAGCCGGGTTGAGTATAAGTTTCGCGGCATAGTGGCGCGTTTATGCAACATCCTGCGCAAAGGGCAGGAGACGGGGGTATTTCGTTCCGATGAACCAGCAGAGGTGATGGCGGAATGTATTTTTATGCTGCTGGAGGGCATGCGTGTTTACGGCAAAATCAGGCCTGATATCAGCGTGCTGAGAAAAAGTAACCAATTTATTCTTCAATCCGTGCTGACCCGTGCAGGACAGAGGTGAGCATGTTGATGCCCGGTGCGTTGGTTCGCCGCCAGAGAAGACGAAAAGTGATGGTGGTCCTGGAAACGGAGGGCGATACCGTTACCTGCGGCTGGACAGACAGAGGCCGGTTTTATAAACGGCGTTTTCCGGCCGACCAGCTACGGTTGTGCATGCCGTATTCGGATCTGTGGCCGATGACCTGAGGTTCCAGACATCACAGAATCACGCTGCCAAAATGCAGCGGATTACGCATGACATGAGCGATGGTTTGCAGGTTCTCCGCGCACATCTCACGGGACCAGGAACCGCCGAGGCAAATACGCAGTGCGTCAGGGGGATTATTATCGGTACAGAAGGCGGCACTTGAGACTGCGCTAACCCCCAGTTCGCGCAAACGCACCGCCATTTCAGCCGGATTCCAGTCGAAATGGCGCGGCAACAGTAACCAGAGGTGGAACCCCTGTGGCGTGGCGCGGAACGTAAATTCCTTCAGGATCTCCGACGCCATTTTCTGGCGGATCACTGATTCTGCGCGCACCGATTGCAACACCCGGTCTGCGGTGCCGTCGTTGATCCACTGCGCAGCCAGCGCGTTAGTGATCGGGCTGGCCATCACATTTAAGGCGCGTAACGCCCCCGCCAGTAACTGCGTCTGGTGTTTACCCGGGCCTTTGATAAAGGCGGTACGCAGCCCCGGACCAAAGCATTTTGACATACCGGTGATGTACCAGGTGAGCTCCGGGATCAGTTCACTGAATGATGCAATGTGGTGGGTCGCCAGAGCCGCATAGGCTTCATCTTCAATCACCGGGATGCTGTAACGTGCCGCCACATCAGCCAGTGCTTCGCGTCGCCGCAACGGCAGGGTTAAGGTGGTGGGATTCTGGATGGTGGGATTGATATACAAGGCGCTGATGTTACCGGTCTGGCACTGGTGTTCGAACACCCGCGGCAGCGGACCATCTTCATCACAGGGCAAGGATTGCAACGTAATATTCAGCTGGCTGGCGATGGCTTTCAGGCCGGGATAAATTAAATCGCTCACGCACACGCTACCACCTTTGCGGCACAACAGTGTCAACAATCCCACCAGCGCGCTATGAATGCCTGGTGCGATTAGAATTTCATCGCTATTCACCGCGGGCAGTTGCTTTTCCAGCCAGACTTTTGCCATCGCTTTATCATCGGCCTGGCCGCCAAAGTCCTGATAACGTAACAGGCCGAGGATATTTTTCTGGGTAAAGAGGTTGATGGCTCCCTGCCTGATGGCCTGCGCCAGCTCTTCCCCGGGCTCAATCGGTGAGTTCATGGTCATTTCATAACTACTGCCACCACTCAACGGTACCGCAGGCACTTTTCCACGAATATAACTGCCCAGTCCCCGGCGTGAGTCAATCAACCCGCGCCGGGTGGCTTCGGCATAGCCACGTGTGACGGTGGTGTAATTCAGGGAGAGCTGGACCGCCAGTTCGCGCAGAGGGGGCAGGCGATCACGCGGTTGAAACTCGCCGCTGTTAATGCCATCAGCAATGATGTCCGCAATCAACAAATAAGCCGGACGTTGTGTGTGCTGACTCAGATGGTGATGCCAACGGCTAACGAGTTTAGTAAGCATGAAGTCAATCCAGACCGATGGAGAAGAAAGCATCACTATTGCCTGGTAGAGGTTATTCTGCAATCACCTTTATCATTGATTGCATTAATGATTGCATGATGATTTTTATTGTGTGCATTTTTGGTGCGAATTGGCATCAATCTGGTGCAAAAATCAGCATGGTTCTGCACTGGACACCGGCTAATCCCGTGTCATTCAGAGGGTTTAAAAATTTTTTAGCTCATAACTTGAGCAGTTGATGGGATCTTGATTGCATCCCTGCGATCGGCTGCTGGCACGCACCTTGCTCCACTCTCCCTGCATCACCTGCGGATGTGCCATAACGGGGAGCGCGGCTCCCCCCTGATAAAGACTGGGAGAAAAGTGCTATGCCAAAAGTAACGTTACCTGCCCACCAGACGGGAGATTTCTTTGTTGATTACGAAGAGAAGGTTTTTGAGGACGTAAAAGCGGAACCGGGCCAGAAAGCGTTGGTGACCTTTCATACCGTCGCATTTGAAGGCTCCATCGGTTTCGTCAATATGTTGCAGGCGACCCGTTTGCAACGCAAAGGCTTCGAAACCTCCATTCTGCTGTATGGCCCGGGTGTGCTGCTCGGCGTACAGCGCGGTTTTCCCACCATCGGCGCGGAAGCCTTTCCGGGGCACCAAAACTACGCTAACCAGCTGAACAAATTCATGTCGGAAGGTGGCAAGGTTTACGCCTGCCGCTTCGCGCTACAGGCACTCTACGGCCATGGTGAACCCTCGCTGCTGGAGGGCGTGCGTCCCATCAATCCGCTCGACGTTCTGGATCTGAAACTGCTGCACGTGCGTGACAACGCGGTGATTATCGATACCTGGACGATGTAAGCGGAGGCGCGCTATGGCTGGATCACGCATTATCCGTGCCGCCGCAGCCCAGATTGCGCCAGATCTCCATGAGGCCAGCAAAACGCTGGCCCGGGTGCTGGAGGCAATTGATCAAGCGGCAGAGCAGGGCGCAGAGATCATCGTTTTCCCCGAGACCTTTGTACCCTATTACCCTTATTTCTCGTTTATCACGCCCGCGATGACCGCCGGTGCTGCCCACCTGAAACTTTACGACCAGGCGGTGGTGGTCCCCGGGCCGATCACCCATGCCGTCGGAGAGCGCGCTCGCCTGCGCAACATGGTGGTGGTGTTGGGCGTCAATGAACGCGATCACGGCACGCTATACAACACCCAACTGGTGTTTGATGCCAGCGGCGAGCTGGTGCTCAAGCGCCGCAAAATTACCCCGACCTACCATGAACGGATGATCTGGGGGCAGGGTGATGGTGCCGGGCTGAAAGTGGTCGACACCGCGGTAGGGCGTGTGGGGGCGCTGGCCTGCTGGGAGCATTACAACCCGCTGGCGCGCTACAGCCTGATGACCCAGCACGAGGAGATCCATTGCAGCCAGTTTCCTGGCTCACTGGTGGGGCCGATCTTCGCCGAGCAGATGGACGTCACTATCCGTCACCACGCGCTGGAGTCCGGCTGCTTTGTTATCAATGCCACCGGCTGGCTGACCGAGGCGCAGATCAACGAACTTACCACAGACCCGGCGTTGCAGAAGGGGCTACGGGGTGGCTGCAATACCGCCATCATTTCGCCGGAAGGACGCCATCTGGTGCCGCCGCTGACGGAAGGTGAAGGCATTCTGATTGCCGATCTGGATATGGCGTTAATCACCAAACGCAAACGCATGATGGATTCCGTAGGGCATTACGCGCGCCCGGAATTATTGAGCCTGCGTCTGGACGCGACCCCCGCCCGCTATGTGATCGCACGTGATGATGAACCCGCAACCGGAGGAGAGCGCGATGCAGAACGTTCCGTCTACTCGCCAGCAGCTGATCACTGAGCTACTGACCCAGGGGGTCAATGTCATCAACCCGCAGCAGGATCATGTCAGTCGTCATGGTGGTGCCGGGCCGTCTGATCATCAGGCGATGAACATTGATGGCGTGACGGTAATGGTGCCGATCTACACCCATTCCGCCCGTCAATCGCCGTGGCAGGTGAAGCATGAGGCGTCTGGTGCGACCCGGCTCTACAACAACCTCATTCCGGTGCGAGAGATCAGCATCGCCCACAAGCCCCGCTTTTATGAACGGCAGACGGCGGAAGGCATTCCCTATTCGCAGATTGCCACGCTGCACGGCACCGATGTACTGGCGACCACCGTGCTGCAAACCTGCATTCGTTATGAAAATCGCGCGAAAGCCTGTCAGTTCTGCGCCATCGGCCAGTCGCTGGCGGCGGGCAGCACCATTGCGCGCAAAACCCCGGCACAACTGGCTGAAGTGGCAAAAGCGGCGGTTGAGTTGGATGGGGTGAAGCATATGGTGATGACCACTGGTACACCCTCCGGCAGCGATCGCGGTGCGCGCATCCTGATGGAAAGCGCACTGGCAATTAAAGCTGCGGTGGATTTGCCCTTGCAGGGCCAGTGCGAACCCCCCGGTGATGCAAAGTGGTTTCAACGCCTGAAAGACGCCGGAATTGATGCGCTGGGCATGCACCTGGAAGCGGTAACCCCGGCAGTGCGCGCCCGCATTATGCCGGGCAAAGCGCAGGTCAGCGTTGATCAGTACCTTGAGGCGTTTGCCGACGCGGTGGCGGTATTTGGTCGCGGTCAGGTCAGTACCTATATCCTGGCTGGATTGGGCGATACGCCCCGGGCGATTTTGTCGCTGTCGGAGACCTTGATCGACCTTGGCGTGTATCCGTTTGTTGTACCGTTTGTGCCGATCAGCGGCACGCCACTGGAGCACCATCCTGCGCCCGATAGCCAGTTTATGTCCTCCATCCTGCAACCTCTGGGGCAGATGCTGAGTCAGGCTCGCTTGCGCTCCAGTGATATCAAAGCAGGCTGCGGTCGTTGCGGTGCCTGCTCGTCACTTTCCAGCTTTGAGCAGGCGATGGCGTGAGGAGTGAATAATGAACGAGTACGCGGGTTACACCATCAAGTGGGTCACGCTGCCGTGGGAACGGCAGCAGGCTTATGCGCTGCGCCAGCGGGTCTTCTGCCAGGAACAGGGGCTGTTTGTTGGGCATGATCTGGATGATATCGATCGCCATGCCCGCCTGTTGGTGGCGCTGGGTAGTGTCGGTGGTTGGCACGATGCGGTGGTCGGTACGGTGCGCATTCATGAGACGGCTCCCGGTATCTGGCAGGGATCGCGTCTGGCGGTGGATAGCGCTTATCGTCGGCAGGGGCAACTCGGCCCGACGCTGATCCGGCTGGCAGTATGCAGCGCGCATGCGCTTGGGTGCCGTGAATTTTATGCGCAGGTGCAACACCAAAACGAACCGTTGTTTCGCCGTATGCACTGGCACACGCTGGACTGGCTGGAATTGCGCGGTGTACGGCATGCGCACATGCAGGCCGATCTCAATTGTTACCCGCCCTGTCACGACCCGCTCAGCGGCATGGTGATTAGCACAGCGACACGCAGGCGGGTTGCGGAGATACCGGCATTTTTGACGGGGGTAACGGTATGAGCCTGAGTTTACCGGCGCTGATTGAGCGCCTACAGACCTTCAGCGGTATCGCACACAAGCGCGATATTCAGCAGGTGGCAAAACAACTGCAGGAGGCCTGGCCGAACCCCAATCCGAATGGTGACGATTGTGCCCTGATCCCTGACGGTAATGGCTACAAATTGCTGGCGATGGAAGGATTCATTAACCGCTTTGTGGCGGATGACCCCTGGTTTGCGGGGTGGTGTGGAGTGATGGTGAATCTGAGCGACATCGCGGCAATGGGCGGGCGGCCGCTGGCGGTGGTGAACGCATTGTGGGATGACACGTTGCCCCATGCGGAACAAATTTTACAAGGCATGGCGGCGGCTTCACGTGCGTATCAGGTGCCGATCGTCGGTGGGCATACCAATCTGCGTAGCGATCAGCCCCAGTTGGCGGTGGCCATTTTGGGTGAAACACGCGCGCCGCTCAGTAGCTTTGCGGTGCAATCGGGTCAGACGCTGATGGTGGCGATCAATCTTCGCGGGCGCTGGCATCCTCCGGGTTACAACTGGGATGCGGCCACCGAGGCGGCACCTGCGGCACTGCGTCAGGCTTGGTCATTGCTGCCCGAACTGGCAGAAGCCGGGTTAATCCGGGCAGCGAAAGACATCAGCCAGGCGGGTCTGGCCGGGACATTGGTGATGATGCTGGAAAGCTGTGACCTCGGCGCTGAGCTGGCGCTGGAACAGATCCCGATACCTGACGACGTCGGGCTTGAGCAGTGGTTGTGCGCTTTTCCCAGCTTTGGTTTTTTGCTGGCGGTGGACGATGCGCATCGCGCCGCGGTGCAACAACGCTTTGCCCGGTATGACATCGCCTGTGCAGCGGTGGGGCGTTTCACGCCGACGAGAAAACTCATCATGCATTTCCGGCAGCAGCACGCCTGCTACTGGGATCTCACTCAACAATCCCTGACCGGGATGACCTGCTAACAGAGGAACACACCATGCCTGCCATGCATTTTGTTGTTTGCTGGCCTGACGGCAGCAAAGACACCTGCTACTCCCCGTCCACCGCGATTGAGAAGCACCTCGAGGTGAATCATCCCTACGCGCTGGAGGAGTTTGTCACTCTTAGCACCCGTGCCCTGGACGAGGCCAGTGAGCGGGTAAAAGCGAAATTCGGCTATTTCTGTTCCAGTGCTCAGGATCAGTCGGCGGTGATTGTGCAAAAAGCGCGGCAATTCAGTGCGCAGCAGCAGGTCATTGTAGAAAAAATCACCCCCGTCCCGGTCTGATAACCAGCGAGAATACGATGAACAACAATCATTATCCTGTCGTCATTATTGGCGGCGGGCAGGCTGGTCTCGCCATGAGCTGGAGCCTGACGCAAAAAAATATCCGCCATATGGTGCTGGAACGTCACCGCCTGGCCTGGGCGTGGCGTGAGCAGCGCTGGGACAATTTTTGTCTGGTGACACCCAACTGGCAATGCAAACTCCCCGGTTTTCCCTATGACGGAGACGATCCGCACGGCTTTATGCTGCGTGATGAGATTGTCGATTATGTCGAACGTTATGCACGCAGCTTTGACGCACCATTGCGTGAAGGGGTTAACGTACTGCGGGTGGTAAAAACCGACAGCGGTTTCCTGCTCCACACCTCGGCTGGCGAATTTACCGCCGATCAGGTGGTGATTGCTGTGGGTAACTACCATCGTCCACGCTTTCCGCCCATTGCCGGAGAACTGCCCGCGCATATCACGCAGGTACACTCCGCCAACTATAAATCGGCACAGCAACTGCCGGCAGGGGAGGTGCTGGTGGTCGGTTCAGCGCAATCTGGTGCGCAAATTGCCGAAGACCTGCATCTGGCCGGTCGCCGCGTTCATTTGTGTGTCGGGAGTGCACCGCGCGTGGCACGTTTTTATCGCGGGCGAGATGTGGTGGACTGGCTGGATGATATGGGGCATTACCGCCTGACGGTGGATGATCATCCACTCGGCGAAGATGCGCGACGCAAGACCAACCACTATGTCACCGGACGTGACGGGGGACGCGATATCGACTTGCGCGCCTTCGCCTTACAGGGCATGCAACTGTATGGCCGTTTGTTGGGTTACCGTGACGGCATGTTACTGACCGCCGATGATCTGCAAAAGAATCTCGACGGTGCGGATGCGACCGCGCAAAAAATTAAAGACAGCATTGATGTCTGGATTGCGGAGCAGGGCATTGAGGCACCGGAAGAAGCGCGTTATCAGCCCGTGTGGCAACCCGCATCTGCCGCCACCCGCATCGATCTGAACCCCATCTCCGCCATTATCTGGGCAGTCGGATTTCACACCGATTTCAGTTGGATCGAAGCACCGGCGTTTAATGAAAGCGGCTATCCCCGGCATAGCCGTGGGGTGTCGGTCCAGCCGGGTCTCTATTTCCTCGGCCTGCCGTGGTTGTGGACGTGGGGCTCTGGCCGCTTTGAGGGCGTAGGGGAGGATGCGGCCTGGCTGGCAGAATCCATTGTCCGGCACTCGCTGCGAGCAACCCCTGCGGAGGGCGTTTATGTCCACGATCAGCGTTAATGACACGACTTTCTGGCAGCAGGAAGCACAGCGCCTTCACTGGCAACGGGACTTCAGCGCCGTGGTTGAGGACATTGACGGCGGTCCGCGCTGCCGCTGGTTCCCTGCGGGTCGCACCAATCTGAGCTATAACGCCGTGGATCGTCATTTGGCCCAGAAAGGCGATCGCTGTGCGATTATCCAGCGTGACTTCCGCGGAGAGACGCACCGACTCAGCTACCGTGAATTGTGGCAGCAGGTGAATGCGCTCAGTCACCTGATGATCAGCTGGGGCATTCGCCAGGGGGATCGGGTGATGATTGCGCTGCCGATGACGCCGATGGCAGCGGTTGCCATGCTGGCCTGTGCCCGATTAGGGGCGGTGCATGTGGTGGTCTATTCGGGCGTGACCAGCGAGGCGCTGGCGCAGCGTGTCGTTGCCTGCCAACCCTCGTTGCTGCTGCACAGTAGCGAGGTGCGTGGTCGTCAGGCGCTACCGGCGATCCCGGCCTCCAGCCCGACCCTGCGTGTGGCGGATATTCACTCTCCGGACTTCTCTCAGGCCCTGGCACAGCATAATGGCTGCGTAGTGCCTTGTGTCTGGCTGGAAGCATCCCAGCCTTCACATTTATTGTTTACCTCCGGCACCACCGGGGCACCGAAAGGGATTGTGCGGGATACTGGCGGTTACGCGGTGGCTTTGCTGGCCAGTTTCCGACATCTGTTCGATGTTCAGGATGATGAAATCTTCTTTACCACGGCGGACGTGGGTTGGGTCACGGGTCACAGCTACGGTATTTACGCACCGTTACTGGCGGGGATCACCACGGTGATGTGCGAGGCCGGTACGGTAAATACACCAGGAGAACGTTGGTGGCAGATGGTCGAGGAGCTGGGGATCACCCGCATGCTGACCATCGCTGGTGCGATTCGCCTCGCGCGACAGCAGGGAAAACCCCGTGCCAGTCTGGCCACGCTGCGTGCTCTTTATCTTGCTGGCGAACCGCTGGATCATGCGACCCACGCCTGGGTGAGCCGTGGAATGGGTGTTGCGTGTGAAAATCACTACTGGCAGACCGAATCCGGCTGGCCGCTGCTGGCGGGAACGGACAGCGGTTTAGCACCGGTATTTACTCGCGCGGTGGATATTGTTGATCCCACCAGTGGTGAATTTTGTGCACCCGGCCAGGCGGGAATGCTGGTGGTGAAGGGCACGCTTGGGCCGGGAGGAATGTCGACGCTCTGGCAGGACGATACCCAACACGATCAACGTTACTGGCTGCGCCAGGGTGAGCAGTGGCTTTACGCCACACATGATTGTGCGGTGCGGCTGAACGATAAAATCATTATTCAGGGACGGATGGATGATGTGATCAACATCGGCGGTAAACGTCTGGCAACCGCCGAGGTGGAGCATGCACTGACAGGTATCGCGGGCATTATTGAAGTGGTAGCAACCCGCACGCCCCATCATCTGCTGGGTGAAATGGTGGCCTTGTTTGTTGTCACTGAGGGGTTAAGTGAGCAGCAAGAAGGGGTGCTGAAGAAGCAGATACGCGAGCGGTTGGTGAGTCGGTGTGGCCGGTTTGCCTTGCCAAGGAAAATTCATTTCCGGCGTTCATTACCGAAGACCTTTTCGGGAAAGTATCTACGCCGGATGTTGTCAGCCTGAAGTACCGGGATGCGATATTGTGCCTGACAATATCGCATCCTGCCTGATGCCGGACACCGTGGTTATGCGAGGTTGAGGGGTTTGGGCTGGTAGCGTTGCGCCCAGTTATCCACCACGTCGATCTCTTCACCGACCGCGCCAAACACAATCACCGTCGCCTTGCGACCATGTGATTCAATCACACTCAGGAGTTCGGCGTTGGGGAACGTGACCAGATAGACAGCATCCAGCAGGATATGTTCTTTCCTCAGTGTCTGGCTGGAGAACAGGCCGATTTTCACGCCGGACGAGACCAATTGCTTTTTGTTACGCAACGCGCGGTAAATTTGCCCGTCAAACACCTGGCTGAAGAAATCCTCACACGAGGGTGAAGATTTGTTCGGCACACAAATCCTGACGTTACGTCCGGACTGGCTGGCATGATTGATGGCAAATTCAACAACATTGTTGTATTGCGACACCAATTCATTTTGGGGTTTAACAAGGATGAATCTTTCTTTCAACGGCATAATTTAAATTAAAGTTCCTGAGCAAAAAAACGAAACACCGATGTTTTATCGGTGCGGTTTTAGTAAGCGCATCATCTCATCAGGAAGATAACGACACAGATCATGGAGCGAACTGCCTTCAGGGCGACCAGCATATTTTCCTTTCTGCTGCTGTTCTGATTTTGGGACATCGCCTTGGGCAGTCAGTTGGAGGAATCCATTACCTTGATAATAGCCTGGGCTATGATTTCGCGCCATGAAAGGGCACAGGTTGTGAAGTCAGCAGGTGCAGGCAGGGCACCAGTGGTTTATTAAACGGTGCCATGTCGAAAAATTGATCAGTCATCACTCTCATCATTCCATTCTTTTTCCCACTTAACGCAAATCTCCCCGGCGGATTTATTTATTTCCGAAGTATGCTTTTGTTCGCAAAACGGTCATTCACACATAAACGGTCATAGTCGGTCATGGTAGTTTCATTTTAAAACTATTTCCCTACGTTGCGATTTGTTGTGCGTTTTTCTTAAAGTCGCTGTTATTTGTGATGAAGGTCGCGTTAATAAATGAATATAGATTCTCGTTTCATTTTTTTCTCGATAAAAGTCACTTTTTTAGCGGCGGTAAAATCGCTGCCTGACACTTTTGCCTGGTGCACATTTTGCGCCGGTCGAATCCACTAACTTAATGGCATCGGAGGTCGTCATGTTACCGATTGAGCGTCACCGTCAGATCATGGAAGAATTAAATTTACATGGTCGGGTATTGGTTGCAGAACTGGTTAAACTTTGTCGGGTTTCTCAGGAAACCATACGCAGGGATTTATCTCAGTTAGAGAAGAAAGGATTATTACAACGCAGTCACGGCGGTGCGGTGATGGCGCAGAAACACCAGGGGAATTTGGCAGGAAAAAATAATAAACCGAACGAATATGAATCCACCTTTCGCCTGCGGATGAATGAAAACACCCAGGCCAAAACATTAATCGCCAAAAGGGCGCTCGATTTTATTACGCCGGGCGATTGTATATTACTGGATAGCAGCACCACCTGTTGGTTTTTGGCACGGCAGTTGCCAGATATCGAGCTAACGGTGCTGACAAACTCACTGCGCATCGTGCAGACGCTGGCCGCCAAAGGCCATATCCGCACCATCTGTCTGGGAGGAGAGTATTCCGATCATAATGAAGATTTTAATGGCATTGTTGCTGAGCAGCCGCTGAAAGATTATTTAATCAACAAAATATTTTTCTCCTGTAGCAGTTTGGGTAACGACGGATATTTGCGTGCAGCCAATGAAAATAATGCACATTTAAAACAACAAATGTTAATGGCATCAGAAAGGAAATATCTGCTGATCGATGCAGGGAAATTCCTTCGTCCTTCTTTTGCCCGAATTTGCCACTACCGTGAAGTGGATTTTTTAATAACCGATAGTCTGAAAGATAAAGAATTACAACAGGAGCTGGCCTGGAACGGCGTCAATATTATCGATTGTTCACAACGCCAGAATGTCATGCAATTAATGAACTCTCAGGATATTTAACCCTATGAAAAAAACATTTATCGCCTGTTCCCTACTGGCGCTGTTTGCTGCCACCTCCGTCCATGCTGCTGACAAACTGCGGATGGGGATTGTGGTTAAAGTGGGCGGCATTCCCTGGTTCAACGCGATGGAAGCCGGTATTAAGAGCGAAGCGGCCAAAGAGGGAATTGATGCCTGGATGGTTGGCCCTACCTCGGCCGATCCGGCATTGCAGGTCAGGGCGATTGAAGACCTGATTGCGCAGAAAGTTGACATCATTGGCGTGGTGCCAAATGACCCGAAAGTGCTGGAACCCGTCCTGAAACGCGCCCGCGACGCGGGTATCCGCGTGCTGGTACATGAATCGCCGGATCAGAAGTACGCCAACTGGGACTTTGAGTTGGTGGATGCCAAAACTCACGGCGAAAACCATATGAAAGCGCTGGCCGCGTGTATGCACGGCGAGGGCAAATATGTCGCTTATATGGGCGGTTTGACAGTGCCGCTGCATAACGCTTGGGTGGATTCCGCCGTCGCGTATCAAAAAGCCCATTTCCCGAAAATGCAGATGGTTGGCGACAAGTTTGGCGTCGGCGAATCGCTGGATGATTCCATCCGTACCACGAATGAAGTGATGTCCAAATACCCGGATCTGAAAGGCATTATCGCCTTCGGTTCGCAGGGGCCAATTGGTGCCGGACGCGCGGTGATGGCGCGTAACAAAATTGACCAGGTCTGTGTGATTGGTGCCTTTAGCCCGGGACAGGGTCAGATGCTGGTTAACCGTGGCGCAATTAAAGGCGGTTACATCTGGAATCCGATGACGGCGGGTGAAGTCTTCGTGCGCCTTGCGGGCATGATGCAGAAAAACCAACCGATTACCGACGGCATGACCATCGAAGGTCTGGGTAAGGTGAAGGTCGATGAGCAGACCCACACCATTCTCGGCAACAACACCGAAAGCCTGGACAAAACCAACCTGCCAAAACTGGTCAAACTGGGGCTGTAATATGCAACTGATCGAACCACAGACGCTGATTGCCCTCGAGAGCCTGTCGAAAACGTTCGGCGGCAACCGGGCATTAAGTGATATCTCACTGTCGTTGATGGCTGGGGAAGTGCATTGCCTTGCTGGTACTAACGGCTGTGGTAAGAGCACCCTGATTAAAGTGATCTCCGGGGTGCATGCCCCGGATGCAGGTAGCAAAATCACCCTCGGCGATAGTGGTGAGCCTTTTACGCGTCTGACGCCCAAGCAGGCGCGCGATTTTGGCGTGCAGGTGATTTATCAGGATCTGTCACTGTTCCCCAATCTTAGCGTGGCTGAGAACATCGCGTTTGAGCATAACCTCGGCAGCTTGCTTGGCTGGTACAGCAAGAAAAAACTGCGGGCCAGCGCCGGGAAGATCATCACCGAGCTGAAGTTTGACCTGAATCTCGACGCCAAAGTCGCTGAACTGTCGATCGCCCAACGCCAGCAAGTCGCGATTTGCCGTGCGCTGGTCGCTGACGCCCGCCTGGTGATTATGGACGAGCCGACAGCGTCACTCACCCGTACCGAGGTGAATCAGCTGCTACGCACCGTGCGTTATCTGAAAGAGAAGAACATCTGCGTGGTGTTTGTCAGCCATCGTCTGGATGAGGTGCTGGAGATCTCCGATCGCGTCACGGTGATCCGTGATGGTCGCAAAATGGGCACCTGGCCTGCCAGCGAAATGGACGGCCATCGTCTGACGGAACTGATGACCGGGCTGAAACTCGATTATCACCTGAAAGCCCCAACCCTGAATCCGCATCGCAAGTTGCTGGAGGTCGAGAATCTCAGCCGCAAGGATCAGTACCACGATGTCAGTTTTTCACTGCATGAAGGCGAAGTGCTGGGATTGTGCGGCCTGCTGGGGTCCGGTCGCACCGAGCTGGCGTTGTCGCTGTTCGGCATGACCAAACCGGACAGTGGCAAAATCTGGCTCGATAGCAAGCCGGTACGTTTCCGCAGTCATGAAGATGCCATCAAATCTGGCATTGGTTATGTGTCGGAAGACCGTTTGACGCTGGGCCTGGTGCAGCAGCAATCGGTGGCCGACAACATGGTGCTGTCTATTCTCGACCAACTGCGCAATCGCTTCCACATCATCGATGAATACCGCAAAAACAAGCTGATCCACGACTGGATTCAGCAGTTGGGGGTGCGCGTCGCTGACCCGGAACACGCCATCTCCACGCTCTCGGGCGGCAACCAGCAAAAAATCGTGCTGGCGAAATGGGTACTGACGCAGCCCAAAATCCTGATCCTCGATTCTCCCACCGTGGGCGTCGACGTGGGCGCTAAAGCCAGTATTTACACCCTGATCCACCAGCTGGCGAAAGAGGGGCTGGCGATCATCCTGATTTCCGATGAGGTGCCTGAGGTGTACTACAACTGCGACCGCATTTTGCATTTCCGGGATGGCACCGTGCATGCCGAGTATCAGCCACAACAGGTGGCGCAGCAGCAACTGGCGGAGGTGATCAATGCCTGACTTATCGTTTTTCAAACCCCAGTCGAGTCAGGGCTGGCTGGCCTGGGTGCTGGTGTTCTTCTTCGTGGTGTTCTCCTGCGCCAGCGATCAGTTTCTGACGTTGCAGAACCTGCTCGACCTGACAGAAACCTATGCCGTCACCGGCATCTTTGCCCTCGGCTTGTTTGTGGTGCTGGTCACCGGTGGGATCGACATCTCCTTTGCGGCGGTGGCCTCGGTGGTGCAGTACGTCATCGCCACGCTGTTTGTGCAGTTTGGTTTCGACAACGCGCCGCTCAGCATCCTGCTGGCGATTGCCTGCGGCACATTGTTCGGGGTGATCAATGCGGTGCTGATCTACTGGCTGCGCATTGTCTCGATCATCATCACCATCAGCATGCAGTCACTGCTGTTCGGCATGCTGATGTGGATCACCGAGGGGCGCAGCCTCTACAACCTGCCGGAATGGTGGGTGACGCTGCACAACATCCTGCCGTTCAGCGTCCACGGGCAGACGTACCAGATTGGGCTGCCGCTGAGCATCATGCTGGTGATTGCCGCCATCACCTGGCTGCTGCTGAACAAAACCCATCTGGGCCGCCAGCTGTATGCCACGGGGGGCGATCAGGAGTCGGCCCGGCGTATCGGTATTCGCGTTGGACTGATCCATATCCTCGCCTACGGCTGGCTGGGCGCGCTGGCGGCAGTAGGTGGGCTGGTACAGGTCTACCGCGTCGGTGAAGTGGTGCCAAATGCGTTGGTCGGTGGCGAGCTGGATGTACTGGCGGCCACGGTGCTGGGTGGTGCCAGCCTGATGGGGGGCAAAGGCACCGTTACCGGCACGCTGATGGGGGTCTTTCTGATCGCCATCCTGAAAAACGGCCTCAACCTGGTCGGTGTTTCGAGCTACTTCATGAACATCGTGATCGGCGTGGTGATTATGGTTGCCATTACCGTCACCCACTACAAAAAGCGCAAAGAAACCGACGTCAGCTTCGTCTGATCGGAGAGAGTGTGATGAAACCTGTAAATTTTCTGACCAGTGAAAAAGCGCATCCCGGCCTGCTGCTGCTGATTGCGCTCGGGGTCGCGGTGTTCAGCATTATGCTGCCAGGCCGCTTCCTGACTGACTCCACCTTTATGAGCATGGCTTTCCAGTTGCCGGAGCTGGGCCTGCTGACGCTGGCGATGTTTATCGCCATTCTCAGCGGCGGCCTTAACCTGTGCATCATCGCCACCGCTAACCTGACGGCGTTGTTTATTGCCTGGGTGCTACTGAACTTTATGCCTGCCGGTGCGGGCACCGGGCTGCAATTGTTGTGGCTGCTGATGGCGCTGGTGGGTGCGGCGCTGATCGCCACCTTGATTGGCGTGATCACTGGGCTGATGGTTAGCCGGGTTGGGGCGCACCCCATCCTGGTGACGCTGGCGACCATGATGACGGTCAACGGCATTGGCATCTGGCTGACACGCGGTGCGGCGGTGAGTGGCATGCCGGATGTGGTGCGGGCGCTGGGGGCGGATACCTTCCTCACCATTCCGTTACCGCTGTGGCTGTTCTTTATCACTGCCGGACTGATGGCGCTGTTCCTTGGCAAAACCCGTGCCGGTAAATGTATCTACATGGGTGGGAGCAATATCAATGCCACCTGGTTTAGCGGTGTGAACACCCATCGTCTGCTGATTCTGGTGTACGTCATTTCCAGCCTGCTGTGTGTGCTGGCGGGGCTGGTGATGATGGCGCGGTTTAACTCGGCGCGTATGGGCTATGGCGACTCTTATCTGCTGATCACCGTGCTGGCAATCATCCTCGGCGGCACCGATCCCAACGGCGGTTTTGGCCGCGTTACCGGTGTGGTGCTGTCGCTGATTGCGCTCCAGATCCTCTCCACCGGCTTCAACCTGTTAAACATCAGTCAGCACTTCAGCCTGGCGATGTGGGGTGCGGTACTGATTGTGGTACTGGGCCTGAAGTTCTTTAAAACCAAATTCACTCATTCCCGTGCGGTGCGTCGCAGTACTTTACTTGCACGCCAGGCCGGCCTGACCAAAAAAAAGGAAGTCTGATGCGTACCCAAATTTCTCCCTCTTTGATGTGCATGAACCTGATGGAAATTAAACAGCAGCTGGCGGTGCTCGATACCCGTGCTGACTTCCTGCACATCGACATCATGGACGGTCACTACGTTAAAAATATTACTCTGTCGCCGTTCTTTATTGAGCAGATCCGTCCGCACACCAAAGTGGCGTTGGATGTCCATCTGATGGTGGAGGAGCCGACCGACTTTATCGAGGTGATTGCCAAAGCGGGCGCGGATTACATCTGCCCACATGCGGAAACCATCAACCGTGATGCGTTTCGCGTGATCAACCAGATCCGTTCACTCGGCAAGAAAGTGGGCGTGGTGTTGAACCCGGCAACGCCGGTGTCATACATCCATCACTACATTCATCTGCTGGATAAGATCACCGTAATGACCGTCGATCCGGGTTATGCGGGCCAGCCGTTTATCACCGAGATGGTGAAGAAAATCGAGGAGCTGCGCGACCTGAAAGCGCGTCACGGCCATCACTACCTGATTGAGATTGACGGCTCCTGTAATCAGCGCACCTATCGCACGTTGCTGGAAGCGGGCGCGGAAGTGCTGATTGTTGGCACCTCCGGGTTGTTTAACCTCAATGACAACCTTGAAACCGCCTGGGATCAAATGATGGGCAACATCGAACAGGCAAAAGGTGAATTACGGGAGTCAGCATGAGTCGAACCTGGCTGGGTATAGATATTGGTGGTACCAGCACCCGGTTGCTCACCCTGCACGGGGAGGATCAGTGGGCGGGATTTCGCAAATTGCCGACCGCCAGCTGGGCACAATCAGCGGATGCGTTGGGTGCACTGGCTGGGTTGATTAATGAGGTGCTGGCACAGCAACCGATTGATGGCGTCATGCTTGGCCTGCCCGGCATCCTGAGCCGCGACCGTCAGCATGTGGTATCGCTGCCGTTTATTCAGGCGCTGGACGATACCCCGGTGGCGACCCATCTCAGCGAGATGACCGGTGTGCCGGTGGCGATGGATAAAGATGTTAACCATCTGATGTTGTGGGATTTAATGCAGTTGGAGACGCTGCCGGATAATGCCGTGGGCTTATATCTGGGCACTGGCATGGGCAACAGCCTGTGGCTGAACGGCCAGTTTTACCACGGCGAGCATGGTGGTGCGGGAGAGATTGGCCACATTCCGCTGGCGAATAACGATCTGCCCTGTCCATGCGGTAATCACGGCTGTGCCGAAACGTTAACGTCGGGGCACTGGCTAAGCCAGTGGGCGCGCCAGCACTGCGCGCAAACCGATATGGCGCAACTGTTTACGTTGCATGGCGATCATCCCGATTTGCAGCAGTTTGTCAGCCGCCTGGCAAAAATCATCGCCAGTGAGATGAATATTATTGATCCGCAATACCTGATCCTCGGTGGCGGCGTGCTGGCGATGAATGATTTTCCCCTGGCGTCGCTGCGCAGCCAGATTAGCCAGCATCTGCGTCCACCCGTGACCCGCGCCGGATTACGGATGGTGGTAAGCCATGCTACCGATCAGACCGGTTGCCGTGGTGCCTGTCTGGCGGCCGCACGGCAGTTTGGGAGGTAAGTATGAAAGGTAAAGTGTGCGTATTCGGTTCCTTCAACCTCGACATCGTCACCAAAATGTCGCGCTTTCCACAGCCTGGCGAGTCACTGGTGGCGCACAGCAGCATGATGGGGCCGGGCGGCAAAGGTTCGAATCAGGCCACGGCAGCATTGCGCGCCGGTGCCAGGGTGCATTACATCGGCAAAGTGGGCAATGACGACTTCGGCCTGTTTGCCCGTCGCCATCTGGAGAAGACCGGTTTTGACGCGATCACGCTGTTTACCTGCAAAGAAAAACCAACCGGTAACGCCATGATCTACGTGGCCGGTGATGATGCTGAAAACATGATCTCGGTTTACCCCGGTGCCAACCTGATGGTCACCGCCGCAGAGGTGAACCGTTGCCAGCCCACCGTCGCGGCCGCCGACATTTTGCTGGTGCAACTCGAAAACAACCTGAGCGCCATTCAACGCATGGTGGATAACGCCCGCCAGGCGGGAACCTATGTGATTGTGAACCCGGCGCCGTGGCAAAAAGTGAGCGATGCCTTTCTGCGTCATGTTGACCTGCTTACACCGAATAGTACGGAAGCCGGTCAACTGACCAACACCAATGTCACCGATCTGGCTTCCGCGCAGGTGGCGGCGCAGATTCTGCACGGCAAAGGGGTGCGCCAGTTGATCATCACCCTCGGCATTCAGGGCGCACTACTCTCGACCGGTGAACGTATGTTGCTGGTGCCGGTTTTCCCGGCGCAGCCAGTGGACAGTACCGGAGCGGGCGATTCCTTTAACGGCGCACTGGCGGCACGTCTGGCGGCGGGTGAACCGCTGGAGCAGGCGGCGCTGTTCGCTTCGGCGTATGCCTCGGTATGCGTCGAACGTGCCGGGGCAGCGAACTCCATGCCGCGCTACGACGACGCCGTAAAACGCATGCAGCAGTTCCCGGAACTGGCGATCAGCGAGATCGGTGTGTCTGCTGCCGCCACGCCGTAGAACCGGTTTTAAACGCAGTACCCTACACAGACAATAACGGAGCAAACAATGAAAAAAATCGCAGCAATGCTGATCTCCCTCGCCCTCAGTGGGCATGCGCTGGCCGCCGAACCATTGAAAATGGGGGTGGTGGTCAAAGTGGGTGGCAACGCCTGGTTTAACTCGATGGAAGAAGGCATCAAAAAAGAGGCCGCGAAAGAAGGTGTTAATGCCTGGCAAGTCGGGCCGACGGTGCAGGACCCGGCGCAACAGGTGAAGGCGATTGAAGATCTGATTGCACAAAAGGTCGACATTATTGGCGTTGTGCCGGTTGATCCAGCGGCACTGGAGCCGGTGCTGAAAAAAGCCAAAGATGCAGGTATTAAAGTGATCGTGCATGAATCCCCGGAGCAGAAATACGCTGACTGGGATTTTGAACTGGTGGATGCCAAAACGTTTGGTGAGCGCCATATGCAGTTGATGGCCGAGTGCATGAAAGAGCAGGGCCAGTACTCGATTATCGTCGGCAGCCTGACCATTCCGCTGCATCGCCAGTGGGCACAGTCGGCGATTGATTACCAGAAAGCGCATTACCCGAAAATGCAGCAGGTTGGCGACCTGTTTGGCACCGGCGAATCGGTGGATGACTCCATGCGCGTCACCAACGAGATGATGAGTAAATACCCTGATTTCAAAGGCATGATGGCATTCGGTTCACCGGGGCCGGTAGGTGCGGGACGTGCGGTGCAACGACGCAATGCTAAAGATAAAGTCTGCGTGGTGGGGGCTTACAGCCCTGGTCAGGCCGCGTCACTGGTACGCAGTGGCGATATCAAGGGCGGTTATATCTGGAACCCGATGACCGCCGGAGAGCTGTTCGTCCGTATCGGAAAAATGGTGGCTGAGAACAAGCCGATCACGGCAAGCACTGAGATTGAAGGTATGGGCAAAATGAAGGTCGATGCAGCTAACCATACCCTGTACGGCCAGAATCTTGAAAGCCTCGATAAAGACAATCTGCCTAAATTGATCAAGATGGGCCTGTAAAGGGAGGCAGCCGTGAGCGCACGTAAAATCATTATTGATACCGATCCGGCGATCGGGATCCCCGGCACTGACGCCGACGATCCCATCGCCATTATGCTGGCATTGCAGGACCCACGTCTGGAACTGATGGCGATCACCACCGTGTTCGGCAATTGCCCGCCGCTGCTGGGCGCGCGCTGTGCCACCCGTATTTTACAAGTGGCAGGGCGCACAGACATTCCGGTGGCGGTAGGGCAGGCGGTGCCGATGAGCGGCACCCTGCCTGAATTGTTGCAGAAAGCCTATGCCGGGCCGCGCGGGCGTGCAGGCAGTATCGCGTTACCGGAAGCGGATGCCGCCCACTGCGGCCAGCATGCCAGCGAGCTGATTATCGATTTGGTGCGCCAACATCCGGGGGAGATCACCCTGGTGTGCATTGGTGCGCAGAGCAACCTGGCGCTGGCGTTGCTGAAAGCGCCGGACATCGCTCCGCTGATTAAACAGGTGGTGATGATGGCGGGTGCGCTGGGACTGGATGCCACCTGGGGGCGCGGCAACATTACCCCGGTGGCGGAGTGCAATATCTGGTTTGACCCACAGGCGGCTGATATCGTTTTCCGCTCGGGGATTCCACTTGCGATGGTCAGTCTCGATGTCACCAACGCCGCAGCGGGGCTGGTGTTAACCCGCGAGCATCTGCAAGGGTTGAGTGATGCGCAGCCGCTGACGGCGTTGTTTAAGCAGGTGTGTGCCTGCTATTTCGACGCACCGATGTTTGACTGGTCAGAAGGTTGCGTGCTTTACGATCCGCTGGCGGTGGCTGTTGCCGCTGATGACGCGATCGGTGAATTTGCTGAGATGGCGATTGGCATTGAAACCCAGGGGCGCTTAACCCTCGGGCAAACCGTGCCGCTGCGCGACACGCCTGCCAATGTTCGCGTCTGTACCCGGATAGAGGGACAGAAGATCGTGAATGATATTGTGCGGGTGATTGTGGGGTGAGAGGAGGGGGCAGCTGCCCCCTGTGAGGTTGCTAAAACGGTCTGCGTCAGAAATGCGTATCCCTGAGTGCAGAATGCTGTGTGAATTACACAGGTAACACCCAACGCGGTGCTTAAACCACGCCAGCAGAACGTCACACTTCATTATTCACGGATTCTGAACCGCCCGAATTACGGAGTTTCCGGCTGCCACGTCCCCACATCTTGCGCATCAATCCGCTTCGGTAACAGCTTTGCCGCATAAAATGCATCGGCAATTTTCTGCTGTTCGGCCAGGTCGCTGCGTTTCACCGGCTCAACCTGATAACTACGTTGGGCGTTCGCCTGCTCCACGGTGGCGACCGGCAAATTTCCCCATAGCGGCGACAGGATTTTTGCCGCAGCTGCAGGATGGGCTTTCACCCATGCGGCTTCCTGATTCAATGCGTTAAACACCGTGTTCAGTACCTGAGCATGTGCTTTGGCGTAAGGTGTCGAGACCAGATAGTAACGCTGATAGCTTGCCAACCCTTTACCGTTCACCAGTACGCGCGCGTGTTGCTCCACCTGCGCACTGGTGACGAAGGGTTCCCAACTGACCCAGGCATCAACGCTACCATTCTCCAGGGCCGCGCGTCCGTCGGCCGGTGTCAGCCAGGCGGCGTTAACGTCACTAAATGTCAGTCCGGCCTTGTGCAGTGCGGCGATCAGCAGGTAATGGCTACCTGCCGCTTTGGTCACCGCGATCTTTTTACCTTTCAGGTCCTGCAAGCTTTTGATCGGCGAGTCAGCCGGAACCAGAATCGCCTGCGCCGTGGGTGACGGTGTTTCTCGCGCATAATAGGTGAGATCGGCACCTGCGGCCTGGGCGAACACCGGTACGGTATCGGCGACATCGGCGGAGAGATCGACGTTGTTCAGATTAAGGGCTTCCAGCAATGGCAGGCCGCTGGAAAACTCATGCCAGCTCACCTTTATCCCCTGATCGGCCAATGTCTTATCCAAATCGCCGCGCTGTTTAATCAATGTCAGCAGCGTTGACGATTTTTGATAGCCAATACGTAAGGTTTCTTCTGCCTGGGTGGTTAGCGAGAAAAGGGCAGTGAGCAGCAGTGCGCCTGCCAGTAATGGACGTCGAGTGTGCATGGCCGTTCCTTTTAATGTTTATGATTAAAAGGAGGGTAAGATGGGGACGGCAGCGTACCAACTGCCGTATTTGCATAACATTTGCCAAAAATCAGTAATCAGTTGCCAGCCAGCTTGCTGAGCAGGCGTTTTGCCACTTCTTCTGAGCTGGCCGGGTTTTGACCGGTAATCAGATTGCCATCCTCAACCACAAACGGCATCCAGTCAGCGCCTTTCTTATAGTGCGCGCCCAGAGCGATAAACTCGTTTTCGATCAGAAACGGCACCACGTCGGTCAGTTCCACAGCGGCTTCTTCGCTGTTGGTAAAGCCGGTGACCTGTTTACCCTTGATCAATGGTTCGCCACTGGCGGCTTTGACATGACGCAATGCTCCCGGCGCATGACAGACGAAACCAATCGGTTTACCGGCGCGGTCAAATGACTCAATCAGGCTAATTGACTGGGCGGACTCTGCCAGATCCCACAGTGGGCCATGACCGCCAGGATAGAACACGGTATCAAAAGTGGTCTGATCAACGGTATCCAGTTTCACCGTGGTTGCCAGCGCCTGTTGCGCGGCAGGGTCGGCTTTAAAGCGCTCCGTCATTGCGGTCTGAAAATCAGGTAGATCGCTTTTCGGATCGAGTGGCGGTTGCCCGCCTGCCGGTGAAGCCAGCACGATCTCGGCTCCCGCGTCTTTAAACACGTAATAAGGTGCAGCAAACTCTTCCAGCCAAAATCCGGTTTTTTTACCGGTATTTCCCAGCGCATCGTGGGATGTCAGTACCATTAACACTTTCATGATAAATCCTCTTTCTACACAATAAGTTACTGTTGTTTAACCAGCAGCGATGTGAGTAACGCCATCTTGTCCTGATAAGGGGCGCGCAGTCGCAGGTTAGTGGTGCCTGCCTCGTCTTGAACAACCACGGGTTTGGCATGGCTGAAACGGCGGAAACCGTGAATGCCATGGTATGCGCCAATACCGGATGCCCCGACGCCGCCGAACGGTAAGCTGTCGAGAGAAGCATGGGTCATGACGTCATTAATCACCAATGCGCCCGAGGTGGTGCGCTGCGCCATCTGTTGTTGACGTTGCGCATCGTTACCAAAATAGTAGGCCGCCAGCGGGCGAGGATGCGCGTTGATATAATCAATCGCTTTATTGACCGAGGTTGACCAGGTTTTGATGGGCAACAGCGGACCAAAGATCTCCTCCTGCATCACCGCCATCTCTTCTGTGACGGCAAGAATCAGATGTGGGGCGATTTTCCTGCTGTGGGCATCGAAAGCCGGTTCGCCCTCGGGGGCCAGACTGATAATGCGTGCACCTTTATTTTTCGCGTCCTCCAGCAGCGTGACCAGCCGTTGATAATGGCGATCGCTAATGATAGCGGTGTAATCCGGGTTCGACTGCACGGTCGGAAACGTCAGTTGCATAAAGCGACGGGCGGCACTGACAAACGCGTCTTCGGCCCCTTCAGGCAACAGCAAATAATCGGGAGAGATGCAGATCTGCCCGGCATTAAACGTTTTGATGGTCAAGGTTCTGGCTGCAGCCAGGGCCGGATCGGCATCCACATCGACCACCACCGGCGACTTACCCCCCAGTTCCAGCGTGACCGGCACGAGGTTTTCCGCTGCCGCACGCATGACGTGTTTGCCCACGCTGGTGCTACCGGTAAACACCAGATGATCGAAAGGCAGACGGCTGAAGGCCTGACCGACATCAGCATCACCCAGCACCACGGTCAGCTCCTGGGGATCAAAGTAGCGTGCGACCAGCTCTGCCAGCAGCTCGGAGGTTTTTGGCGTCAGCTCGGAAGGTTTCAGCATCGCCGTGTTACCGGCGGCAAATACGCCCGCCAGGGGGCCAAAGGCGAGGTTAATCGGGAAATTCCACGGGCTGATAATGCCGATCACACCCAACGGTTGCGGTGCAATCCACGCCTGCATGCCAGCAACCGGCACTTCCGCGTTTTCCGCTGCCATCCAGGCTTCGAGATTATCGGCGGAATGTTGCAGCATATTGATGGTGGTGACCAGGTCGGCCGCCAGTGTCTGATAAGCGCTGCGATGGCCGAAATCGGCGTTAATCGCCTCAGCGATCGCTGCATGATTATCGCGAATCAGCGCGATGCTGCGTTGCAAACGGTCGCGACGTAATGCCGCAGAGGCGGCCCCCGCCTGTAAATGGGCGTTTTTCATGTTGCGCAGGATGTGCAGCAACTGCTGATCGTGTTGGGTCGGGTTCATCATGTTGTCCTGTCGAATCGGGTCACTGATTAAGATGCGCTGAGCTTACCCGTGCTGGATTT
Source organism: Pantoea sp. At-9b (assembly GCF_000175935.2). Taxonomy (NCBI): domain Bacteria; kingdom Pseudomonadati; phylum Pseudomonadota; class Gammaproteobacteria; order Enterobacterales; family Erwiniaceae; genus Pantoea; species Pantoea sp. At-9b. The sequence continues at coordinate 79,574 of NC_014841.1, forward strand.
TGCTGGCTAACAAGGCTATTTTCGTGGGGGTATAAATTTATTTATGGGGTGTTATGTCACTGGTCCGTTTACGTACCTTTATGGAGGTCTACCGTCAGCGTTCCATCTCTGGAGCCGCCAGAGCGCTCAACCTGACGCAACCTGCGGTTTCTCAGCACATCAGTGGGCTGGAAGTGGCGATCGGGCGACCGCTGTTTGAACGCCAACCACAAGGGGTGATACCTACGCCTGCAGCGGAAGATTTGGCGGCGGATATTGGCAGCAGCCTCGACACGGCAGAGTCAGCGTTGGCATCGGCGAGAGCGCGTTCAATGGACGTTAGCGGGACGCTGCAAATTATCGGCCACGCCGATTTTATGGCAGATAAGCTGGCCGGAGAGTTGTTGCCACTGCTGGAGAGCGGCATCAGGGTGCATATGCATACCGGAGATGGGCCGATGGTGACGCAAATGGTGGTAGAGGGGCACTGTGATTTAGGCATCACCGCCCATCCGGTGACGGACAGCCGCTTAAAAGGCGAGGTGATTTTTCGTGATAAGGTGCTGGCAGTCGCTTCACCGGGCGTGGCATCACGGCTCAATGCCAGCCCCAACTTTGCCACCGATATACTGCAAGAGCCGTTGCTGGCGTATAACCTGGAACTGTCGTTGATCGACCACTGGCTGGAAAAAAACCGTATCAGTTACTCGACGTTACTTCCGGCGATGGTCGGCCAGGATTTACGCGGCCAGCGGAGTTTGCTGGTGCAGGGATTTGGCTGGTCGGTGATGCCGCTGTTTCTGTGCCAGCAGCAGATTGAGAAGGGCGAGCTGGTGGCGCTCCAGGCTCCGGTGGGAGATACCGAGATTCGCTATAACCTGGTGTGGCTGGCCAGCGCATTGCGCCAGCCCAGAGTGGCTCATGCCCGGCAGACGCTGGTATGGCGGCTGAATCGGGCAGAGTGATCACCCCAGCCACCAGGCTTCACCCTCGCTGCTGACTTAACCTGATTTCACAAAATGCGATCAGGTTTTCCCATTACTTCCCATCTTTCACATTAGCGTGTGAACAATGTAATTGATAAAAATCCCTATCTATCATCGCGTTGTGATTTATCGTGCTGATGCAAATGTGTGATAACCATCATTCATTTGTGAATTTATGTGCGCAAGAATATGTCATCAGGACACGAAGCGACAGCTGATGTCATTGCAGATAAATTTCAATAATAAGGTGACAGCGTGATCCCCAATGAGAGACAGGATTTTATCTACCGCTACGTCTATGAGAACCATACCGCGTCCATCAATGGTCTGGCAGAGATGATGAACGTTTCGCATATGACGATTCGGCGCGACATCCTGATGTTGGAAAAAGAGGGTAAAGTGGTCATCGTCAGTGGCGGAATAAAGTTAAACGATATTCTGCGCCATGAAATGGGTTACAGCGATAAAGCGATGATTCACCATCGTACCAAACAATTATTGGGGAAAGCCGGCGCTGACATTATTGATGAAGGCCTGGTTATTTACGTTGATGCGGGTACCACCACCTTCGAACTGGCCAAACACCTTGGGGAAAAATTTAATACCACTATCATTACGAATGATTTTTCCATCAGCCAATATTTGATGAATAAAGCGCAAATTAAACTTTTTCATACCGGTGGTCTGGTGGATAAAAGAAACTTTTCGTCTGTAGGGATCAGCGCGGCGAATTTTATCCGCACGCTGAATATCGATGTGGCTTTCATCAGCTCCAGCTCATGGGACGCGACGCGTGGTATCTCCACGCCTTATGAAGAAAAGGCGGTGGTGAAACAGGCGGTTATTGAGGCATCAACCAAGAAAATTTTGCTTTCTGATAGCAGTAAATACGGTAAGTACGGGCTTTATTCTATTTGCCCTCTTCATCAAATGGATATGATTATTACCGATGCATTTTTACCGAAAGATGCCAAAGAGAGCATCAGTAAATCAGGTGTAGAATTAAAAATTGTCGCAACTTAATCAGTGAAGTGCCGTTGATACTGCCCGATTTTACCTCTGGCAGGGGCTTCTTATGCTTTACGCTTCAATTCACAGGAAAACAATAATGCGTAACTACCCTAAAATAAGATGGTTTATGATCATCATGTGCTTTATTGCCATGGCGATCAATTATATTGACCGTGTCAATCTTTCTGTCGCCGCACCACATATTAAGCATGACCTCGGGCTGGATGATGTCAGCATGGGGCTGATCATGGGAGCCTTTTTCTGGACCTATGCATTGATGCAAATTCCGGTCGGCCGCCTGCTCGATCGCTTTGGTGAGCGCATTGGTTTAACCATTGCGGTCGCCTGGTGGTCGGTGTTTACGGTTCTGACGGCGTTTGGTCGTGGGCTGGTTTCGATGATGGGCTTGCGTATGCTGCTGGGCATTGGTGAAGCGGGTGGACATCCGGGTTGTGCAAAAGTGGTCTATTCCTGGTTTCCCAAAAAGGATCGTGCCACGGCGAGTGGGATTTTCAATGCCGGTCCACGTGCCGGGTCAGCGTTGGCGCTGCCGCTGGTCGCCTGGATCATCACAACATGGGATTGGGAAACATCGTTTATCGTCACCGGCGTGCTGGGGATCATTTGGGCGGTGGCCTGGTACATCATTTATCGCACACCCGAACTGAAAGCCGGGCTTAATGCAGAAGAACGTGACAACCTGATCGCCGATCGCGGTCCGGCGAAGAAGCAAGGCACTGAGAAGAAAGCGTGGTTGTTCCTGTTCCGCTATCGCACCATGTGGGGAATGATGCTGTCGTTCTTCTGCCTGAACATTGCACTCAGCTTTTTTCTGACCTGGTTTCCTTCCTATCTGATGGCAAGTCAGGGTTTTTCTCTCAAGCAGTTGGGTACGCTGGGCATGATCCCGCCGCTGGTGGGAATCCCAGCCAGTATGCTGGGGGGCTACTTGTCAGACTGGATGTACCGTAAGGGCATGAGTCTGACCTTTGCACGCAAATCCTGTCTGGTATTCGGGTTGCTGCTGTCCTCAGTGATTAGCTTTGCCACTTACACCAACAGCATTCCGCTGATCATCACCTTGCTCTCGATTTCGTATGCCAGCATTGCGTTCGCGGCTGCCGTGGTCTGGTCCCTGCCCGCCGACGTCGCGCCCAGCACTGAATATGTCGGCACCATTGGTGGTATTCAGAACTTCGCAGGCAACCTGGCTGGCATTATCAGTTCTTCGTTTACCGGCATCATGCTGTCGCTGAACAACGGCTCCTTTGAGGTGCCGCTGATTGCCACCGGTGTCATCTGCCTGATTGGCGCGCTGTCCTACATCTTTATCGTTGGAAAAATCGAGCCGCTGAATGCACCGGATTCCAATAGCGGGGTAGGTTCAACCCCCACGCCGTCGCGAGCTGAATCTAACTAAGTTGTTGAAGAAGGAAGGTATTACGATGTCTCATGAAAACACCCTTCGTGAAGAAATATGCCAGACAGGATTCAGCCTGCATCAGCGAGGATTCACCGTTGGCAGTTCAGGCAATATCAGTGCACGACTGGATGATGGTTGGCTGATCACGCCAACCGATGTCTGCCTCGGCGCGCTGCAACCCGCAATGATCGCTAAGGTGAACAGTGACGGCGAGTGGGTGAAGGGTGGCAAGCCCTCAAAGACGCTGACCCTGCATCGGACCATTTACCAGAACAACGCGGAGGTGCATGGCATCGTTCATACCCATTCAACCCATCTGGTCGGCATGACGCTGGGCAAGGTGTGGAGCAAAGCCGCGATCCTGCCGCCGATTACGCCCTATCAGGTGATGAAAGTGGGCAGGATACCGCTGATCGATTATTGCCGTCCCGGTTCGCCATTGGTGGCGGAACAGGCAGCTCAGCTTGCGGCGACGGTGAAAGGCATCATGCTGGAACGTCTCGGCCCGGTGATCTGGGGGGCGACGGTAACCAAAGCGGCGGAGATTCTGGAAGAGCTGGAAGAAACCGCGAAGCTGTGGCTGATGACCGATCCTAAACCCGAGGCGCTCGATCAGGCTGCGATGCAGGACTTGTTCGATACCTTCGATTGCCGCTGGTAACGCCATGTTATCTCACTATTTTCCTGTATCTGGAGTGGAACAATGGGTCTTCAGAATTTGACAATATTCAGCACGCTGGCCGTGCGCGCCCCTTTCGATAATGGGGTATTGGCTGGTTACGCGGCCAGCGACGAACTCCATTTTGCGTGGAGTCCTACCACGGTGATCGAAAGCAAACTGGCAGCAGGCCAACATGCGGATGTGGTGATCGCGACCGATGACGCGCTAGCCCGGTTGGTGAGTAAAGGCGTGGTGAAGGCGGAAAATTGCTACCCGTTAGCCACGGCCTTGTTTGGTGTTGCGGTGCGGCAAGGTGCAGGCCAACCGGATATTTCAACTGCGCAGAGCTTCCTCGACACCCTGCGTGCAGCCCGCTCGGTCTGTTACTCCCTCGGTGGTGCCAGCGGGATCTATCTGCAGCAGGTCATGGCCGAACGCGGCATTTTGGCCGCAGTTGAACCACGGGCCACCAAAATCAGCCAAGGGTTTACCGCAGAAAAATTGGTGAGCGGTGAAGCAGATGTCGCGGTGCAGCAGATGAGTGAACTGATGGTGGTGCCGGGAATAGACATCGTGGGTCCGTTCCCGGATGAACTCCAGCAACTGACACCGTTTTCGGTGGCAGTGGTGAATGATTGTGGCGATGAGGTCAAGGCGCAGTTGTTTATTCAATATCTGCTGAGTGAACAATGCCAACGCATTTATGCAGCCAATGGCCTGCTGTGTCGCTAAGTGACGGAAGAGTGGTGAACCTAATGTCGGAAAGAATTGTGCTTTTACATGCAACGCCAGTCGCGATGCAGCCGATCCATCAAAGTTTTCAACAACTGTGGCCTGAAGCAGAGCAGGTTAACCTGCTTGATGACGGGCTAACGTTGGATCGTGCTCGTACCACGGATCTGAGCGCGGAGATGATAGAACGTTTTGTTCGCCTGGGACGCTATGGTTATGACATGGGGGCCGCAGGCATTCTCGTCACCTGTTCGGCCTTTGGCCCGGCCATTGACCAGATGAAAGCGGCATTCCCTATACCGGTGCTCAAACCGAATGAAGCGATGTTCCGTGCGGCGCTGCAACAGGGTAAGCGTATCGGGATGTTGGCAACCTTTGCTCCGGCGGTGGCCACCATGACGGATGAGTTTAATGAATTTGTCGCTGAAACCGGCAGCGCTGCCACCCTAAAAACCCTGATTGTTGAAGAGGCGATTGACCTGCTGCGCAAAGGGGATGCGGAGACGCACAACCGTCTGGTGGCAGCCCGTGCGCCTGAGCTGGCAGATTGCGATGTCATTATGCTGGCGCACTTCTCCACTTCGCGCGCGGCAGCGGCGGTAAAAGAGCAGGTCGCTGTCCCGGTCTTAAGTGCGCCAGATGCTGCGGTGCAATTAATGAAATCGCTGGTTAAGGCGCAAGAGGGAGCGACATCATGTTGATCGGGGTGATTGCAGATGATTTCACCGGGGCGAGTGATATTGCCGTCACGCTGGCGAAAGGGCTGCCACACGAGGGGGGATTACGCACGACGTTGTACCTGGGCATCCCGGAAAAACCCGCTGCCGTTGAGGTTGAAGCGGGCGTTATCGCGCTGAAAAGCCGTTCAATTCCGGCGAAAGAGGCGGTAATGCAATCGCTCGCCGCCTGCAGATGGCTGATTGCCCAAGGCTGTCGTCAAATTGTATTCAAGTACTGTTCCACCTTTGATTCCACCGCAGAGGGTAATATCGGCCCGGTTGCGGAAGCGCTGGCCGCTTTCCTCGGTCAGAAAGCGGTGCCGGTGTGTCCTTCTTTTCCTTCCATGGGCCGCACCGTCTATCAGGGGCATTTATTTGTCCGGGACCGGTTATTGAATGAATCAGGAATGGAACACCACCCGTTAACGCCGATGAAAGACGCCGACATCCGACGCGTGTTGCAGTCTCAATCGACCAGCCAACCCGGCCATATTGCATGGCCGGTGGTGCAGAGGGGGATGGCAGCGATTCGTACCGCGCTGGATCATGCCGTTACGCAGGGCGAGACACTGACGGTGATAGACGCGTTGCAAGACGAGGATCTCATCGCCATCGGGAAGGCCTGTGCCGATACGCGCTTGCTGACCGGCGGTTCTGGTATTGCCATCGGTTTGCCCCATAACTTCATTCAACGTGGTCTGGCGGCGGGGGTTGGCAGTGTTGTGCCTGAGATTGACGGCCCTGAAGCGATTCTGGTCGGGAGCTGTTCCGGTACCACATTGCGGCAGATCGCCGCACATGCCAAAGCACATCCGGTGATGATGGTCAGTGTTGATGAGGTGATGAAAGGGGCTATTCGCGCCGAGCAGTTGGTGTCATTTATCCAGGCGAATGAAGGGAAATCGCCGCTGGTGTTCACCTCCGGCGATAAAGCGGATGTACTCCGCGCGCAGGACGTCTATGGACGCGAAACTGTCTCTGCCACACTTGACGCGTTGTTTGGCAAAACGGCGCAGGCGCTGGTCGCGGCGGGCATTCGGCGGCTGGTGGTGGGCGGCGGTGAAACTTCAGGTGCGGTGGTCAGTGCGTTGAATCTTGGTGAGCTGAAGATTGGTGAAGAGATTGATACTGGCGTGCCAGCCCTTGTCTCTCCGGGAGAACATCCCATTGCTTTAGCCCTGAAGTCAGGCAATTTTGGCAGCGAAGACTTCTTCTCTAAAGCTGTCGCTACCCTACGCGGCCAATAAGGAATGCAGCATGCACAGCAAACTCAAATTTAGCGCCAATCTAAAATGGCTCTTCACGGAATTGCCCTTCGAACAGCGTTATGACGCGGCCGCCGCTGCCGGGTTTAAGGCGGTAGAATTTCCGTGGCCTTACAGTTGGCCGCTGGCTGAGGTGAGAAAACTGCTTGATAACAGTGGATTAAAACAACTCTTGATTAACACGCCGGTGGGACAACCCGGCACGGTAAAGTCGTCAGGCCAGGCCTGTCATCCTGACAGTGTGGCGGCATTTCGGGCTGATTTTGCTTCGGCTTTAGAGTATGCCAGCGGGCTGGCGTGTGAGTTTATTCATTTGCAAGGCGGGATCAAGCAGCCAGAGGTGGCTGACGCGCAGGCTTTCGAGACGCTGGTGAATAACGTGAGCTGGGCAGCCGAGCAGGCGTCAGGCAGTGGCGTCACGCTGGTGCTGGAGGCGGTCAACCATTATGACCTGCCCGGTTCGTTGTTAACGACTCAGGCCAGGTCGCTGCAGGTGATTGAAGCGGCTTCAGCGACTAATGTGGGGCTGCTGTTTGATATCTACCACACGCAACGTAGCGAAGGGGATGTCAGCGCGAAAATGCGCCAGTATTTCCCTTATATCAAACATGTGCAGGTGGCTGACTCACCCAACCGCAATGAGCCGGGCACGGGAGAGTTGAACTGGCGCTATATTTTCGGCGAGCTAATCGGTCTCGGCTATCAGGGCTGGGTAGGGTGCGAATATCGGCCCGTTACGACCACCGGAGACGGTCTGGTTTGGTTAGACCAGCTTTCATGAACGTAGCCCCTATTCGGCGGACGAATCGGGGCTACCATGCTTACTGCACTTTCAAGTCAGCGCCGTCCACGACATAGTTTTTTTGATTATTTGGACCAATAAAATCGCTGGCCGGTTTACCCACCACCAGATTGTCATAGGCCGCCGATTTCACCGCCACATAATTCTCTGCCTTGTCCGGCGATCCTTTCCCGGTATAGTGCGCGATAGACGGATAAGGGAATACCGGTCGGGTGGCTTTTAATGGCGGCATCGCCGACGCTACTGGTGAACTGGCGCGCTGTACGCCGTGGAAATGCGCTGCGGCATTCGCCTCGCCAGCGGGCATTTTGCCTTGTGGCGGCATCGGCGGCATTCCCGCACTGGCTGGTTGCGCTGACTTACCTGCCACCAGCGCCTGCGGCGCAACCTGCTGCTCGGTCCAGGCCATCAGCGGCGTCAACAAATCTATCTGATCTAACCCCTCACCACCACCGCAGTGGGCTACCCCTGGCAGCAGAAACAGGCGGATAAATTTTTCTGTGGCTTGCTTACCGAGATAAGCTTCAACGCCACGGTAGTAAGCAATGGAGAACGCCGGGCTAACCGAGTCATCCGCCAAACCGTGCCACATAATCAGCTTACCACCGCGTTCCATATAGCGGCTCAGGTTGGTGTTGGTGGCGTTGTATAGCGGAGCCAGCTGTGCAACAGCAGCGAAATTTTGCTTGTTCAGCGGGAAATCGCGCATCGAGGTAATGTTTTGCTTGCCACCTGGCAACAATACCGATTGCAGCGCAGGCAGTGCCATCATCTCCGACATTGAATGGCCGTCGGCGCTGGCGGGCACTGGCCAGCGTAACTCTGAACCCAGTGGCAGACCCGCCACCACAAATTGATTGCCTGCGCTGTCGTAAGCTCCCCGATAGAGTTTTTCGGCAACGCCAATTTCTTCTGTGGTCAGGCAGTCTGATTTATCGCTCTGGTTGGCGGCACAGGTCTTGACCCAATTGGCGGAGAAGGTGCAGGCATAGGGATTAGCCAGCAGGCCATCATTGACACCCGACAGGGTTGGGCAGTGTGCCAGTACGGCGCGATGCAGAATCGGCAGACGGTCTTGCAGCAGGATCGCGCTGCCGTCCGCACGCTGATTGGCGACCACATTCCAGCCGTGGAAAAAGGAGTTTTGGAACTGGAAAAACGCTGCCGGTGCCCCGGCGCTGATGCCATCAAAATCATCCGGGAAGCGTTGTGCTTCCATCAACGCCTCACGCCCGCCATCAGAGCAGCCCATAAAATAGGCGTATTTTTGCGCCTGGCCGTAATATGCCTGGATCAAGGCTTTTGCCAGCTGTGCGGTGAGATGATTGGCGCGATACGCAAAATCAATGCGTTTTTGTGGATCTTCCGCCCAACTGGCATCCATCATGCCGCCGCTATGGCCCATATCAGTCGCCGCGACGACAAATTCGCCCTGAGTGGCCGGTGCACAACCGTTGGCATTCGCCGGGCTGAGATTGATCTGGCCGCATAACCCACCGCATCCCACCTGTAAGAAGCGTTGCGTCCACTGCTGTTGCGGCAGTGCCACCTCGACTCCAATCGCCGGGGCGATGGTGGCTTTGACCTGACAATAGGTGCCTTTGTCCGTTTTCAGTGGCGTTGCAGCAGTAATGGTCACTTTCGCGCCAATTTTATCACTGAGGTTGACGGCAGCTAACTGGCCACAGTCCATCACCGGCTTCACAACGGCGAAGTTCACGTTCGCATTGACCTGCGTCGCAAGCAGCATGACACCTGTGGCTACCAGCCATCCTAATATTCGGTTTCTTATTGCATTCATTGCATCGGTTCCTGTTTTATCACCGCGTTACTGTGGTTTTAATCTGGGAATGATAGACAGAAGCAAAATTTTAAAGTGGATTTTTTCGGTATTTTAACGAATTAATCTGCGTTCTCAGTTCTGTTCCAGCCAGCCAATAAAAAAATCACTGAATGCCGCCACCTGTAACGGCTGAAAGCGCCGCTGTGGGTAAACGAACTGTAATCCTACCTGATGGCTGTCATTGCGGCTAAAACCGATAAAGTGATCGCCAAACAGCACCACCAGTTTCCCTTGTTCCACATCGCGTTTTACATCCCACCACGACTTGCTGGCGATACCCGCGCCTGCCAGCACCCACTCGCGAATCAGTGCGCCATCATCGGTGATCATCGCCGGGCTGATTTCCAGCGTCCTGACCTCTCCCGCTACTGCAAAGCGCCACACGTTGAGTAACGAACCACGCTGTTCCATGATCAGGCAGCGATGCTGGGGCAGTTCCAGCGGATGGCCCGGCGCACCCTGGGTAGCGAGATACGCGGGTGAGGCCACCAACACCCGGTGATTAGGTTTGATATCGCGTTTGATCAGATTGCTGTCGGGCAAATTGCCAAAGCGGATGCTCATATCCAGCCGTTGCGCAATCAGGTCTTCGATTTCCTCGCTCAGCAATAGCGTACTTTTGACGCCGGGGTGTAGGCGGGAAAACGCCAGCAGGGCCGGTGAAAGGTACTGGCGACCAAAATCCGACGGTGCCGAGATGCGTAACGTCCCGCTCAGCACGCCCTCCTGCTGCGCCAATTTTGCTTCGGCCTGCTCCATCTCCTCCAGCACGCGCAGTGCTGATTGATAGAACTCTTCACCCACCCGGGTGAGCGAAATCGCACGGGTCGAACGATGGAAAAAGCGCGTCTGATAACGCTCCTCCAGTGCTTTCAGGCGTGCGCTCATGGTCGCCGGTGACAGGTTCATACGGCGGCCAGCCGCTGCCAACCCTCCCGCTTCAACCACCTGCACCAACAACGTCAGGTCTTCAAGTTTGCCCATATTATTCAGCTTTTCCGAACAGAGATTCAGTTTTGTTCGGTATTATCAAAATACCTGGAAAGGCTTAGTGTCAACGTTTTCTATTACCGAGGCACCCAGCAATGACAGAGAAAATGTTGTTACAGCCAACGCAATTGGGCGGCATGACGCTGACAAATCGTATCGTTATGGCACCAATGACACGGGCGCGAACAGCGCAACCGGGTAATATCCCCACCGCCCTGATGGCGGAATATTATCAGCAGCGTGCGACGGCAGGGTTGATCATTACCGAAGCGACGCAAATCTCTCCGCAGGCGCAGGGGTATTCCTGGACTCCCGGCATGCATACGCCGGAACAGCGGGCGGGCTGGCGTCTGGTCACGGATGCGGTGCACCGTCATGGTGGCAAAATCGTTTCGCAGCTGTGGCATGTTGGGCGCATGTCCCATCCCTCTTTTCATCCCGACGGGCAGCCGCTTGCTCCGTCTGCCATTCCGTTTGACGGGCAAGTGTGGATTGTCGATGACAACGGCCAGGGGCAGATGATTGACTGTCCGGTGCCGCGCGAGATGACGCAACAGGATATCCAGGCGGTGATTAATCAATATCGCCAGGCAGCGCTTAACGCCATCGATGCTGGTTTCGATGGTATTGAGGTGCATGGTGGCAATGGCTATTTAGTGGACCAGTTCTTGCGGCGTACTTCAAACCAGCGCACCGATCAATACGGTGGCGTGCTCAGCAACCGTATCCGGTTTGCGCAGGAGGTGCTGACGGCCATCAGCGATGCGATTGGTGTACAACGTACCGGTATCCGCCTTGCACCGTTTATTACTCAACGCGGTATGGACGATCCTGAAGCGGTAGACGCCATCCTCGCTCTGGCGCAATGGTGCAATGAAAAAGGCATTGCCTTTATCCACCTGGCAGAAGCCGATTGGGATGACGCGCCCACTATCCCGGATAGCTTCCGCAGGTCGTTGCGTGCGGCGTTCAGTGGCGCACTGATTGTTGCCGGCAATTACACGGTGGAAAAAGCCGAAACCTATCTGCGGGCGGGGTGGGTAGATCTGGTGGCCTTTGGACGTCCGTTTATCGCCAACCCGGACCTGCCTGCACGTATTGCCGGGAATCTGCCACTGGCGACCGTCAGCGATCCATCCACGCTGTTTGGTGGCGGGGCGACCGGCTACACTGATTATCCACGCTATGACACTGCAGCGGTTATGCAGTGAATAACTGATAGGGTATTAGATACAACAAAAGCGCCATTTGGCGCTTTTGTTGTTTGTCATCTACGCCAGCGAGCGCAGCCATTCCGCCAGTACTTCAGCGTGGTTTTGTGTCGTATTGCGGGTGGCATATAACAGCGTAACGTTACCCCTCGCCACCAACCGACACCCTTCCTCCCGCAGCCCGTCAAGCTCCTGCATATACTCAGTACGAAACGCGGTGAAATCGATCAAATCAGCGTGAAACGCTTTACGCAACGCTGTCGACGGTGCCAGGGTTTTGTTCCATTCATCGTATTGCAGGTCAGTTTTCTTCAGCCCGCGCGGCCAGAGTCGATCAACCAGTACCCGATAACCATCCGCGGGGGAGGCTAATTCATAAACGCGTTTACATTGGATCACGCTGATTGCTCCCTTTCTTATTCGTATCTCCTTATTTTATCCATAATTTTAATAGTCCGGCGATTATCATCAGGATTGAGATAAAGGACGTAACTCAATGCGATTAGGTGTGTCAGTTTGTTTCGTTTATGTCAAAAATAGGAATGATTATGATAATTATTCGCATGCTCATTTCTGAGTATGGAAAATAATAACTGGACGTAACAAAATGTCTCACTTAATTGGAAAAAGGAAAACGACCCTGTCATTACTGATTGGGCTGGTCATCCACAGTGGCTACTCTCTGGCAGCCGAAACACCAACGAATGTTTTATCGTTACAGGAGCAGGAGGCGGTAACCAAAACGACCTCTGACACCGCAAAGAAAACCACCACTGCACCGACGGTCAATCCGACCAACGAAGACACCATGGTGGTGTCGGCCAAAGCCGAAGAGAAACTTAAGCAACAGCCTGGCGCATCGCTGATCACCAAAGAAGACCTCGAACGCAACCCACCGGTTAACGACCTGTCCGAAATCATTCGCAAGATGCCGGGTGTGAATTTAACCGGCAACAGTGCGACCGGAAGTCGTGGCAACAACCGCCAGATTGATATTCGCGGTATGGGGCCGGAAAACACCCTGATCCTGATTGATGGCGTGCCGGTATCTTCGCGCAGCTCTGTACGTTACAGCCGTACCGGCGAGCGAGACACCCGTGGCGACAGCAACTGGGTGCCACCGGAGATGGTGGATCATATCGATGTGTTACGTGGCCCGGCTGCTGCGCACTATGGCTCCGGGGCGATGGGCGGGGTGGTGAATATCGTCACCAAACGCCCGACGAACGACTGGCATGGCTCGTTATCGCTCTACACCAACCAACCGGAAGACAAGGATGAAGGTGCGACCAAACGCATGAACTTCAGCCTGAGCGGCCCGCTGATCGATGATGTGCTGACCATGCGCCTGTATGGCAACATCAACAAGACGGACGCTGACGCCTACGATATCAACACCAACGAAAACGGTTCTTATGCGGCGGGTCGCGAAGGGGTGCGCAACCGCGATATCAACACCGCAGTACAGTGGAAGATCAATCCGCAGCAGTACATGGATTTTAACTACGCTTACAGTCGGCAGGGCAATATCTATGCTGGTGATACCCAGTACAGCAACAGCAACCTGAGTACCCTGGTACCGACCTTATACGGTCAGGAAACCAACCGTATGTACCGCCAGTCCTACAGCGTGACCCATAACGGCATCTGGGACTGGGGCCAGTCAAAACTGACTCTGAGTTATGAAGACACCCACAACACCCGTCTGGATGAAGGTTCAACCGGTAAAGTGGAAGGGATGATCAACAGCGACACCTATAACACCAGCCGTTATAAAACCTGGCGCGTCAATAATGAGTACACCATTCCCTTCACCCTGCTGGTGGATAACACCCTGACGCTCGGCGGTGAATGGAATAAGGAACAGCTGAACGATCCGGCATCGATGCAGGAAACGGACGCGACCGGCATTGATATCAACGGTGTATCCGGCGATCCGTCGCAGCGCAGCAGCAAAAACAGCCAGGAGCTGAGCGCCATTTACCTGGAAGACACCATTGATGCCTTCGACTCCACCACGCTGATCCCGGGGCTGCGTTTTGACTACAGCGATCGCTTTGGCAGCAACTGGAGCCCGAGCCTGAACATTCAGCAGGAGTTGGGTGATCACCTTACACTGAAAGCCGGTATTGCCCGTGTGTTCAAAGCACCCAACCTGTATCAGTCCAGTGAAGGTTATCTGCTGGCAAGCAGTGGCAACGGTTGTAACGTTGGAGGCAGCAACGGCTGTTATCTGATGGGTAATAGCGATCTGAAACCTGAAATCAGCGTTAACAAAGAGGTTGGGCTGCAATGGACTGATGAAGGTTACAGCGCGGGCCTGACTTATTTCCGCAACGATTATCAGAATAAGATCGTGGCCGGCGACACGTCTCTGGGAACGGTGAATGTAGCCAGCTCCTGGTATTCATCAACCTATGATATTTATCAGTGGCAGAATGGTGGCAAGGCGCTGACTCAGGGTCTTGAGGCCAACCTGACCATCCCGCTGGTGGAAGACACCCTGAACTGGCGTACCAATGCGACTTATATGTTTACCTCGAAATATAAGTCGACCGGGAATCCACTCTCTCTGATCCCGAAATACACGGTGAACAGTTGGCTGGACTGGCAGATGACCGATGCACTGTCCGCCACCCTGAGCTGGACGATGTATGGTCGCCAGCATCCGCGTACCACAGCTGAAATCCGTAAGGAAGCCAGCGGGTTGTCGGAAAATGAGGTGGGTGCCTACGCCATCTTTGGTACCGGACTGAACTATCAGTACAACAAAAACCTGCGTTTCAACGTCGGTATCAGCAACCTGCTGAACAAGCAAATCTATCGTGAAAACGAAGGGGCTTCGACCTACAACGAGCCAGGCCGCGCGTATTATGCGGGTGTGACCACCTCGTTCTGATAGCTGAAAGGAAAGGGCCTCATCGTCAATGATGAGGCCCATTTTAGTTAGCTAATCCTCTAGCTTTCATCAGCCGGAAATATTCCATTAACCAGACAATCCAATTTTTTATGAATAAGGTGCATCTGCTGCGTATTATGTTTTGCCGCACCCTTTTCACCAAACATATCGGAATGGTCGATCATGGTGAGGATCAGCAGAACTGGATGTTCAAGACCCTCTCGTTCTTCAAAGGAAACGACGAGCAGAGGATCATGTTCATCTTTGTCATCAAGTACGCGGGTATGGTGTAGACCGATATAAAGAGGGACCAGGCTGCCGTCACCTTTCAGATGTGATTCCTTCAACCAGCCATGTTGGTGTTTTTCGCCCTGTGAATATACCCAAACTTCATTGTTTGTTTCCCACAGCTGCTGGAGTTCATCAATATCCTGGAAGTAAGAGAGCACGACCTCATTATCAAAGCCATATTCAGCACTGATGGCTCTGAAGAGGGCACTGGTTTCAACGTGCGAAATCTTTTTTCTTCTGGCCACGGGTCGTTCCTTCAACCATACGATTGTCATCCATTCCCAGGACGTCTTTCATGAACTGTGCACGGCGCTCATCGTAAGTGCCACCTTCAATACGCACGGTTCCAGCTTTACGGGCCTTAGTTAACATGCCCGAAAGATTTTCAGCATTTACTGGGGTATGTTTCATACATCCTCCTGTTTATTCCTTCACCACTATACCATACCTGCTGAAGCATCCTAAGAGTTAGCTTTTATGTTGCGCTGCTACCAGCCAGCCGAGGGTTTTTTCCATGGTCTGGCGTTCCTGATCGGCCTGCATAATAAAAGCGGGTAACAGATGGGCACCTGGCGCAGATTGTGCCAGCACGGTCAGGCTGTCGCCGATGCCATAGCCGCCATGCGTGATAAAGGGCACAATCGTTATCCCTGACCAATCATGGCGCGTTAAAAAAGATCGGACGATGGAAGGCAAACTCATGCCCCAAATGGGGTAGCCGAGGTAGAGCGTTTTATAGGGTTTTATCTCCGCTAAATCATTCAGTAGCGGCGGGTTGAACCCGTTTTTACGCTCGTTGCTTGCCTGTTCAACCATCTGGAGATAATCAGCCGGGTAAGGTGTCTGTGGCAGGATCTCATGCAGATCGGCGTGCAGGGCGCGCTGAAGAACTCCGGCAATCACACGCGTGTTGCCGCTGCGCGAGTGATAAGCCACCAGCGTATCCGACTGACCGGTGATGATTGCAGCCGTTGCAGGCTGCGCCAGCAGGGAAATACCCGCGAGAAAAGGCAGTAGCTCCCTGCGAGACAGGTTAATGTTATCGTCCATACGACCTCATCATAATTTATCCAACTCAAACAACCTTAATGGTTAATCTACGCGGATAAATACACGATTTGCGGCATTATTGATGAGCGGCGATCATAGCCCCTATTTCATAATTTGGCGGATAGTGAGACGGATGGGGAAAATGGCAGCGTATGGCTGCCATTTTTTTAATCAGAGAATGGAGAACGGATATTCAACAAATACGCGCACTTCATTACCGCCGACATTATAATCAGCGGCGTCAGAGGAGACGCGCAGTGAGGAGAATCGCAGCTTCACTTTCAGGTCTTTAGCGGCACCAGCAGGCACCTTATATTGCACCTGATTAAAGAATTCATGTTCGTGCCCATTATCGGTTGCCGAGGTTTTGATATTGTCGCCACGTACATACGCAACGTCATAGCTCAGGCCGTTAATGCCGACTCCGCTCAGATCAATCGAGTAAGCAACCTGCCACGAGCGTTCGTCTTCACCGTTAAAGTCAGACCAGTAAGAGTTCGCCAGCCAAATGGTGCTGCCACCATCACCGACGCCACCCTGGTTGCGATAACCACCGTAATGATAACCGGTGCTGCCACTGCTTTGTTGATAAGCCACCTTGAAGGTATGAATATCAAAGGTATAGCTTGCCGCCAGGCTCCAGATCGTGTTGCTGCGGCCGGTATCGAGTTGATTGGCGTATTCCTGGTTCAGGCGCGAATTATAGCCATTGAAGTCAAGGCCAAAGGATTGATTGCCTGCCAGCGGCGTTTTGTAATTCAGTCCAAGGTATTGTTTGTTAATCACGTCTTCAACATTGGAAGCGTAGAAGGCCGCGCTCAATTGATCGGTAAACTGATAACTCGCACCGGCAAAACTCAGTGATTTCAGGCCGGTATCATGGCTATCGTCACTTTTCTGTTGTTCATCGGTAAAGTAACCGGCAGACACGTTTAATCCGGCGACTTCCTGCGAGTTCAGCATAAAACCGGTATAGGTTTCAGCCAGCAGACGCGAATCATCCGCCGTCAGGATCGGCAGTGTCGGGCGTTGAGTACCGTAGCTAAGTACGGTATTGGAAAAACGCATTTTAGCGGTCGCGCCAAATTTCGCCAGGTCAGATTTGGCTTTGCCATCGTTATCCTGAGCGAAGAAGTCGATGCCACCCGCACCACTGCGACCACGGCCACCATCCAGTCTGACCGCATACTGTGCGAGACCATCAACGCCAAAACCTACCGGCCCCTGAGTAAACCCGGAAGAAAAGTTGGCGATGATGCCCTGGCCCCACTCACGGCGGGTACGCACATCATCATCTTTGTAATCCCTGTTGATATACGCATTGCGTAAAAGTACATCAAGGTGACTGTCCTCAAGAAATCCGTTTGATTCCTGGGCCGCAGCGGCCGTTCCAGAGAGTCCAATTAATGATGCCACCAGTGAAAGTTTGAAGATCTTTTTCACGTTATGTCTGCCTTATAAATTCGATATTATTTTGTTAATGCTAAAAGTGCGCGCGGGATATTAACATTTTATGCTTACAGAAAATGGGCTGTTTTTTATCGATTTATGCGGTTTTATTACGGGCTGATAATGACGGGAGGTGAGGATATTATTCGCGGGGTGAAGTCGCCTGTTGGTGAATATAAATCAAACAGGCGTGGCTACCGGGAATAATTATTGTATTGTCAGTTGCGGTCAAACTTGGCCAATACATCTGAGGGAAGGACCACCAGACCGTTTGCAGTTGGGACGGTGCTAACCAGCGCTTGCGCCACGGCGCGTGCCGACACCGGACGGTAAGCGCCGGGCAAGACGGGGGCGAGGAGCCGGGCAATTGGGCTGGCAATTATTTCTCCCATACGCCGTTGTTGTTGCAGGTGTTCCCGTGAACCGAGCAGCAGGGAAGGTTGGGCAATCACCAGCGCGTCGAGGTCCATCGCTTTGAGCGCATCCTCCAGTTCTCCTTTCACCCGGTTATAGAAAACGCCGGATGTGGCATTGGCGGCGGCAGCGCTGACCAATCCCACCCGCCGCGCCCCGGCTGCGTGAGCAACCGCCAGATTGGCCGAGAAATCGACCGCACGAAACGCGGCCTGGCTGCCTGCTACCTTGATGGTGGTGCCGAGTGCCAGATAGACCTCATCCGTCGCGGGCAACGCGGGCAGACGGCTAAAATCCACCGTGTGGACCTGAAGTTTAGGATGGTGGATCGCTAACGGTCGACGGCTCAGCGCATGCACGGCCGAGACAGTCTGATCAGCCAGTAGGGCCTCAAGCATCAGCCCCCCCACCAGACCGGTGGCTCCGGCCAGCAATACGGTTCTTGTGGACATCTTGTATTTCTCCTTTAGCCGCCTGGCTGTTGTTCAACCACACCCTTTATCGTACCGCTTTATGCTGGCAAACGCGCTCTGCTGATCACCCACCAAATAACGGACATTAGCATCGCCGTCGCGGCAATCAATTTCAGACCGCTAATCAGGTTCGCATCACCGGTGTAACTGATCATCAGACCGAATACCGCCACCCCCATCACACCGCCCATCTGCCGTGCGCAGGAGAACAGTGCCGAGGCCGATCCGGCTTCCTGATGTGTCGCCTGCGAAAAGATCAGGTTTGCCACCCCGGGCATTGCCAGGGAGGTTCCGGCACCCAACAACATCATCGGAATAAACAACGCCCAGGTACTCCAGTCCGGTTTAATCAGTAGCAACAGCGCGAACCCGGTAAGGCTCACCAGACTGCCCAGACATGACAGCCAGCGCAGGCGAAAACGTCTGCCCAGCTTGCTGCTGCTGTAATTCACCACGGCGGTAAACAGCATCATTGGCAGGAAGGCCAGACCGGTCTGTAATGCGCTGAGCTTAAGCTCACTCTGGAAAAAAATGCTGAAAATGAACACGGCACCGTAAAAAACCATATTGCAAAGAAAGCCGATGATCACACTGCTGACGATCAATCGATTTTGCAGCACGGATGGCATCACAACCGGATCGGCTGATTTTTTCTCACTCAGAATAAACCACACCAGTGCCGCCAGCCCGACCAACAACGTGGATAACGTCGTCCGGCTTCCCCAGCCAAAATGCGCAGATTCTGTCAGGGCGAAGGTGAGCAGCCCGAGGGCGAGAACAATCAAAACCTGGCTGGCGATGTTTATTTTCCGCTGAAAACGCGGGCTGATCGGCGCAAAGCGTAACGTGAAAAATACGCTCAGCAGGCCCACAGGCACGTTGATCAGGAAAATGCTTTTCCATCCCAGCCACTTAATCAGCACGCCACCGACGACCGGGCCTGCCGCCAGCGCGAAACTACCACATGCTGCCCACATGGCAATGGCCCCGGCGCGCGCGTGGTGGTCGGAAAAATATTGCCGCAATAGCGTCAGTGAGCTGGGGACCAGCAGCGCCGCGCCGACGCCCTGAATGCCGCGTGCGGTGTCGAGCCAATATATCGTCGGTGCAAAAGCGCAACTGAGCGAAGCCCCAATGAAAATCAAAATCCCACAGACGAAAACGTTTCTGACCCCAAAGCGATCGCCAAGGGTGCCGGCACCCAACAGCAACGAGGCAAACAGCAGGGAGTAGGTATTCATCACCCATTCGAGATCGGCGATTCCCGCCTGAAAATGCTGCCGCAGGACTTCCAGGCCCACGTTAACAATACTGACATCCAACTGAACCAGAACAAAACCCAGACATACGGCGGCGGTGAACAGCCGGTCCCGGCCCGTTTTATGTATTTGCATGATAATTCCACAGATAAGCCGACCAAAGCGTTTGGTCACTGAAGCGATGATGGAGGCAGAGAAAACATCAGCTGAACCAGACAGCCCAGCGTCGGGGAAGGATATTACGCTGCGCTGATGGGATTTTTAATAATCAAAAATCCACATTTGCTTTGTGAAAGTCTCATTTTGCGGCTTCAGGTGCGGAAAGTTTATCCCTGAAGGCTGAAAGTCGCTGCAACGGCCCATCCCGCCATGCCGCCCGATGGGCGGAAGGTGCTACGCCATAAACCCGCCGAAAGACGGTGCTGAAGGTACTTTCGGAGGCATACCCCAGACGATATGCCAGATGCTTGATCGGTTCGGTGCTGAGCCGGAGGGCTTTGCTGGCGAGCTGCATTCGCCAGTGGGTGAGGTAATTCAGTGGCGACGTGCCGGTGGTTGCACTGAAGCAGCGAGCAAACCCGGCGCGCGACAGGCCCGCAATAGCGGCCAGCTCCATCAATTGCCAGCTTTTTGCCGGTTCAGCATGGATCGCGGTGACGGCTCGCATAATGCGTGCATCACGCAAGGCTCCCATCCAGCCATGCAATTGCGCTGCCTCAGAAAGTACCCAACTGCGGAACCCTTCAATCATCACCAGATGCATCAGGTGATTGCCTGCCAATGCCGAACCGGGGCGGTTAGACAGGCTTTCATCGTGCAGTCTGCTCATTAGCCAACTGAGCGTGGAGGAGGATTCCGAGTCTGAGTGCAGCGGAATGACCACCGGCAGCACATTAAGCAGTTGTTCCGCAGAGATCGGGTCGATCTCCATTTTTCCTGCCAGCAACAGGCTGTCTTCACCACCGTAATCAGCCAGGCCATTTTTTCTGATGTAAGGCACGCTTTCGGCGGCGACGGGAGACAGCGCCGGGTCTGACGCCATGATAAAGGGTGCCGAGCGCGTGATAATGACCCCATCTCCAGGCAACAGCGCCCGCCAGTTGTCGTCCGCTTCCAGGCGGAACCAGATTTTTCCTTTGCGCACCGCCATAAACTTCATGCCGGAGAAACCCGGATAGCGCATCGACCAGCTTGTCCCGGTGGTCTGCCCGGTGGTGACATAACTTTGTGCTGACAGGAGCTGAAGCACATCAGATAACAGGTCCATGAGATTCTCACAAAATAATATGGCCTATAAGATGCTTAAAAGACTACCTGGCGGCGATGACATCAGCAAGCGCTTTGCCATTGATGATTTTATTTCATAACACCATTAGTGTTTAACGGGTTAATGCTGGGATGGATTTTTGCTAAAAAAGCCGTTGGTCGATGACCCAACAACTCACCGTAGCGATCTGAAGGAGAAAGCGTGAAGCCATTGGCACCCTCTGGGGGCATGTCCCCAGGCCTGACGTTGTTGTTCTCTGTTGCCGGAGGGATGGCGGTAGCTAACCTGTATTGGGTACAGCCGTTATTGCATGACATTGGTCGTGCCTTTCACATCTTGCCGGGCCACGCCGGTTGGTTGGTGACACTGACCCAGATTGGTTATGCAATGGGTGTGTTGTTGATTGTCCCCCTTGGTGATAGCCAGGACCGTCGCCGTTTAATTCCGGGGATGATGGCGATTTCAGCCCTGGCGTTGGTGGTCAGTGCTTTTGCGCCGACCTTTGGATTCCTGCTTGCCGGGTTGTTTTTGGTTGGCCTTACCACGGTGACGGGGCAGCTACTGATTCCGCTGGCGGGTGATCTGGCGGCAGAAAACCAGCGCGGCCGGATTGTCGGCACGGTGGTTTCCGGGGGCCTGACCGGCATCCTTGCTTCTCGTACCGTCAGCGGTTTGGTGGCAGATGCATTCGGCTGGCGGGCTATTTATCTCTTCGCTGCGTTGATGACGCTGCTTCTGGCGGTGATCTTATGGCGTGCTCTGCCAGCTGACCGGCCACGTCAGGCCAGCTCATACCTGCAACTGCTGGCTTCGGTGGTTACGGTGGTGCGCCAGCATCCCAGGGTGCAGGTTACGCTGCTGCTGGGCGCTCTCAGCTTTTCCGTTTTTACCCTGTTCTGGACCGGGATGACGTTCCTGCTCAGCTCGCCACCCTTTGGGTTTAGCGCCAGCCAGATTGGTCTGGTCGGTCTTGTTGGTTTGGCAGGGGCGCTGGCAGCAAGGCGTGCCGGTCGTTTGCATGATCGTGGCTGGTCGGTCGGCGCGACCGGGGCTGCGTTGCTGCTGGTGATGGTTTCACTCATCATTGCCCAGGCCGGTGCAACTTCTCTCATCGCGATACTGGCGGCGGTATTATTGCTGGATGTAGCGATACAGGCGATCAACGTACTGAATCAAACCCGGTTGTTCGCGGTGGACGCGCAGGCCCGCAGTCGTCTGAATACGGCGTTTGTGGTCAGCAATTTTATCGGTGGAGCAATCGGCTCTGCGTTTGCCGGTTCGCTGTGGCAACGTGGTGGTTGGTCAGGCATCACCGTGGGGGAGATGGTATTGACCGCCTGCGCCTTGCTGATATGGCTGACGCAGCGCAAGCGGCTCAGGATATTAAAATAGCGCAGTAACTCACTTATTCAACGTCTTCACTACTCATCTCAGGCAACCATAGAGGTGGCGGGAAACCGGTACGCAAGGGATAAGGCTGTTGCCGGGCCAGTGCCATCTGCTGCGAAACAAGATGTGTCACCTCACGCAGTGATTTATAACAGTCGCGGGTGCGTGTCTTAAAACGCGTTTGTATGGTCGCCATATCGGCATCATTTGCCCATTCATGCATCAAGGGGTCCGCCCGAGGTGCGGTTTGCTGGTTGGCGGTGAGGCGGCTGCTCTCGACAGTCAAAGGGTAGAGCGATTGACCAAAATCACCGGGTGAGCCGGTGCCGAGCAGACAATGACGGATCACCCATGTCGTCATCAATTGTGCCTCTTTGGGGCTAAACGCCTCATTAGGGTAACTATGTAGTTCATCACAGCTATTGTGGATACGATAATGTGCGTGTGCCATGTCATTACACAGGATGGCTGCCACGCGCGGTGGCACGCTATCGATGCGGTTGAGTTGCAGCACCGAACAGGCGTGTTGCCACTTATCGGCTGAGGCTTTCTCGATTGCCGGGGTGTGGAGTGGGGGTAATTTCAGCTGCTCTGCCACTTGTCCCTGCACCACATCGCCAAGCCATTTTCCGATCTCCTCATTTTGCCCCAGCAAAATCATGTTTTTCAGCTGCATCAGGTCAAGGTCAATAATCAACCGTTGTTCCGCACGGCGGATCTCGGTATGAATCAGGCTTTGTCTTTTTGTGCTATTTTCCGCATTCCTGCCTCCACGATTATCCGTAGCCAGGTTTGCTGAGTCGGAAGGTACAAAAAAATTGTGCAGATTTTGCATATCTTCTGCCATATACGCATCGACAACAGCAATCACATCCGGTTTCGGCAGTGTTGAACCTTCAAACCATTTTAGTAATGCAGAGAAGGTGGGCGTTTCTTTATCTCTATTTAAATGAAAAATAGTCTCTTTAGCATAAATTTCGCGCAGTGTTCGCTCGACCAAAGCATCGCAGATGACCTCAGCGGCTGGGTTATTCAGCATATGCTGGCAAAGATGAATAAACTGGGTCAACGCGATGTAAATCGCATAATGCGGGTAGGCAAAAGGTTGATCAAGTCGGGCGAAAGCGACCTGCTTACGTTCCAGATCATTTTTCAGCGCGTGGTAAATGTTGGCTTCGATTTTCCCCTCTTCCAGATGTTCTCTTAATTGCTCCATCATGGTCAGGAAGCTACAGCCATCGTCCAGTAGTCGCAGGGCATAAGGCGTTACAGCATCATACAGACTGTTCCTCAGGGTGCTGATAACCTCCATACGCGCATGAAAATGCATCCCTTTATCGCTTTGGTATTGCCGTCGTCCATAAAGGGCGATGAGCAAAATTTGCTCCCACGCCATTAACCGGGTCAGGTTGATTCTTCTGATAAGCTTCGGGCGTTTTATCCCCAGTGCGCTGAGAAATTGTTGATTACGTTGTTGGTCGTCCATTTGTATATCTCAGTAAGCTATTATGGATACGAAAATTTATATATGGCTAATTTTGCATATCTTTATTGGTTTTTCATTACCAAATTGTAGCGATAATCGTATCTTTACCGTCTTGCGCCTTCAGGTTAGGGTTAGCCGGTCGCCACGTCCTTTTCGTGGCATCCCAAAGACTCTAAAAAGTGAGGTGTGCAATGGATAAATCGACTTCTGGCACCGGCGGCCTGCTGGGGAGACTCAATCTCATCAACGATTTGTGTGACGAATACACAGAAGCCACCGCCTGTGAACTGACGGAGAAAGCCATTAAGCGGCGTTTTCCGCAGGCGCAGGTTACCCCTCAGGATGTCGGCACGACGCTCCGGGTAACCCGCTATTTGAGCGGCGGTGATGTTGATATTGCTGGTGAGGTACAGCGCGGTGAACAACGTGCCAATGAGATGGTGCAGGCATTATTTGGCGAGAAGGGGGTCACCGCAGCCGCGCAGCCGCAACCGGAGCAAGAAAGTTAAGAGATTACATGCTAACCGGACCCGGAACGCTGTAGGCTCAGCGTTCCGGCTTACGCCATGTTATTAACGCTGCGTTTTCTCCAGCACCCGGCAGGTGATCACCGCGCCTGCGGCGCACAGCAGGGCAGGAACAAAATAGTCATGGTTCATATGGGTAAACTCCATTACCAGCGTCACGGCGGTCAGTGGCATTTGCATCGAGGCGGCGAGAAATGCTGCGCCTCCGACCAGCGCAAAGCTGCCAGTGTCTCCACCAGGGAAAAACGGCTGCCAGATCGCGCAAAGTAGCAGGCTTAGCAGTCCGCCGACCGTCAGTCCTGGCGTCAGTAGCCCACCTTCAGCACCACCGCGCAGCACCGCCAGAATCACCACCATTTTCAAACCTAACAGCAACGCCGCATGGTGAAAATTGATGCTGTCGTTCAGCGCCAACTGCATCGGTCCTTTACCGTTACCCGGCAGCTCCGGGAACCAGAGGCTGAGAACGGCAAGTAAGGTGAATGCCAGCAAACAAAACACTGGCATCTGCCAGTTTTCTTTCACCCCGGCGCGTGCGGCACCGGTGGTTTTGCGAAACAACCACGCACCGCAACCCAGTAATGGGCCAGCCACAATGGCCCACGCCAGGAAGTTGTGCGCAAGAGGGCCAGAGGTAAAGTGATATTGTGATTCATTACCCAGCCCGAGCGTCGCGGTCCAGGCGGCGATAGCCGAGGTAATGATCGCGGCCAGCGCTTTTTCCCAACTGAACGACAGCAACAACACTTCCAGGGTGAACAGCGCACCGGCCAGCGGCACGTTATAGACGGCAGCCAGACCGGCTCCGGCACCACAGGCAATCAGAATCCGGGCCTCATCGGTCTCAAGCCCGATACGGCGTGCCATAAAACCGCCCGCCAGCGCACCCATTTCCCGTGGGGCGACTTCACGCCCCAGCGGCGATCCCAGCGCAACGGTCACGATTTGCAGCAGGGCATGCAGGGTGGTGGTGCCAGGCGGCATCGGTGTGGCGTGAGACGAAACGGCGGCTTTGATGGAAACCCGCTTGCGCCCATAACGTCCCAGTAACCACCAACCCCCACCTGCTACCAGACCGCCGGTTACAATCGCGGCCATCCGCCGCAGTCGATCAGAGTCCGTCACCCCCTGTAAAAAGGATTCCGGACTGATAATGCGGTCCATGCTGTAACCAAACGCGAGATGCTGGATGCTGTGCAAAATCATGGCGAGCAACATCCCCGCCACACCCGCGAGAAATCCGGTCATTACCACCGCAATCAGACGAAGCAGCGCATGTTTTGCGCCAACAGGAGGAGTCATTACCAAGCGTCCTTGAAGAAATGAAGACGCAAAGATAACAGGAACTTAGTAAACATTCAGTCTATCAGGACCAATCTGATATGCCTGAATGTGGCATGAAAAAGAGGTGATGTTCAGGGATCGAGGGATTCAGGGATACTGATTTTCTTAAGTTTTATCATAAATCGATTGCCCTCTTTTTTGATTTTGGCACCCCGTTCACACCAGTAATCAGAGAGGGCAAAGAAGTCATCGCTGCTGATATCAAAATCGATGATGACTTCCTTATGTTCACCGCTTAGTAGCTTGTCGTTGACGTCATGAATTGAGGTGGCTGTTACGCTTTTCATTTCATTCCCCGGATTAAGAAATCGGCTTTTAACCCTGCTTTTTTAGCACAGTTTTTTGGCTACTTCGGAAAATTCGGAGTAAACCACGCGAAATGTTAAGCCAGCCCGTGCTCATCCTGATGTTAGCTGCTTCGCGTTACGGTTATTTTTGGTACTGTTCGTCGGTCACTTTTTCCATCCAGTCCACCGGGCTGCCATTCAGTGATTCGGCAATCGCGATATGTGTCATGGCATTATCTGGCGTTGCACCGTGCCAGTGTTTTACCCCTTCCGGAATAAAAACGATATCGCCCTGATTCATCACCACGGTTTCTTCGCCTTCACACTGAATCCAGCCCTGGCCGTGGGTGATAATCAGTGTTTGCCCCAATGGGTGGGTATGCCACGCGGTACGTGCTCCGGGTTCGAAGGTCACGGTTGCGCCCCCGACCCGTGCTGATTCCGTCCCGCTGAAGGGCGCATCGATTCTGACCGTACCGGTGAAATACTCTTCCGGGCCCTGACGTGAGGGGACGGAGCCATTAGCGATAATTTTCAACATGTGATGTTCCTCTATTCGTTGTTCACGAGTGATGCGATCACTGTAGCAAAGGCGGCGTTAAGTGATTAGATAGCCTAATGCGATTGGACCTATGAACATTACTCATGAGTTCTAAGGTGACAGCCAGCCGGTGACGCGGGCTGGCTGCTCGGGGTGATTACACGAGGATGTCGTCGTCCTCATCGTCGCGGGACTTGCCGCCAAAGCGGTTACGTACCACCACAAAAAATACCGGTACAAAATAGATAGCCAACAAGGTTGCCGCCACCATCCCGCCGATGACCCCGGTGCCGACGGCGTTCTGTGCACCAGAACCCGCACCGGAGCTGAGTGCCAGCGGCAGGACACCAAGGATAAACGCCAGTGAGGTCATCAGAATCGGGCGCAGACGCATACGAGCCGCCTCCAGCGTGGCTTCCACCACACCTTTGCCTTCTTTCTCGATCTGGTCTTTGGCGAATTCGACAATCAGGATGGCGTTCTTCGCTGACAGGCCGATGGTGGTCAGCAGGCCAACCACGAAGTAAACATCGTTATTCAGCCCACGCAACAGGGTGGCGACCAGCGCACCAAACACACCCAGTGGCACCACCAGCATCACCGAGAATGGAATCGACCAACTCTCGTACAACGCTGCCAGGCACAGGAACACCACAATCAGTGACAGCGCGTACAGTGCCGGAGCCTGCTCGCCGGTCATGCGTTCCTGGTACGACATACCCGTCCAGTCATAACCGACGCCGGGTGGCAGTTGTTTCGCCAGCTGTTCCATCAGTGCCATCGCTTCGCCCGAGCTTTTACCCGCTGCTGGCTGACCGAGGATTTCCAGTGAAGACAAACCGTTATAACGCTCCAGGCGCGGTGAGCCGTACACCCACTCAGCCGTCGAGAAACTGGCAAAAGGTACCATCTTGCCGTTGCTGGCGCGCACGTACCAATTGTCGAGATCCTTCGGCATCATGCGATAAGGCGCATCGCTCATCACGTAGACCTTCTTCACCCTGCCGTGGTCAACGAAGTCGTTGACATAGCTGCCGCCCCAGGCGCTGCTCAGGGTGGTATTGATGTCGGAGAGATCCACGCCCAACGCCGTGGCTTTTTCCTGGTCAACATTCAGCTTGTATTGTGGGCTATCTTCCATACCGTTCGGGCGCACCGCCACCAGCGTGTCGGGATGCTGACGTGCCAGCTCCAGCAGTTTGTTACGCGCTGCGACCAGTTTGTCATGCCCAAGGCTACCCTGGTCAATTAACTCAAAATCGAAGCCGGTGGCGTTACCCAGCGCAATGATTGGTGGCAGGTTAAAGGCCACGACATTACCGTCCATAATGTTGCTGAACGCCTTCGCGGCACGGCTGACAATGCCGTCTACCTTGTTCTCCTCCCCCGGACGCTGTGACCAGTCCTTCAGGCCGATAAAGGCGATCCCGACGTTTTGACCCCGTCCGGCAAAACCGAAGCCGTTCACCGTCAGTACGTTCTCAACGTTGTTTTTCTCGTTCTTCAGATAGTAATCATTCACCTGATCCAGCACCGCCTGAGTACGTTCCTGCGTCGCACCGGCAGGCAGGATGGCCTGGGTGGCGAGCACGCCCTGGTCTTCCGACGGCAGGAACGAGGTGGGCAGACGCATAAACAACACCGCCATACCCGCGACCAGCACGCCGTAAATCAACAGATAACGTCCACTGCGATGTAACATGCGGGCGACGCTGTTGGTGTAATGATGGGCGCTTTGATCGAATTTGCGGTTAAACCAACCAAACAGCCCACGATGCTGGCCGTGACTGCCGGGTTTGACCGGTTTCAGGATGGTGACGCACAGCGCCGGGGTGAGGATCAGCGCCACCAGCACCGACAGCACCATCGCCGAAACAATGGTGATCGAGAACTGACGATAGATCACGCCGGTACTGCCACCAAAGAACGCCATCGGTACAAACACCGCCGACAACACCAGTGCAATGCCGACCAGCGCGCCCTGGATCTGCCCCATCGATTTACGTGTCGCGGCTTTTGGCTTCAGACCTTCTTCAGCCATCACACGCTCCACGTTCTCCACCACCACGATGGCGTCATCCACCAACAGGCCAATCGCCAGCACCATCCCGAACATCGTCAGCGTGTTGATCGAATAGCCGAAGGCGGCGAGGATGCCGAAGGTGCCAAGCAACACCACCGGCACGGCGATGGTCGGGATCAATGTGGCGCGGAAGCTCTGCAAAAACAGATACATCACCAGGAACACCAGCACGATGGCTTCGAATAACGTTTTCACCACCTCGTGGATCGAGATGCTGATAAACGGCGTGGTGTCGTAGGGATACACCACCTTCAGGCCCTGTGGAAAGTAGGGTTTCAGCTCATCGATTTTCGCGCGGATGGCATTGGCGGTGTCCAGCGCGTTAGCGCCTGCCGCCAGCTGAATGCCTAACGCTGACGCAGGTTTACCATTGATCTTGACGACAAAGTTATAGTTCTCGCCGCCGCGTTCGATACGCGCCACATCATGCAGTCGCACCTGTGAACCATCGCTGTTGACTTTCAGCAGGATGTTACCGAACTCTTCCGGCGAGGTAAGACGGGTCTGGGCAATGATCGAAGCATTCAACTGCTGACCTTTTACCGGCGGCGCGCCACCCAACTGGCCCGCGGCGATCTGCGCATTCTGGGTTTCGATCATGTTCATCACATCGACCGGCGTCAGTTGGTAGTTGTTCAGCTTGTTGGGATCGAGCCAGATGCGCATCGCGTATTGCGAACCAAACAGCGTGGTGTCACCCACGCCATTGATACGGCTGATGGGGTCTTTCAGGTTAGCTGCCACGTAGTCGGCGATGTCTTCCATACTCATGCGGCCGGTGTCATCAACAAAACCCGGCACGAGGAAGAACACGCTGGAGGACTTGCGCACCGTGATGCCTTGCTGCTGCACTTCCTGCGGCAGCAGCGGGGTAGCGAGCTGCAATTTGTTCTGCACCTGCACCTGAGCGATATCCGGGTCAGTGCCGTTTTCAAACGACAGCGTCAGTTGCAGCGTACCGGACGAATCGCTGGTGGAGGACATATACATCAGGCCATCCAGCCCGCTCATGTTCTGCTCAATCACCTGAGTCACGCTGTTCTGCAAGGTGGTGGCATCCGCCCCCGGATAGGTCGCGCGGATTTGCACTGAGGTAGGCGCAACGTCAGGGTACTGTTCCACCGGCAGCTTCAGGATCGATATTCCCCCGGCCAGCATGACGATAATCGCCAGCACCCAGGCAAAGATCGGGCGGTCAATAAAGAATCTGGACATCAGTCAGCGTTTCCTGTGGAGGTAGAGGCAGTAATCGGGGTAACGGTCATACCGGGCTGGGCGCGCTGGACACCGGAGACAATCACACGCTCACCGGATTGCAGACCACCGGTGACGCGCCATTTGTCGCCTGCGGTTTGCGAGACGTTGATGGTGCGGACTTCCACCTTGTTATCACTGCCAACCACCAGCGCCGTGGCGTCACCGCGAGGTGTGCGGGTGACCGCCTGTTGCGGAATCAGCAGGGCGTTGGGGTCGGTGCCTTCATCCAGTCGTGCACGCACAAACATGCCGGGTAGCAGCGCGTGGTCCGGGTTAGGGACAATGGCACGCAGAGTGATAGAGCCGGTGGTCTGATCGACGGTGACATCAGAAAACGCCAGCGTACCGTTATGGGGATAGACCGAGCCATCGCCGAGGATCACGCTGACCAGCGCTTTACCGGCATTCTGGTGCAGGCGACCGGAGGCCAGTTCCTGTTGCAGACGCAGGAAATCCTGACTCGACTGGGTAACATCGACATACAGGGGGTCCAGTTGTTGCACGGTTGCCAGCGCATCGCTTTGCGCATCCTGCACCAGCGCGCCTTCGGTCACCGATGAGCGGCCAATACGCCCACTGATGGGCGAGGTGATGGTGCTCCAGGCGAGGTTGATGCGAGCCGTATCCAGCGCGGCATTGGCGGCATCCACCGCCGCGCGTGTCTGAGCTGCTGTCGCCTGCGCCTGATCATAATCCTGACGGCTGATGTAATGTGTCCCGGTCAGCGAGCGATAGCGATTCAGGGTAACCTGCGCCATGCGCGCGTTGGCTTCTGCTTCATTCACGGCTGCCCGGGCATTGTTGTAGCTGGCGCGGAAGGGGGCCGGATCGATCTGGTACAGCGTCTGACCGGCAACCACGTCACTGCCTTCGGTGAAGGCGCGTTTTAAAATAATGCCGGAAACCTGCGGGCGAACTTCAGCCACACGATAGGCTGAGGTGCGTCCGGGGAGTTCAGTGGACACGGGGAGTGACTGGGTTGTCAGGGTCTGGACCTGCACCTCGGGCGCACTCTGCGCCTGAGCGGCCTGGCCTGTTGAATCATCACATCCTGTTAAATTTAAAATGACGAACGCGCATAGCAAAGCCAGAGGCTTAAGTGCCACGTTATGGGGCATTGTTATTTTCTCCCGGAAACCGGTAATGACGATGAGTTAAACCAGAAACGTTAAATGATGTGTTTTTAAACGCCGCCACGTCGCGGGGGGCACATGGTATTTTCTGGCAAAAGAGCGGGTAAATGACTGCTGGGAGTCGTAACCATATTTAACGGAAATATCAATGACCGTCTCACGACTTTCGATTAAATCATGCGCGGCCATTTCCAGCTTTTTATCCCGAATATAGTTTCCTAAGCTGATATTCATGATGCGCTGGAACATCCTTTGCAGATGCCATTTTGAATAACCGGACCGCTGAGCAACTTCTTCTATCTTAAGGGGGCGGCGAATGTTTTCATCAATCCATGCAATTAAGTCATGGATGATAATTTCGTGTCGATCCATTTCAGCACCTTATTAATCACATTAAGATTAGCGATGAAGAAAGACGAAATAAAGTACAAGCGGAACGGGCAACCAACGCACCAGGGAACAGTATGCGCAACAAGACTAAGAGAATCTGGCAGTGAGCTTGTTCAGGGATATTTCGTCTTCAGAAGGGGCGATTACTTATAAATTTCCGCTACGCCGTAAAGTTTATTTTCTCCGCCTGCGGCGATAATTTTCATCGAGGTGGCACCTTCGGCTTCAGCTTTGTCAGCGAGTTTATTGGTCAGGCCGTCGAGAGAATAAGCACCTGATGCAGAAACCACACCGACTTTTTGTTTGCCCGCGGTGTCATGAATGACATCGACGGCGAAGGCACTGTTAACTGCCAAAAGGCTGGTCAGGACAAGGGCGGAAGCAATTAGTGTTTTCATGGAAACCTCACATTTCATAAAGGGAATAACAAACCACGAAATAAGAGTATCATTACAAGATACATTTTATTAGCGGCTAAAAATTTATAGCCGTTATGAGATGAATTCATCAATCACGCTACAAAAGGTTAAGTTTTGCGTTGAATCATGGCTTAGAACATGATGCCGGTCACAGAGGGTGAGTTTTAGCTGGTCAACTCGTGAGTAACTCACATATATTTCAGTTTATGTATAGCCGTCAAGGCCCGGCCTGACAAAAAATGACATAGGGGCGCATTGATGCTCAGGGAAAATTTTAACGACCTCATCTATCTGGTGATGGTGGCACGCGAGCAGAGTTTTACCCGTGCGGCCGCCAAACTCGGCGTCTCACAATCGGCGTTAAGCCACTCGATTCGCGGACTGGAAGAACGGCTGAATACCCGATTGCTCACCCGGACGACCCGCAGTGTGGCACCGACGGAAGCCGGTGAGCGGTTAATTCAGAATGTCGGGCCGATGATCGCCGATATAGAAAAAGCCTTACTGCAATTGTCCGACGAACAGGGAAAACCCTCCGGCAACATTCGTATCACCGCAGGGGAGCATGCTCTCTCGTCGACGCTCTGGCCATTGTTAAAGCCTTTTTTACAAGCCTACCCTGAAGTCAATGTTGAATTATCGGTGGATAATACGCTGACGGATATTGTCAGTGGACGCTTTGATGCCGGGGTTCGCCTCGGTGAACAAGTCGAAAAAGATATGGTGGCGGTGCGGATCGGCCCGGACTGGCGCATGGTGGTGGTGGCGGCACCGGAATATTTCGCACAACATGGTTTACCTGAAACCCCTTATGAACTGCAGAACCATAATTGCATCAATATGCGGTTGCCCACGCTCGGCGGGATCTACAGCTGGGAGTTTTATAAAGATGGCAAAGAGATTCGGGTGAAAGTGGAAGGTCAGTTGATTTTTAATAACCTTGCTTCGCGGGTTGATGCTGCATTAACCGGGATGGGCGTTGCCTATGTACCGGAAGATTGCGTGCGAAAATATATTGACGAGGGAAAGCTCCAGATTGCGTTGGATGACTGGTGTGCGCCTTTTGCCGGATATTATCTTTACTACCCCAGCCGTAAACAACACACGGCCGCGTTTTCAAAACTGATTGAAGCGGTGCGCTATCAGGCGTAATGCGAAAGGGCAGTGGTTGGCCACTGCCCTTATTTTTTATGCCTTCAGTGAGGCAATATCGATAACAAAACGATACTTCACATCGCTTTTTAACATGCGCTGCCACGCAGCATTAATATCCTGCATGTTGATCATTTCTACGTCTGACGTGATGCCATGCTCACCGCAGAAATCCATCATCTCCTGTGTTTCGGCAATGCCACCAATCACCGAACCGGCGACCGATTTACGACCCAGCACCAGCGGGGCGCTGTTCAGCACCGGGTCCAGATCGCCCAGATAACCCACCAGCACCAACGTGCCGTTTAACGCGAGGGTTGGAATATAGGGTTTCAGATCATGGACATAAGGTACGGTGTCGATAATCAGATCAAACTGGTTGTACACCGCCTGCATCTGCGCGTCGTCAGTGGAAATCACGATATGCTCTGCACCCAGGCGACGAGCATCGTCAGTTTTATTTGGCGAACGGCTAAACAAGGTCACATCGGCACCCAGCGCCTTGGCAAATTTCAGCGCCATATGTCCCAGCCCACCGAGGCCCACTACAGCAACTTTGCTGCCCGGACCCACGTTCCAGTGACGCAGCGGAGACCAGGTGGTGATACCGGCGCACAGCAGGGGCGCGGCGCTTTTCAGATCCAGACCTTCCGGTACTTTGACCACGAATTTTTCCGTGACCACGATTTTGTCCGAGTAACCGCCATAAGTTGGCATATGGTCATGACGATCAACGTCGTTATAGGTGAGGGTATTCCCTTCTTCACAATACTGCTCAAGGCCCTGTTCACAGGCGCTGCAATGCTGGCAGGAATCCACCATACAACCCACGCCGACATGGTCGCCAACGCTGAATTTTTTCACGGCTTTACCCACATGGGTGACGCGACCGATAATTTCGTGGCCGGGCACCATCGGATATTTCGCGCCACCCCAATCGTTGTAAGCGTTGTGAATATCGGAGTGGCAAACGCCGCTGTAGAGGATCTCAATCACAACGTCATTGTCGCGCGGATCGCGACGGACAAAATTATGCGGCACCAGGTCTTCTTTGGCAGCAAAAGCGGCATAGCCTTTTACATTTAAAGTCATTCTGTCTCTCCTGAAGGAATTCGACTAACGTGCGCGGCTGACCATCACTTCATCTAATAGCTGCATACCGCGTTGGGCTTCACTGCTATTGACGGTATTGTCATAGACCGCAAACAAGCTTTTAATTTGTTGTTCGCTCAGCCCGACATTCAGGCCGCCGCCAAGGTGTGCTTGCAATTGAGATTCCACCCCGCCAAGGCCGGTGAGCGCGGCAATGGTGGCGATCTCGCGATCCGCTAAACTGAGGTTGTCACGGGCAATCACGTCGGCAAAAAGATGTTCTTGCAAGAACAGGTTAATTTCTGGCAAGAATTCGATGAAATTCCCTTTCTCGGCTTTTAATTCGCGTCCGGCAATTAACGTCTGAATCTCGGTCCCTATCTCTTTACGAGATTTATCCTGCGGCAGGGGGGATGGGGCTTGTCCGACAGGATCGTGGATACCTCGTTCAGCACGTTGTTTCACCACGCTCATAAAGGTAGTAATACCATTCAGGCTTCTCGGGAATCCGGTGTAGGCATACATTTGCAGCAACACTTCCTTGACTTCATTAAGGGTCAGACCGGCGTCTAACCCTGCGTTGAGAGCCTGAGAAAGTGCGGGTAAATCACCTTTGGCAGTCCAGGCTGCAATGGGAACAATGGCTCGCTGGCTGGCATTGAGTGATGCTGTCGTATTCATATTGGAGTGGCCTTTATAACCTGACGCATAGATAAGTCGTAGCGTCGCTATCAGCAGCAACGCGCCCTTCACCTTAAGATAAAAGTCTGAAATATTCAGCCCTTGATTACCGGTTTATGCTGAATGACGTTATGAATTGAACTCATCATTAATGCCGCAAAATGCTAATCCACTAACGCTTAATCTCTGCACTTTATCGGTTAATTAAAATATTTTTGTCTGGGACATGACGCTTGGGTGACGATAAATGCGCTTTGATACATATTATCAATTTCTCAATGTCAGACCAAAAGAACTGAAAACGCTGGTATGGTCGCTGTTGTATGTTTTTTCTTTATTTGTTGCTTATTATCTTTTGCGTCCGGTTCGTGATGAATTAGGTGTGGCGGGAGGGATTAATAATCTTCCCTGGTTGTTCAGCGGTACGCTGGTAGCGATGTTGCTTTTGACACCATTATTTTCTTTTTTGGTAAAACGCTATCAGCGAATAACCGTCATCCGGCTTAGTTACCATTTTTTTGCCAGCAACTTGCTGCTGTTCTTTGTGTTGCTGCTACCTGCGTTCAATGAATATCGGGTCTGGACTGGACGGTTTTTCTTTATCTGGCTATCGGTATTCAACCTGTTTGTCGTTTCCCTGTTTTGGTCCTTGATCGTCGATATTTTTACCTCCGAGCAGGGGATGCGACTCTTTGGCATGCTTTCCGCCGGGGCAACCCTGGGGGCGCTCATCGGATCGTCTCTGACCCTGGCTGCGGTAGAGCGCATTGACCAGCGTGGCCTGCTATTGCTGGCGTTTCTGCTGCTGGAAATCAGCCTGTTATCAGCTCAGCGGGCCGCTGCTCACAGTTCAAATTTTGCCGGGGCAACAGCGGATCGCCCTGTTGGCGGCACGGTGCTGGCCGGGATCACCCACACCCTGCGGTCGCCTTATCTCGCTGGTATCGCCCTGTTTATGATGCTCTACAGTGTGACCTCCACCTTGCTCTATTTTGAGCAGGCAACCATCGCGGCCAATGCCTTTTCTGACCGTGCGTCACGTACCGCGTTTTTTGCCACCATCGATATGTGGGTCAATTTCTTCACCCTAATTGCACAGATCTTTTTCACCTCGCGGGCGCTGAAAGGGTTGGGTGTTTCTTTGACCCTGGCCATTTTGCCACTGGTGACGCTCGCAGGATTTTCGCTGCTACTGGCCTGCCCTTCGCTGCTTGTTTTTGTCGTATTCCAGGTCGCACGTCGCATCAGTAACTTCGCTTTCGCCCGCCCTGGCCGAGAAATTTTATTTACCCGCGTGGCAAAAGAAGAGCGCTATAAGTCGAAAAATTTCATCGATACGGTGGTGTATCGCCTTGGCGATCAGATGGGAAGTTGGAGCTATGCCGGGCTAATGGGATTGGCCGGGAGTGCCGGCCTGCTGGCCTATATCGCTATCCCGTTGTCTCTGGTATGGCTGGCACTGTCGGTCTGGCTGGGGCGTCAATCACCGTTAATTCCCCTCAACTCAGGAGGTGACTAATGTCTCTCTCACGACGTCAACTGATTAAGTTAGCCGCAATCACAGGAGCAATGAGTATGTCAGGTAAAGTTATCGCCCAGCCAGATGGCACCGGAAAGGGGCAGCCGTTAAAAATTGGCGTCATCGGCGCAGGCTGGCTGGGAGGGACAGTGGCAAAACTGTGGGTTAAAGCCGGGCATCAGGTGATGTTCTCCACCCGGCATCTGGATGAGCTGCGCCGCGAGATTGCGCCCCTGGGGGCCAATGCCAGCGTGGGAACCCCAGCCGAGGCGGCTGCATTTGGCGACATCCTGTTATTTGCCGTGCCCTATGACGCGTTGCCGCAACTCGGCCAGCAGCTCGCCACGGCGATGCAGGGAAAAATCGTGCTGGATGCCTGTAATCCTTCCGGCTGGCAGCAGAGCGCCCTCGCGCGTGAAGCCAACCACAACGGCGTGGCAGAGACCAGCCAGAAATTGTTGCCCGGCACTCGCTATGTTCGCGCATTCAGTGCCGTTGATGCGACCGCCATTGAAGCGTCCGCCAGTGCCAGTCCGGCGAACAAGTTAGGTGTCCCGATCGCCAGTGACGATGCTGAGGCATTGCAGACCGTGGCGAAACTGGTTGAAGACGTCGGTTCTGTTCCGGTGATCACCGGAAATCTGGCGACGGCCCGCAGCTTCCAGCGTGGTGGCCCCGGTTTTCGGGCGAATACCAACGCCCCGGCGCTACGCGCTATTCTGCATGTGGATGTGTAGCGGCGCGATTTATGATCGCCACTCATAAACTCATGCTGATTATCCCTAAAGTCATTGCACGCCGGAACGAGTATATTTTCCCCATCGACATTGTTGGTGAAACATAACTTACCTTCGGAGTGAATATGAAAGACGTGATTGTGGTGATTGGTGCGGGTTCAATCGGGCAGGCGATTGCTCGTCGGGTCAGCCAGGGCAAAACGGTATTGCTGGCGGATCTCCGTGCTGAAAACACCGAAGCGGCGGCGAAAGTGCTACGCGATGCCGGTTTCGTGGTATCCACCAGTCAGGTGGATGTCTCGTCGCGCGACTCCATTCAGACGTTGGTGAAAACGGCGACGGCGCTAGGCCCGGTAAAAGGGGTGATCAACGCGGCTGGGGTGTCGCCTTCACAGGCCTCATCGAAAACGATTTTAAACGTTGACCTTTATGGTACGGCGGTGATCCTTGAAGAGTTCGGTCAGGTTATTGCTGAAGGTGGCTCGGGTATTATTATTGCCTCCCAGTCCGGTCACCGCCTGCCGCCGCTGAGCGTGGAACAGAACGAGGCACTGGCAACCACGCCCACGGAAGACCTGCTGGCGCTGCCGTTTTTGCAGGAAGACACCATCACCGATCCGCTGCTGGCGTATCAATACTCAAAACGCGGCAATGCGCTGCGCGTAATGGCAGAAGCGGTGAAGTGGGGCAAGCGTGGTGCACGCGTCAATACCATCAGTCCGGGGATCATCTATACCCCGCTGGCGAATGATGAGTTGTCCGGACCACGTGGCGCAGGCTATCGCAATATGCTGGCGCGCTCGCCGGTTGGCCGTGGCGGCACCCCCGATGAAGTGGGTGCGCTGGCTGCCTTGCTGATGGGACCAGAAGGCACTTTTATTACCGGCAGCGATTTCCTGATGGACGGCGGCGTGACGGCGTCATACTGGTACGGCGATTTAAAACCGACGAAATAATCAGTGTTGTAAGCGGCTGATATGCATACTCAGCCAGGTGAGTTCTTCCTTTGGCAACGACAACTGATATTTCTCCTGAATATAGTCGCGAATCGTCCAGGCAACGGACATGGCTTCAGGATGGAATTTCAGCAGCTCCTGGTAAAAGTCTTCACCCGCACCCGTACTGATTTTTCCGGCCAGTATGCGTTCAGCAAAGTAACGCAGATGCGTAATAAAACGGTTGTAGTTAATCGACGTCACATCAATCGACACATTTAACTTGTAACGCACAATCTCGGCGATGCGGTTGACCAGTTGTACCTGCTGGTGAGCCGTATCCTGACTGGCACTTCCTGACGCATTAATCAGGTGGAATGCGATGTGCACCGCCTCATCATCACCCAGCTCCAGTTGAAAACGGGCCTCCACCATCGCTCTGGCCTGTAAACCAATGGCGTACTCTTTCTGATAATAGCGTTGCACTTCCCAGCTCAGCTTATTGGTGATCACCTGACCCGCACGGGCACGCTCAGCGGCGAACCACAGATGCTCCGTCAGGGTGAAAAACAGTACCGAATGCAGCTTTTCAGCATACTGAGCCTGCGCCAGGGTGATGATGTCATGGGTGATATCAAACCAGGCAACGGGTATCGTGTTGGTCAGCGAGAAATAGTGGCGTGACTTGAGATGTTCCAGCGGGATAAACACCTGCTCAATCCCGGACGCGTTCACCTGCGTACCGGGGCGAGCACCAAAGCCAATCCCTTTACCAAACAGAATCATCTCTTGCTGATCATGCTCCACCAGCAACATGCTGTTATTCAGCGATTTCTTCACTGTAATCACGTCGATACCCGTCCCTGCGTCGTTAACTCATGTCGCTGCCGTTAGTGGCGATAACTTTCTGATACCACCAGAAAGAGTCTTTGCGCAGGCGTGCCAGCGTGCCGTTGCCTTCATCATCCTGATCGACATAGATAAAACCATAGCGTTTTGACATCTGTGAAGTGCCCGCGCTAATGATATCGATGGTGCCCCAACTGGTGTAACCCATCAGGTCGACGCCTGCCTGCACCGCCGCCAGCATTTGTTCAAAGTGCGAACGGAAATAGTCGATGCGGTAGCTGTCATGAATTTTTCCGTCTTCAACCACATCTTTACAGCCCAGCCCATTTTCCACAATAAACAGCGGCTTGCGATAGCGATCGTACAGCTCCAGTAGTGAAATCTTCAGACCCACCGGATCAATCTGCCATCCCCAGTCGGAAGCCGGTAAGTACGGGTTTTTCACCCCCAGCACGGTGTTCCCTGCGGTGCGTTCGGCATCCGGTTGGGTTGATTCGGTCATCGACATGTAATAACTGAAGGAGACGAAATCGACCGTGTGTTGGCGCAGGATGTCGAGGTCATCCGCCGCCATAACCAGCTCAATGCCACGCAGTTCCAGATCGCGTTTGATCAGCGGCGGATAACTGCCGAACACCTGAACATCGGCATAGAACAGGTTTTCGAGGTTCTTCTTCAGGGTGGCTTCCACGTCATCCGGATGGCAGGTGCGCGGATAGGTGGTGAGCTTGGTGAGCATACAGCCTACCTGGCTGCCGGGGATTTTGGCGTGACAATCACGCGTCACCAGCGCCGAGGCGACAAACTGATGGTGCAGTGCCTGATAGATGTCCTGTTTTTCCTGGCCCGGAACCGATTTATCCTCTCGAATTCCCGCAGTGGTAAACGGGTGGCGATGGATACTGTCGATTTCGTTAAACGTCAGCCAGTAACGCACTAAATCTTTATAACGGTCGAAGCAGACATTGCTGAATCGCACGAAGGCATCAACCACGTTACGGTGCACCCAGCCATTGTAACGTTCACTGAGTTTGAGTGGCATTTCATAATGTGACAGCGTCACCAGTGGCTCGATGTTTAACCGCCGCATTTCCGTGAACAGCTTGGTATAAAACGCTAAACCCGCTTCGTTCGGTGCCGCATCTTCGCCATCGGGGAAAATACGCGACCAGGCAATGGACACGCGTAACACTTTAATCCCCATCTCGGCGAACAGCGCCAGGTCCTGCGGGTAGTGATGATAAAAATCAATGCCACGGCGTTTCGGATAGCGCGCATCATGGGTGCCATTGAGCGCATCCGCCACATTCTCGTCCGTCACCGCCATATGCGCGGTGAAATCCTTAAGATCCAGATTGGGTTTCCAGTTGATGGCATCCGCCACGGATGGTCCTTTGCCGTCCACATTCCAGGCACCTTCGGCCTGATTCGCCGCAATCGCGGCACCCCATAAAAATCCTCGTGGAAAGGTGGCTTTGGTTACCGTCATAGAGACTCCTTTAACGTCATGATCGGGGAATGAAGGGTGAGCGGGGTGTCAGCGGCGTTGGCGGTGAAGGAAAACCGCTCGCTATTGGTAATCACCATCACGACGACGGGATCAAAACCCGCTGCCCGGATAGCGTCGAGGTCGAACTCTACCAGCAGATCACCGGACTGAACGGCTTGTCCCGCAGTGACGCGCGGCAGAAAACCTGTACCGTTGAGTTTGATGGTGTCGATGCCAATATGCAGAATCACTTCCGCCCCTTGCGTCGTCAGCAGGCTTACGGCATGCCCGCTGTCAAAAACATGGCTGATGACCCCGTTGGCCGGCGCGAACAGTTTGCCGCTGGTCGGTATCACCGCGATGCCATCGCCCATAATACCGGCGGAAAAAACATCATCTTGCACCTCGGCCAGCGCGATCAGCTGTCCTTCCGCCGGGGTGACAAAGTGGTTGAGGTTGGTCGCTTGTACGGCCTTTTCCCGCCAGAAAAACAGCGTGGCAATAAACGAGATAGCGAACGCCAGCCCGGCACCCAGTAACGCGTACAGGATATTCCACGGGCTGGTGGGAGAGATAAACATTGAGATACTGGCGAGACCGGGGCTGACCAGCGCAAAGGCTTCCACTGCCATCCAGCCGAGGAAGCCGCCGCCAATCACGCTGGCGGCAATCACCGCGTACAGCGCAGTTTTATTCAGCAGCGTAATGCCGTACAGCGCCGGTTCGGTGATGCCGCACAAGGCAGAAATCCCGGCAGAGAGCGCGGTGGATCTCATCACCTTGTCTTTACTGCGCAACGCAATCGCCAGGCAGGTGCCTGCTTCAGCAATGTTATGCGCCAGCGAAGCTGGCAGGTACAGCATCTCGCGGGAGAATTGCCCCATCGATGCGACCACGTAGGGGATCATCGGCTTGTGCATGCCCGCTGCCACCATAAACGGTAATACCCCGGCCAGCAGCCCGGTGGCGACAAATCCCAGCTTGCTGTAGAGCCACAGGATCACCGTGGCCAGCCCGGAACCTAACTCAAAACCGAGCGGCCCGAGGATAAGCAGCGTCACTGGCACGGTCACCAACAGGGACAGCATCGGCGAGAGGAAAATACGCAACGCTGCGGGGGAATAGCGATTGAAGAACCGTTCTGCGCGGGAATAAAACAGTACGCACAGAATGGCGGGGAACACTTGTGAGGCATAGGCGATATTTTTCAGGTCGAAAGAGAACAGGGCGATACCTTCCGCCAGTTGCTTCGACATCAGCGGTAGCACCATCACCGACACGGCGGATACCGCGACCAGCACATTCACTTTAAGTTTGTTGGCAGTGGTGATGGCCACCAGGATGGGCAAAAAATAGAGTGGGGCGGAGCCGATATTATCCAGCACTTTATAGCTCTCGCTGCTGCGCGGCAGCCAGCCGAGTAAGTCCAGCAGGATCAACAGTGACTTCAGCACCCCGCCGCCAGCGATGGCGGGCACCAGCGGCTGAAAGACACTGATCACGAAATCCACGCTGCGCGCCGTCCAACTGAGCTGGCTGCTGGCGTCGCTGGCGGGTTGCCCGGATGTCAGCGCTTTCACCGCGTTATAGACGTCCACCACATCCTTGCCAATGATGATTTGGCACTGAACATTGATGCGCACCCCCAGTACGCCCGGAATGGCCGCAAGGGCGGGCTGGTCGATACGCGTGTTGTCACGCAGGGTCAGACGTAGTCGGGTGGAGCAGTGTTCGATGTGGTCGATATTTCCGGCTCCGCCGACATGTGCGATAACGGCTTTTGCTGTGGTTTGATAATTCATATACCCCCCTCTTTTTTTGCCAAAAAAAAGACCTGAAGCCAGCTTCCGATTTGGAAGCGAGCTTCAGGTCTTGCCTGGTTACCCAGTTACACGCCTGACGACAGTTCTAACGTCAGCGGCAAAGTTCTGTCAAAACAATCCCGAACGGTTAATGATGAATTGTGATGCGCACGACGTTTTGTTCAGGCATACGGACCATCACAGACCGATTGTCGATGGATTAATTCGCCACACATCAGGGGCAGCGCGGCAACCTCTTCACCATCCAGCATTTTCGTGAGTTGCGCCAGGGCGTTGGAGACCATTTCGGCCATCGGGACATGCACCGATGTCAGCGCCGGAATGGTGTAGGACGCCATTGGAATATCATCGAAACTGAGCAGGGAGACATCCTGCGGCATCCGCTTGCCCGCATTGTGCAGGGCAGAGGCGGCTCCGATAGCCATATCGTCGTTACTGGCGACAATCGCCGAGAATGTCACGTTGCGTGCCAGCAATTCCTCGGCGGCTCGCTTACCGCTTTCCATGGTCCAGCACCCATCCAGCATTAACGCCGGTGCCATCGGCAAATTATTCTGGGTCATGGCGGCCTGGAACCCTTTCAAACGGCTGAGGCCGGTGTGTGAACTGCCCATCCCTTTGATAAACGCGATATCGCGATGTCCACGGCGAATCAAATAGTTCACCGCATCGCAAGTGTCTTTCTCATGGTCGGCACAAACGGAATATTGGGGGAATTTTTTTAAGCGACGGTTCAGGATGATCAGCGGTTTGCTCAGGGTGGGGATCAATGCGTCGATTTCTTCCACGCTCAGGTAGCGTGGGTAAATGATCACCGCATCACAACGGCTGTCGATGAGGAAATGAATCGCGTCGCGTTCTTGTTGCGCATTGTGTTTACCATCGGCCAATACCAGTTGGGAGCCAAGTTGCTCGGTCAGGGTCGCCACCTGAAACATCAGTTCGCTGAAAAACGGCCCATGATACAGGGTGTTGGGCACCATCAGACCAATGCTATGCGAACGGTTGGTCGCCAGGTTACGCGCCACCAGATTGGGGCGATAGCCCATCTCGTCAACTGCCTGCATCACTTTGTCGCGCACCGTTTTGGACACATAACTGTGTCCGGCCAGTACGCGGGATACGGTTGCCTTCGAAACGCCTGCGCGTTGGGCAACATCAAGCATGGTAATCATTCATGTTCCTTGTTAGCTCACCAACCCATTGTAACCAATAACCCCGCTAACAGTAAAAGCCTGCCGGAAAATAATGCGTTGCCGATATCGTTAAAATTAAACGCCCTGACAATGGGATAATCTGAAACCGGTTGCAGATTATTTTAACTTCATCACAAAATAACGTGATACTTCGTTTGAGTTATAGATCACAAAAAAGATAAATGAATCTGTAACCGGTTGCAGATGTGGCGAGTGACGCGTAAGAATTTAGAAAAAAAGGAGGGTGTCATGGTTAAAATCTTATTGTGTTGCTCAGCAGGAATGTCCACCAGCATGGTGGTGCAGAGAATGGAGAAAGCCGCGGTGCAACTGAGTCTGGATGCCCGTATCGAGGCGGTTGGCATGGAGGAGTTCAGGGATAAAATCGCGGATTACGACTGCTGTCTGCTCGGTCCACAAATCAAATACAAACTCGCTGATTTCCAACAACGCGCAGCAGAATTTAATAAACCCGTCACCGTCATTAATACCATGGATTAC
Organism: Pantoea sp. At-9b; assembly: GCF_000175935.2. Classification (NCBI taxonomy): domain Bacteria; kingdom Pseudomonadati; phylum Pseudomonadota; class Gammaproteobacteria; order Enterobacterales; family Erwiniaceae; genus Pantoea; species Pantoea sp. At-9b. Next base: position 123,128 of record NC_014841.1, read on the forward strand.
GGCATGCTGAATGGTGAAAAAATTCTGAAGTCTGCCCTTTCCCTGATTGATTCCCACAAGGGGGCTTAATGAGCACACTGGCTGATTCATTATTTGGGGTGATCGAGAATCGTATCAGTCCGATTGCCGCGCGGCTCTCCTCGCAGCGACATGTGGTGGCGATTAAAGATGGTTTTATTGCGTCGATGCCATTTTTAATTGTTGGCTCTTTTATGCTGCTGTTCTCGCATCCTCCGTTCAGTGAAACCAGCCAGTGGGGGTTTGCTCAGTGGTGGCTGGGTATTGTCAGACAGTACAACGACCAACTGATGATGCCCTATAACATGACGATGGGCATTATGGCGGTGTTTATCACCGGCGCTATCGCCTATAACCTGGCACAGAGCTACAAACTCAACGGTCTGATGGCGGCGCTGTTGGCGTTGATGACGTTCCTGGTGGTCGCTGCGCCGGCCAAAGATGGCACCCTTTCTGTTGCTTCGCTCGGTGGGGAAGGAATATTCACCGCGATACTTATCAGCCTGTATTGTACCGAAGTGATGCATCTGCTGGTGAAGTACAACATCGGTTTCAAACTGCCGGAACAGGTGCCGCCGAAAATCCGCCAGTCCTTCGACCTGCTGATCCCGATTGTGGTGATCTTCCTGACCCTCTATCCGCTGAATCTGTTTATGCAGAGCCACTTCGGCTTACTCATTCCTCAGGCGATTATGGCGGTGTTTGCCCCGATCATCTCGGCGGCTGACTCCCTGCCTGCGGTGTTGATTGCGGTGCTGTTATGCCATCTGCTGTGGTTTGCCGGTATTCATGGCGCAGCGATTGTTGGCGGCATTTTGCAGGCGTTCTGGTTGAGTAATCTGGGTCTCAATCAGGAAGCGTTAACTGCCGGGGAGCCAATTCCAAAAATCTTTATTGAACCGTTCTGGCAGTTCTTTATTACCGTCGGGGGTTCAGGTGCCACCATGGGGCTGGTTATTCTTTACCTGCGCAGTCGCTCCGCGCATCTGCGTTCTATCGGCCGTCTCGGCTTGGTACCCGGCATGTTCAACATTAACGAACCGATTATCTTCGGCTCGCCGGTGGTGATGAACCCGCTGCTGTTCATTCCGTTTATTACCACGCCGCTGCTGAACGCCATCATTGCCTGGACAGCCACGCGTACCAATCTGATCAACCACGTGATTTCACTCGCCCCCTGGACCACCCCCGGACCGATTGGTGCGGCCTGGTCCACCGGCTGGGACTGGCGTGCGGTGATACTGGTGATCTTCCTGATTGGCTTGTCGACCCTGATTTATTACCCGTTTTTCAAAATGTATGAGCGCCAACTGCTGCAACAGGAAGCGGAGATGGCTAACGCAACCCTGGCAGAGGAGATGAAATGATGAACGATATGGAAACCACGGTGATGGAACTGATTATCCACGCCGGAGAAGCGCGCTCCTCAGCGATGCAGGCCTTGCAGGAGGCACGGAAACACAACTGGACTGTGGTGGATGCCATGCTGGAAAACGCCAGCCAGGCGGCACGCGAAGCACACAAAATTCAAACCTCGCTGATTGGCGCGGATGAAGGCTGCGGCAAGATCCCGGTCAATCTGATCATGGTGCATGCGCAGGATCATCTGATGAACGCCATGCTGTGCCGTGACCTGGTAGAAGAACTGATTTATCTGCACCGCGAGGTGCAGGAACTGAGCAAAACCCAAACGCATTAATGTCGCAAGACGTCGTTAATCTACTTAAAGGAAGGATTATGTCTGACAAATTACCGGCAGGTTTTTTATGGGGCGGTGCCGTGGCGGCCCATCAGGTGGAAGGTGGCTGGAATGAGGGCGGTAAAGGCCCGAGCATCGTCGATGTGCTGACCGGTGGCGCACACGGGGTGGATCGCGAGATCACTGACGGCGTGATAGCGGGAAAACACTACCCTAACCATCTGGCGACTGATTTTTATCATCACTACAAAGAAGATATCGCGCTGTTTGCCGAGATGGGGTTCAAATGCTTCCGCACCTCGATAGCCTGGACGCGCATCTTCCCCAAAGGCGATGAACTCACCCCGAACGAAGCAGGACTCCAGTTCTACGATCAGATGTTCGATGAACTGCTGAAACACGGTATCGAACCGGTGATTACCCTGTCGCACTTTGAGATGCCGCTGCATCTGGTGCAGCACTATGGCGGCTGGCTCAACCGTGAACTGATCGATTTGTTTGTGCGTTACAGCGAAGTGGTGTTGCAGCGTTATAAACACAAAGTGAAGTACTGGATGACGTTCAACGAGATCAACAACCAGCGCAACTGGCGCAGGCCGCTGTACGGTTACAGCAATTCCGGGGTGATTTTCACCGACCACGAGAAGCCGGAAGAAGTGATGTATCAGGTGCTGCACCATCAGTTTGTCGCCAGCGCCCGGGTGGTGAAACTCGGTCATGCCATTAACCCGGATTTCAAAATTGGCTGCATGCTGGCGATGGTGCCGCTCTACCCCTGGTCCTGTAACCCGGACGATGTGATGTACGCGCAAAAGGCGATGCAGCAGCGTTATCTGTTCGGTGATGTGCATATGCGCGGTGCTTACCCTTCTTATATTAAGAAGGAGTGGGAGCGCCGTGGTTTCCACATCGAAATGGCACCTGGAGATGAGCAGACGCTGCGTGAAGGCTGTACCGATTATCTCGGCTTCAGCTATTACATGAGCAACGCAGTGGAATACGCCACCGCAACGCAAACTGCGCATACGCCACTGGAAGCCTTCCCCGGCAGCCGCAAAAACCCGCATGTGCCGGCTTCCGACTGGGGATGGCAGATCGATCCGGTCGGACTGCGTTACACCCTGAACGCGTTGTACGAGCGCTACCAGAAACCGTTGTTTATCGTGGAAAACGGTTTTGGTGCCATCGACAAGGTCGAAGCCAATGGCGAGATCAATGATGACTATCGCATCAGTTATCTGCGTGCGCACATCGAACAGATGAAGAAAGCGGTGCTGGAGGATGGTGTTGACCTGATGGGCTTTACCCCATGGGGCTGCCTGGATTGCGTATCATTCGGTACCGGCCAGTACAGTAAACGCTACGGTTTTATTTACGTCGATCGTAATGATGATGAAACCGGTGATTTCTCTCGCAGCAAAAAGAAAAGTTTTGACTGGTATAAAACCGTTATTGCCAGCAATGGTGAACAACTTTAAGTCGGTCTGTTAACACGTAGCGGCGTGATTTATCGCGCGGCCCCGTGCGCGATGCAGGAAAACCTGCGCGATGAATCGCGCCGCTACGGCATATTTTCTGGGATATGAGTGTGATTAAATTAATTATCAGCGACCTGGATGGCACCTTTCTGAATAGTCAGGGCGATTATGACCGTAAATTATATGCGGAAGTGCGTCAGTTGATGCAGGAAAAAGGTGTCCACTTTGCGGCCTGTACCGGTAAACAATGTGAACGCGTGGAGGAGTTATTCGGCGATAATTCTCGTGATATGTGGATTGTGGGAGACAGTGCCACCCGTATTAAACGCAACGGTGAATTTCTTTATCAGTCACTTATTGATAATCATCTCGGACAGCAAATTATTGCCACCCTGCATCAGGCGAATTCCGATCATGTGGTGATCGCCTGTACCCCATCCGGAGCAGTGATCCGTGAAGATACCCCCACGTATCTGGCCGAGCGTGTTCGCCAGTCCTATGCCAGTCTGCATAAGGTGGAGGACCTCAGCAGCCTGAAGGAGGACTTCGTCAAAATTACGGTCTACGATGCAGCCGGAAACTGCCCGCAAACGCGCCCATCTCTGACGCCTTTTGAACATCAGGTTTATATCGTGGTAGCAGAAGCCGCGTGGATCGATATTGCCAATCAGGGCGTCCACAAAGGCACCACCATCCGGCGACTTCAGCAAATGTTGAATATTGATCGTCATGAAACGATGGCGTTCGGTGACGGTTATAACGATATTGAATTGTTGGCAGAAGCGGAATACAGCTTTGCCATGCGTAATGCGTTTGACGAAACAAAAGCAGTGGCGAATTTTATTACCCGTTCCAATGATGAGAATGCGGTATTAAACACCATTAAACGCATTCTATCGCTGCAAAATTAATAAAGACCCGCATCTGGTTTAATAAAAATATTCAGTCTCCAGGAAAAATATCATCCACGAGGTGAGGGCGAATGCTGGTCATTATCAGGCTGGCACGCTGTTGCCTGACCTGTAACCTGACGGAGTGCTGTCCTATGCAACATAAGATAAAAATTGTCACTATCGGTGGAGGTTCAAGCTATACCCCGGAATTGATTGAAGGGTTGATTGTGCGGCAGGCGCAGTTGCCAATCGCGGAATTGTGGCTGGTCGATATCGACGCAGGCGCAGAGAAAATGGAGATCGTCGGCAACATGGCAAAACGCATGATTGCTGCGGCAAAACTGGACTGGCAGGTGCATCTGACCCTCGACCGACGTGAAGCCCTGCAAGATGCGGATTATGTCACCACCCAATTTCGCGTCGGTTTACTGGATGCGCGCTTGAAAGACGAGGTGATCCCGCTGGCAAACGGGCTGCTCGGTCAGGAAACCAACGGCGCAGGCGGGATCTTTAAAGCCTTCCGCACCATTCCGGTGATTCTCGACATCATCAAAGATATGCGTGAACTCTGTCCCAACGCCTGGCTGGTGGACTTTACCAACCCGGCCGGAATGGTGACCGAAGCGGCGATTAAACAGGGCAAGTGGGAGAAAACGGTCGGGTTGTGTAATGTGCCGTTTGGTCATATCAATCAGGCCTGTGAGGTGTTGGCAAAAGCGGAAAAAGATCTGTTCTTCAAATTTGCCGGCCTCAACCATTTTCACTGGCATCGTGTGTGGGACCAGCAGGGTAACGAACGTACCGCCGAGTTGATCGATAAAATTTATGCGCCGGAGCATCGGGCGCAAAGTGATGAAGGGCTTAAGAACATTCACCAGATCCCGTTCCATTATGAACAGGTGAAACATCTGGGCGTGTTGCCATGTGGTTATCATCGCTACTACTACCTGCAGGAACCGATGTTGGCCCATGCGGTTGAGGAGTTCGAACGCTATGAAACCCGTGCTGAGGTGGTGAAAAAAACCGAAGCGCGTCTGTTTGAGCTGTATAAAGACGTTAACCTGAACTACAAACCGGAAGAACTCAGCCAGCGGGGTGGAGCGCATTACAGTGATGCCGCCTGTGACCTGATCGCGTCAATTCATAACAACAGCGGCAAGCTGATGGTGGTCTCCACGCGTAATAACGGGGCGATTGCCGACCTGCCGTTTGACTGCATCGTGGAGGTGACGGCGTCGATTACCTCGCACGGCCCTGAACCGCTGCGCTGGGGCGCATTGCCGCCTGCGGCACGTGGCATGATCCAGTTGATGAAAGCCATGGAAGAGACGGTGATCGAAGCGGCGGTGACCGGTGATTATGGCGCAGCATTACATGCCTTCACCATCAATCCGCTGATTCCGGCGGGCGATACGGCGATTAAGGTGTTGGATGAACTGTTGTACGCGCATAAAGCGTATCTGCCGAAATTTAAGGAGAAAATCGCCGAAATTGAAAAAAATAAACCGGAAGTGGTGAGGTTTGTTGATCAGTTACTGGCAGATAGAAAAACGCACGCGTAAGCAAAAGACAACAAAAGCGCCACTGGCGCTTTTGTTGTCAGATTCTGTATGACGGACTCATGCGGCTTTATCTTTCATCGCCACCTGAGCACCCAGCTCATCGGGGGTTTTCAGGAACGGCGTCAGCACTGCGCTCAGGATATACAGCCCGGCATAGATACCCAACACACCGCCCGCGCCCAAAGAGGTATAGAACAACGCGGTGATCGCCGGTGCGATAAAGGCACCCAGTCCGGCACCAAGGTTGAGTACTGACATGGCGGCACCTTTACTCTCGGGGGCCAGCATCGGAAACAGGGCGGAAAGCGGTACATAGCCTGCCATCGTTACTCCGCACAGGCAGAGGACAAAAGCCATGACGTAGAAGTTATGGCCCAGCAGTTGAGGCACCAGCCACACCAGCACCAACACAATGGCATAGCCCACGCCACCGACCCAAAGAATGGTATTACGCCAGCCAAATTTGTCACCGAAGAAGCCAAAAAAGAGATTGGCAAATATCGCCACCACGAATACGGATGACCACATATGCAACCACTCGGTTTTGCTGTAACCAAAGCTGATCAGATACAGCGGCAGGAAGGTCGCCAGTCCATATTGCGCCACGCCGTTAATCGATTTCACCACCAGCCCCATCGCAATCACCGGGCGTTGCAGGATGGTGATGCCTTTCATCAACTCTGCGGCACTAAAAGGGTGGATTTCTGACGCCGGAACCTTGTCGCGGTTAACCCAAATAGCCAGTGCGGCACCCACAATCACGAATCCCATCCCGGTCCACAGCACATGGATCTCGCCCATTACCGGTAGTGCCAGCGAGGAGAAAAAAGGCCCAATGACACTCAGGCCGAGGGAAAAGGTAAACCAGAACCAGCCGACTGCAGTTGAACGGCGCTCAATCGGGGTACTGTAGTTAATCCACACCAGGAACGAGTAAGCAAACAGCGGATAGCCAATACCGCGAATGGCATAGAATGGCAGCATCAGGGCCAGATGCATCGATTTCAAACCGATGCCAATAAAACCAATGCTGCCAACCACAAAGGCGATCAAACCGTACAGCATCACTTTGCGTGGCCCCAGGGTCTGCACAAAGACGCCGGTCACCCAGGCCGCCAGCGTTACCGCGATGCCGTAGGCGGTAATCAGGAAGGAGGCTTCGGCAACCGATAATCCTTTTTCAACTAACCAGATAGATATCCATGCCTGCTCGACACCGTCGCCAATCATGAATATTGTCAGACCAATATAACCCCACAACAGATTTTTAGGTAAACCCAGTAGATTAAACATAGTTCCCCCCAGTGCAGGACACTGTATGGATAGAGAGACGAGGTAAGATAAATATATTTTTATTAATTAATGAGATTCAACAGCAGAGACTGCACTTTAATCGCATCCTGATCTCTGATAAGACGCTCCATTTCTTCCAGACCAACTTGGTCAATAAAGTTCGCCAGCTTTTTATACATGCGAATATTTTGCGCACACTCTGCTACCGGATCTTCACGGCTGGGGAAGGTGTCAAAATAAACCAGCCCGTCAAATTTCACGCGTTTTGCATAATAGATATATTCCAGCGTCTGCATCAAGTGAACAGAACCCAGCATCAGTCCATCATCAAAATGGCCATAACCATCATTCAGATGAAATCCAACCAACTTGTTTTTGCGTGCCGATAAGAACAGTGAAAAAGCCGGGTTCTCTTTTTTCATGATCATATGACAGAAATCAAGAGTAATACCAAAGTTTGGTGAACCCACATCGTCGATCAACATTAATGTTGAAGAGACATCTCCGATAAAGGAAAATGTTCTCGGCTCATAAGGCTTGTACTCAAAGCTGAATTGCATGTCAGGATGAGCCTGCGTCACCTGTTGCAAGGCACTCACCAGTAATTCATAGGCTCTGAAATAATCCTGTTGGAAGGGATAATCATAGCCATCATAGCCGAACCATAATGTGACCGTATTGCCGCCGAGGAATTTGCACATCTCCGCAGCGTCAAGCGTAATATTAATGGCTTTGTTTCTCAAAGCTTCATCGGGGTTGGTAAATTCGCCATTAATAAACTCTTTATTATAACGGAGTGCGATGCCGCCCACTTGCAAACCATTATCGGCGATGCAGGATTTGATAGCGGATTTATCCTGACCAATAAAATGCTCAGGATAGTTCAATTCGATATGGGTCAATCCTTCAGCTTTGCCCATACGCGTAATAAGGTCACAGGTATCCATATTATTCTTCGCTGAGAATAATTCCGGGCGAGAACGAAACGAGTTGATGCGTGATGAGAATTTCATAGCCTTTACCTTTAATGGAACATCGGCAGAGTTATAAGGCAACCTGGCCATGGGGTAAATGCCCTGATTGAAATGATACTAAAAGTAAAATCATAATCTGAAATTGATGGTTAAAATTTTACTCGGAGTAAAATACAAAAATAAAACATTTCACAACCTGTGATGCAGTTAACATTTTCACGCAGAAACCACATGCTAACCTTTTTGCCAGAGGATTGTTCTGTTTGGTGATAAGTATGCATAATCGTCTAAAAGGAAACGAAATATTTTTACTGGCGCGCACGTTGGCTCCGGAGTTAGGTAGAAAAGAAAGATCGATTGCACGGTTTATTGATGATAACCCGGAAACGCTCGCCTCCATGTCTATTACTGATATTGCTGATTATCTTGATGTCAGTGTTGCCAGTATTACCAAGGTGGCAAAAAAGCTGGGGTTCACCGGCTTCCACGATTTAAAAATGAATATTGGAAAACACATCACTGTATCGGAGGAGTTGATCGACGTCCCTCCTGTTTCTGGAGGGGAGTTCTATACTGAGAAAATTGTGGAAAGTACGCTGTATAATTCAATCCTTGCTTTACAGGATGCGCTTAAGGCGATAGATATTGCGGTAGTGAAATCCGTAGCCGCGCTGTTTATTCACCGCAGTGAAAATGCGCGGATAGTGATTGCTGGTTGTGGTGGATCCGGATCAATATGCGAAGATTTTAACCACAAGCTGCTTAAGATTGGTATTTTTTCGTCGGTATTCAGTGATAGCCATAAACAGCTGATGACCGCATCGCTGATGCGCCCCGGTGATATTTTGCTTACGGTATCTCACTCCGGGCAGACCACCGATATTATTAATATGACAAAAATGGCGAATGACAAAGGCGCAGAAACGATTTGTCTGACCAACTATCCTAACAGTCCGTTAAGTCATATTTCACGCCATGCGATTATTTCATCGGTTAAAAACAACCCGATTACCGGTGAAAATGCAACAACACGCATAGTTCACCTGAATATTCTGGATGCAATCTTTACCATTATCGCCAGCAAGACCAGTGAATTCAGCCAGGAAAGTTTACACAATACCAGAAACGCTGTGGCCTCTAAACGCACAGTCAGTTAAGGATTTGATTATGAAAGTTGATGTGGTGGTTATCGGCAGTTTGAACTATGACATCCTGGTGCAACAGGATCGCCTGCCTGATATTGGTGAAACCTTCACGGGCAATGAATTAATGTTGATGCCCGGAGGTAAGGGCGCGAATCAGGCGGTTCAGTGCGCCAAACTGGGGCTAAACGTCAGTATGGTAGGTTGCGTTGGCAATGATATTTATGGCAAAGAGTTAATTTCCTCGCTCGCTGAAAACAATGTTGTCGTCAGTCATATTGCTGCACGGGGTAATAACTCAGGCATTGGTATTGTTCAGATATTGGAGTCGGGCGATTACTGTAGCACGATCATCAAAGGGGCCAACTATCTGCTCACTGAAGAGGATATTACGGATGACCTGTTCGAGAATAAGCCACTGGTAATTTTCCAGTCGGAGATTCCCTCGGCTATCGTAGAATACGCCATTCAAAAAGCCCACCGGCTGGACAGCAAGATTCTGGTAAATAATGCCCCAGCTCGCCATATTGCCGATGAAACGCTCAGGCTGATCGATTATCTGGTGGTCAACGAAACGGAGGCGGGCTTTATGCACGCTGCGCCGGTTAACTCCGTTGAGGAAGCCCAAATCTGCGCCACGCATTTGAAAGCACGTATTGCCGGAGACGTGATTGTGACCTTGGGTGAAAAGGGCGCGGTGATTTCAACCGGAACGGGCGCGCAACATTTCCCTGCGGTTTTCTGTCCTGATGTTGTCGATACCACCGGGGCAGGGGATTCCTTTATTGGTGGGATTGCCTACTGTCTTGTTAAGGGGATTGCGTTAGCGGAAGCGGTGCCTTTTGCCGCTGAAATCAGCTCTTGCTCGATTCAAAAGTACGGCGGACAGAGCTCTTTCCCCATGTTACCCGACGTGGTGCATGCCTTGCGTGTGCAACAATCCGAACTCAGTCACTGACGCTGATTCATTAAATTGCCCGTCAGGTGACGGGCAACATTATTCAGCCTGCCCAGTCCCCCACCATATGGCTGAGATGGTTTTTCATCAGCTCGCCAGTCAGCTCGGTATTACCTGCCAGCATCGCATCAAGGATTGGCTGATGTTCTTCGGCGGATTTAACCAGGCCGCCACTCTCGCGTAATGCCTTCAGACCATACTGACGTGACTGATCACGCAGGTTTTCCACAATCGCCAGCAGTGGTTCATTTTCCAGTAACGACAGCAGGCCAAGATGGAACTGATGGTCCATTTCCAGATAGCCCGCGATATCTCCGGTTTCGGCAAACTGCACCATATCAGCGGCAATTTTGGCGAACTCGTCTTTACGCGGCTCAATACGTTCTTTCAAACCGGCCAGTTTCATCATCGACGGGATTTCCAGCAGCATGCGCAGTTCATAAACGTTCTCGCGCTCTTTGTCGCTGAAGGGCAGCACGCGGAAGCCACGGTTGCGCACCGCTTCCATCAAGCCCTGGTTTACCAGCGTCAGCATTGCTTCGCGCACCGGGCTGTTAGAAACGCCCAATTCTTCGGCGAGCGCAGAAGCAGAGTAAATTTTGCCTGGCGCAAGATCGCCCGATAGCAGGCGCAGCTTCAGAATAGAAAGTGCCTGATCCCTCAGATTGGTTTGCCGTAATTGATTTACGTTTTCCATAGATACTCCAGTAAACGATAACATGCTACATGTCAGTAATTTTGACATGTTTCCTGACAAAGAGCCATCTCTGCTGGTATGACAATAATGCACTTTGATTTTTATCTAAGTCATTATCAGATATTAACTTTTAATTTCGTTAAATAACGAAAATACAGACTTTGTTATCGGCTAACCTTTCCTTTGCCAGCGAAATGATTTCTTATGGCAATAGATTAACGACATCTCCCCATATAAAAAAACTCTCCCGGCTGGGAGAGTTTTATCGGTCAGAAGCTGTAAGTCGGTGGGGTGGAGCCTTCTTTATAGACTTCTATGGTTTTCACCGCACCGTAGGCGGTATCGTTGTTATTGAGGATTTTCGCGTAATCACCGCTGGTGATCAGATGCTCATAGGCCCCTTTGAGCGCTTCCAGTAGTTGGGCGGAGTTGTCATTCCGTGCCACCGCGGTGGCAGTGGGGCCACCACCAATCGCACCGGAGGCATCCAGACCTTGATCCAGTCGAATTGATTCCTGTGCGCCGCCACGATTGATCAGCACGCCATCAACGCGACCACTGTTCAGAGCCAGTACGGCATTGTTGATGGAAGGGAAAGCGCTGATGGTGGCGGCATTGCTGCCACATTTATCGGCAGCAGTTTTCAATGTGGCCAGCTCGGCGGAACCGGCCATGGCACCCATCTTATGACCGCAAATATCGGCCAACACTTTCGGGCTGAAACCGCTGGTTTTTTTCACCAGGTACGTACTGTAATCCTGCCAGTTCGAGACAAAGTCCGCAGTTTTCAGCCGTTCAGCGGTGACATAAAACTCGCCGTAGGAGATATCAAATTTATTAGCTTGCAACCCGGTCAACGCGGCGGAGAAGGGGATCAGGCTGATTTCCGCTTTCAGCCCCATGGTTTGGGCGACGGCATTCGCCAGTTCAACATCCATTCCTTTTAAGCTGCCGCCTTCTTTATAAGCCAGTGGTTTACCGATATCCGGTACCGCGATGCGTAGCACCCCGGCGTCTTTAATAGCAGGAGGAACCAGAGCAGCAACGGCATCTACTTTGGCGACGGTCATCTGTGCATAGCTTGTAGTTATAGAAAACGCACCCGTCGCCATCGTGGCTGCCAGGCACAACAGACGGAAACTGAAAACTTTCATTAACGCTCTCCTCAGGTTGATTTTGCGGCACGACGGTGTTGTGTAAAAGGCAGTCCATTGACAATGCGATGTAACGGGTAATATATTACCCATTATACACAGCATTGCAAGTGCCCCAGGTTTTCGCTTTACTCACCCGTGGAGGCGACGTCATGCCGCTACGGCTATCACATTGAACATGCAGGCAATTGAGGTGAAAGAGAATGGAAGTAACTGATTTTGATGTCATTGTTATTGGTGGTGGTCCTTCAGGTTGTTCCGCAGCCTGGGAATTGAGAGATCGTAATATTCTCGTTCTGGAAAAAACGCATCGTCTTGGCGGGCGCCTCTATTCCATGTCGCGTGGTGATTACTGGCTTAACCTCGGGGGGCACCTGTTTCCGCCAGCCGGTTCGCATATGCGTAATATCCTGCATTCTATTGGCCTGGATGTGATCAGCATCCCGGGCAACAAATTTGCCATCTATTGGGGCGGCAAAGTGTACAAACCTAACGCGGTATCCGCGCTGCCATTGACCATGTCGATGACGCTGCGGGAGCGTTTTGCGCTGGCCATGCGCGGCTTGAAAATCCTTAAAGCGGTGAAAGGCTGGCAGGAAGCGATGAAACCGGTTATCGGTGAAAACAACCAGCGCCGTCGCGCCCGTGTGGCAAGTTATCTGGCGGATGAATCTTTCCGTGATTTTATGGGGCCACTGCCGAAGCGTCTTGAGGCCTTATTCCAGTCGGCTGCGCGTCGTGCGGCAGCTGAAATGGAAGATCAGCATGCCGGGGTCGGCGTCTCACTGTTCGGGGCCGTGTGGGCAGGTAAAGGTGACTCGATGGCACTCAACCTGAACGGTGGTTCTGGTCGTTTTGGCGAAGTGATGATGGAGATGCTGGGCGACCGCGTGCGCTATCACACCACGGTGAAATCCGTGAAGAAAGTGGGTGACAAAGTCACGGTGGTGTTCGAGAGCGAAGGACGTGAGCAGACGGTGACGGCAGCTGAAGTTATTGTCGCGGTACCTGCGCATTTTGCCGATCAGATCGTGCAGGATATTCCTGATGATGTGCGTGCTACGCTGAAAAACGTCCAGTACGGCCCTTTCCCGACCATGGGGATCATCACCGATGAAACCGGACCGATGCCGTATGACGATATCTACGCCATCACCACGCCGGATGCATCCTTCGATATGTTCTTTAACCACGCCAACCCATTGCGTACCGGGCCGCGCAAACCGGGCGGTAGCCTGATGGTTTATTCCGGCGGTGCGCCAGCCCGTGCGATGCTGAAGCTGACCGATGAAGAGATCCGTGATCGTTATCTGGCCGACGTCTACAAAATGTTCCCGGAACTGAAGGGACATGTGAAAGAGACCATTGTGCAGCGGTGGGAGCCGGGGAATACCTACCGTCCGGCAGGCTTCGATTTTCAACCGATGCTGAGTTATTGCGAACGGCATGATGTGAATATTCATTTCGCCGGTGATTACTTTGCCGAGATCGGCAATATGGAAATCGCCACCGGAACGGGCCACGAGGCCGCACGCCGTGCACGTACCCATTTAATGGCGCAGGAAGCACAGCAGCTGAAAATGCGACTGGCTGCTCTGACGCAACGCGGCACCCTGTCAGCGGTAAAGGAGAAAGCATGACCGCCACCCGCACTATTCGTTTTGGCATTATTGGTGCGGGGGCGGCGGCAGAAACTCATGCCCGCGAGCTGGCAAAGGTGGCTGGCGCAGTGCTGAACGCCGTGCTGGCGCGGGACAGCGATAAAGCCGCAACCTTTGCGGCCAACTATGCTATCCCCCGGGCGTTTAATGAGCTGACGGCGTTTCTCAATGAGGGGGAACTGGATGTGGTCATCATCACCACACCCAACGGCTTGCATCGCGAGTATGCACTGGAAGCCGCGCGGGCCGGGAAGCATGTGGTGATTGAAAAGCCGCTGGAAATTAGCACAGAACGTGCACAAAACATTATCGACGCCTGCCGGATGGCAGGCGTGGGGCTGTTTGTGATTTATCAACGTGTCTATTCCGATGCCGCCCGTCAGGTGGCAGAGGATATTGCGGCGGGGCGGCTGGGTGAGATTACGTTGGTCAACATCGTAGATAACCAGTTTCGTCCCCATCGGTATTACACCCGTGATGCCTGGCGCGGCACTCAGGCATTGGAGGGCGGTGGCTGCCTGATCACCCAAACCACGCATCTGATTGACCTGGTGCAGTTTCTGCTTGGCCCGGTGCATGCGCTGTATGCCGCCACGCGCACCGCTTATCATCCGATTGAAACCGAAGATGTCGCCGTGGCGGTACTGCATTTCACCTCCGGTGTGTTGGGGACGCTATCATCTTCCACCTGCGCGTATCCCGGACAACGTCATCTGCTGACCATCAGCGGCACTCAGGGTTCGATAATGATCAACGGGGAGCATGATCAGATCATTTTTCGCAGCACGGCCGAAAGCGGCCAGAGCCATACCATTCCGCCAAGTTTTAGTTTTGCCGACCCGACGGACCCGCGTGACTATCCCACCGACGGCCAACTGCGCCAGTTGCAGGCGATTGTGCAGCGTCTGCAACTGGGTGAGATTGCCGCCGATGGCGAACGCGCCATGTTGTCAGTCAAGGTGGTGGAGGCGATGTATCGGGCGGCACGGGAAGGGAAGGTGATTGAGGTTTCCACGCTTACATCGTCTGTAGCGGTTATAACGTGAACCTGGGTCACGTCGAGAGCTGCATTACCGGTTTCGAGTCTGACAGTCAGCGCAGCATCCCTGGCATGTGGATTGGCGTGAGCGAATAAACAGCGTGCCAGCGGTTTCCCTGTCCCGGAGTGTGTTGCTGTCGATGAGTAATTGTGTGTCCGAGGGGTTGACCAGCATCACAATGGCTGAAATCTGATTGATTCTGTCTGGGGTGCGATAGAAATCAGCAGGAAGTCTATCTCGTTCCCTACCCTTAAATGAGAGAATTCTCATCTCTGACACTATCCCGTCGGAATTTATTGTGTCGGGCCGTTCAGTCGAAAAATTATAAAGATGCAGTGCACGGGCCAAAGGCCCTTTTCTGACAATCCCTTCTTTTTCGGACGGGGAGACTCCCTCGATGGCATCCAGCAACAAATCCATGCGGTGTCTGCCATAGATCACTTTGTAAAGCGTTGAACTGGGCTGGCCGCAATGGCGTGGATTACTTTCAACAAGCAGAACGGCGTTTTCTTTGGTCAGAAAAACTTCATTATGGGTGAACCCGTTAAGCATACCCGAAGCGTTAAGGATATCGGACACGTAGCGGATGACGTTGTCAGGCAGGGCCGGGCTGTCAGCGTCATAGATTTCAATCCCTTTAAGGGTTCTGTTTTCATCATAGAGATACTCTCCGGCTCCAACCAGGCAGTGCCTGCCATCTATGGTCAGAAAATCAATAAAGAATTCTCTGCTGGTGGCCGGGATATATTGCTGAACACTGATCCTGGCGATGTCCCGGTCAGGATAATATGTGTTTTTCTTGCCAAGCGTTTTGCGTAGGTAGTCCATTAATTCATTGGCAGAATAGAGCACTCTGACATCAGCCATCGCAGCGGTATCTTCAGAGGGCTTAGCCACTAATGGATAACCAATTCCCTCAAGTAACGCTTTTTTCCCCTGGACGTCGGTGAGTGACGTTATTTCTATACCCGGAATGACAGACAACCCTCGTGAACTGAGGTAGGTATTAAAAGTATGTTTGTTTAAAAAAATCTCAGCTTTTGTCGCCAGGGGGGCCAGGTTCAGCAAACGGCTGATAGCATCCGCATAACTTAATGCGGCATCCAGACCGTTTACGACACAGGCTGCTTCAGCGTTGTGTCCGCGAAGCAACCTATTGATATTAAATACATCTTTATTTGCGTCGCCTCCAGACTGAATCAGATAGTCAGCGTGTTGGGTGAGCCAGTGAGTATCAATACGTAGAGTTTCAAAAGTGGTAAGCACTGCCAGGATGCAATAATCTTTGCGGCGACAGGCCTCAAAAGCATCTTCGGCCCACATCCAGGGATGAATAAAAATAATGGCTTTTTTCATAACATATCCTTCAGAGATGCTCAGCTTCCCACTGGCGATACTGAAAATAGGTGAGAGCGATTTCCTGATCCGTCTGCCCCGTCAGAAAAAAAGCAGCAGGACAGGAAGAAACATCCGTTGTTGGTCTGAGCAATCCGCCATCAGCCGCTTTCATGATGACGCTGACAAAACCGGGCAACTTTTCAAGAAACGCCAGAAGTGCAGCATGGGAAAAGGGTTCAGCTTTGGAAGCAATAGCATGAACACAACGCAGGGGAAGTTCGAGATGGTATAGAGCAACCACCTGATGGAAGGTCTCAGGGCAGGTATAGGCATATTTCATCAGCTCCAGCTGATCACTACCCGTAGCATGGCGGATGGCTTTGGGATTGGCAGCACCAGAAGCTCTGGCAGCCACCTCGAGCAGCACGGGACCTTCAGAGGTCAATATCAGTTCTGTATGACCGGCACCTTTTACTATCCCGGTTGCGTCAAGCACCCGTAGGGTATAAGCAATACACTGATGAACTTCTGCATCTACTGGGTTGCACAGGTCATCGTAGTCATACAGATTCCTTCCATCAGTCAGTCGTTTTGAAACCCGCCATACATCAGTGACTTTATGTATACCATTTAGGCTCACGGTATTGACGACATATTCAGTACCGTCAATAAACTGCTGGATAAGAGCATTATGGTTGTGATTGTGCATACTATTTTGTTTGCCTGTGATAGCTAACACAGCCGTTTCAATTTGCTTTTCATTCGTACAGATATACACGTCATCAGATCCCGCACTGTCGAGTGGTTTCACCACAACTTTTGGTTTACCCAACTGTCTGAACCATTTTTTAAGTACTTCAGGATCATGACTGAAAGTTTGAGGTGTGACCTTCAGACCGGCACGACCTACCGCCTCATTCATCAGATATTTGTCTCTGCGAAGCGAGGTAGTGTCAGGATTATTTCCATCGGGTTCAATATGCCATGCCAGTTTGTCAGCCAGCATCACGGCTGACTCATTACCAGGAATAATCGCCAGGGGACTATGACGGGCGATTTCATGCAGAAGTGTTTTTTCCTGACGGTCTTCCCAGCGATAAAGTGTCTTAAATAAATGCTTATGGAATCGGGGGTGAGATAATGCATGTACGGAAGCATCTGATTCAACATGAACCAGATCAAAATCTGGAGCCATCTCTTCAGTGAGCAATGCACCAGAAGAAACGGCATCAACAATGACGATAACAGGTCTGACAACTTTAGATTTATTCAACATGGCGCTCATCTCTCCATTTATCTCAGGGGATAGGTTGAACCTGTTTTTCTATTCTTTTTTCTGAAAATTCGCTGGAAAATTCGGATGATAATATTTTCAGAATGTTTGCCTGGTTTTTTATCAGATAATTTTTTCATGGATAATCCTTGCCATCTCTTCGTAACCAGAATCATTAAAGTGAAGATGATCGATATAAACATTTTCGTGTAGGACAGGGGAATCTTTCATCAGAAGGTTCATGTCAAAATAGCCTATATCTTCATCAAGACATCCTGCTCGTATCTTTGAAGAATAGGACTCATGTAAATCGGGTGTAGTGAGTTTTTCAAATAACCGCCAGAAGTTGTTCGCACAAGCATCAATGGCATGGAACATTTCTTCTTCTGTCTCATGAAACTCGTTCTTACTCCATCGTGACAGAGGCTGTAGAATGTAATGCACTTTGGCGCGATTACGGCGTGCCAATTGATTAATCTGAGCAGCAGAGTCCACGGTTGTCCGGGCTGCACGATGAATACGCTCCGCGAGGTTCATATGGGTGTCATTAATGACGTTCTCTGCTGGATTTTCAATATCTTCATCCAGCCAGTTGTAGAACTTCTCTGTCAGTCGGGGAAAAAGGTTTTTGGTTGCGGTGTCATTCCATGACGCATAGGAGTTTGCGCGCTTCTTTAAGTCCTCATTGTATCGACTCATATAATGGGTGAATTCGTATGAATAATAATATTTACCGTACTCACTCGAATAATCGTCTGGTAATCCTTCTAGTGTTAAGGTATTTAGCCCGCTGAGAATGATGATGTTGTTAATTCTGGAGAACCGGTGTTGGTTTAACATAAAAATAATGGCTTCCTGGATGGCATTGTATCCGCGACCACCAAAATTCAACCAGACCTCACCTGTGAGCCGGGAAAGGGTAGAGGACACAGTGTTTGCATCAGATGTTGTTCCTGTTCCCATTGCCGTCGAACCACCGATCACAATATTGACTGGCATGTCTTTCGGGAAGTCTGCCGTTGATGCCCAGCCAAAAGGTGAATAGCTCAGGCGAAACCCCATGCTATCGGTATTAATAACATCTGATGTGTAATTTTGATGATGGAAAAACATGGTATATGGCACCCACCTGACACCTAAATACATGAACTCATCATATTCACGTAATTGTGGTGTAAGTTCATAGCAACGATTTACCGCTTCCTGATGCGACAGTTTTTTAAATTTCATGGTTCGTCCTTTGAAAAATTATTAGCATGGTGTGCTTGTCCCTCGGTAGCTGGATTAATTTATCCAGAATTAGTCCAGCGGATAATGTTCCTTCCAGTCTGTTTGTTCTTCCCACGCTGGTTGGTCCTGTTTGCGCAAAACAAAGTTACCTAATACGAGATAGTCCATTGAGGTGCGCATAAAACAGACCCAAGCATTCTCCGGCGATTCCACTATCGGCTCTCCCCGAACATTGAATGAGGTATTAACCAGCACCGGGCAGCCGGTACGTGCATGGAACGCACTCAGGAGTCTGAAAAAAAGAGGGTTATATCGGCCATTGACCGTTTGCAGACGCGCCGAATTATCCACATGAGTGACCGCGGGGATCTGGGAACGGACCTGGTTCAGCCGCTCCAGGCCCGTTGCTCGTGGAGTGTCGGGCTGTGTAGGAATACGTTTTGCTTCCGCTACCGGGCAGACGAATAGCATGTACGGACTTTGTGCCTTGGCGCGGAACCATTCCTGCGCGTATTCTTCCAGCACCGCTGGCGCAAATGGACGAAACGACTCCCTGTTTTTAATTTTGAGGTTCATCACTGTCTGCATTTGCCGATTACGCGCATCACCGAGGATCGAACGTGCGCCTAACGATCTTGGACCGAATTCCATCCGCCCCTGAAACCAGCCCGTCACATTGCCATTGGCAAGAATACGGGCAACTTCGGCGCAAAGTTTCTCATCTGGCAATTCGGTAAAGACTGCGCCCCGTTCAGTGAGAAATGCCAGGAGCTCATCACGTGTATAATCGCTTCCAAGGTAGCTTCCCTTCATGCTGTCTTCTGGCTCAGGCATGCGCACGGCATTGCCGTGTTCATACCAACCCGACAGGGCTGCGCCCAAGGAACCACCGCTGTCGCCGGAGGCAGGTTGTACCCAGATATTTTTGAATATCCCCGATTCTGCCAGCTTGCCATTGGCCACGCAGTTAAGCGCAACACCCCCGGCCAGACAAAGATTGGTTGCCCCGGTTTTTGTCTGCCAGTTCCGCGCCATGAGTAACACCACTTCTTCAAGTACGGATTGCACCGAGGCGGCCAGATTAAACTCGCGCTCAGTGAGTTCACTCTCAGCCATACGTGGCGGGCCACCAAACAATTCATGAAACTTGTTTGATGTCATCTGATCGCCGGTAGCATAGTCAAAAAAAGACATATCCATCTCGAAACTGCCGTCCGGGTTAACCTGAATAAGATGTTTTTTAATCAGATCGACATAAACCGGGCTTCCATAGGGAGCAAGTCCCATCAGTTTGTATTCACCAGAATCCACTTTGAATCCACAGTAGAAGGTGAATGCCGAATACAGCAGACCAAGGGAGTGGGGAAAACGAATTTCCCAATGTTTTGTGAGCCTGTTACCGTCACCTTCCCAGACCGTTGTCGTGTCCCACTCGCCAACGCCATCAATACAGATTACTAAGGCTTTTTCATAAGGGCTTGGAAAGAATGCTGATGCTGCATGGGAGCGATGATGATCGATATAGGTGATTTCTGGGACAGAAGTGCCGCAGAAGCTCAGTGCCTTTCTTAATTTTTTGCGGACATGAATTTTGTCGGTCAGCCAGCCTGGTACGTGAAGAAAAAGCGACTTAACACCTGACCACCCCGACGTGGTTGCTGTGGACATAATGCGGTTAAACTTTTTTTCGGGGTTCTCGTAATAAAAAATCTCCGATACCTGGGCAAGCGTTATTCCCGCCATTTGCAGACAAAACTTCACCGCATTCTCAGGAAATGAACAATCCTGTTTGATACGAGTGAATCGCTCCTCCTGAGCTGCGGCGACAATTTCTCCATCGCAGAGCAATGCAGCAGCACTGTCATGGAAAAAACATGACAGACCAAGAATGTAAGTTTTCATGATATTCCTCTCAGAAAGCGAGTCTGGCACTCAGAGGTGTGAATTGACGGGATGCCATAAACGCGGGGCGCGGTGAAGAAACGTCGTTTAATGGATTACTGACCCGGTTATAAGAAATGAAAACGGCTTTTCTGTCCCAGGGGGAGGCGTTTGCGCTGGAGCAGTGTAGGAGGTTGCAATGGAAGAAAAGGACATCACCGGGACGGCCTTTGGCTGCAACCATTCCCTTATGTTCGATTTTGCGGCGCAGGTAATTTTCGGAAAGACGGTATTTAAGTTTTTGTGCGGTGGTAATCGCCCAATTTTCACCGCCATCAAGCTCTCCGTAGGGTTTTGCATGGATCTCATCGATGAGTTCATCATGTTGAGTGCCGGGCACCAGTAACATAGGGCCGTTAAAATCATTGATCTCGTCCAGGAAAATAACAGCCGTTAACGCCTCCGGTTTTGGCATGCCGTCTTCTTTTTTCCAAAACCAGTAATCCGAATGCCATTCCCAGTTTTGCCCCTGGAACGCCTGTTTGGTATTTATCTTATATTGATGTACGTAGACGGGGCCGCCCAGTAGGGCTTCTGCACGCTTAAGCAGACGTTCATCACAGGCCAGGTTTTGAAAAAACGTGCTGTGCAGGTCTGGTCCATTAATACTTCTTATTGTTTTACCGTCTTCCTCCAGAACCGTTCCCACGATGATCTGCTGCATCAACTTTTGGGTTTCATCTTCCATGACCCGGACTTCATGACGAGTGTACAGTGATTCGATGATGTTAAATCCATGTTGAGCATACAATTCCATTTCCTTTGCATCCATTTCTTTCATCCTATGACTTTATGTGTTATTCCATTGAAATATAATGATTAATTTATAAATCCATGCGATTTTCAATGCAGGGTGATGGATTAATAAACAATAACAATCTACTGACCAAAGTATAGCCCGTCAATAAATAAACGTACCGTGAGTAATTTTTATGCGTAAAATACGGTCAGCAATTCAGCCAAGAGAGGGGACGTAAGCTCAACTGCGTTCGCAAAAAGTGCGATGTTGCAAGGGGCGATAAAACGTCATTTTGATGATTAATAAATAAATTATAATTACCTTTTACGATTAAGTCATATTCACAGGCAGTCATTATTCAAGGATGAATTTATGTCAATAATTCCAGAAATATCTCTTCGGGCAGAAGAACGACGTCTTGCCTGGCGTCTGTTATCCGGCACGTTCGCCTACACTTTCGGCAATGGCATCGCCGTTATCGCTGCCGCGCTCATTATGAGCCAAACCACAGGTGATCCGGGCAGTATCGGGGTGTTGTTCATCATGGTGTCTTTACCACAGGCACTGCTGTCATTTGTTGCTGGCAGAATGGCAGACCACTATTCACCACAGAGAATTTGTCTGGTTGCCAATCTGATTAGCGCCAGTGGTGGCGGTGGGCTGCTGCTGCTGGCGGTGTTTGGAGAGTTGACCCCTTACCCGCTCTATTTTTTCTCGTTTTTACTTTCCGCCTGTACCGCGATGATTTTTCCGGCAACCAATGCCCTTATCAGGCATTGTGTCAGAGAAGAACAACTCCCCCGCTTTAGTTCGCGTTTCGAAATTGCTATCCAGGCGGGTTCATTGATTTCAGTTGCCATCGGTGGGGCAGCGATGGACCACTTTTCACCGGCCAGTGTTTTTCTCGTCAGTGCGATAGCCTATTTTATCAGTGGCTTGCTTATCGGCTCACTTCGCTACCGATCTCCGACATCCGCGGAAACCGATGCGGATGTTCAACAGGTCTTGAACCATTACCGGCCCGCAGGAGCATTACTTTTGTATGCGACAGGCAATGTCATTATTACCGTCACCAATACCCTGATGGTCATTCTGGTGGTGCAGTATTTTTCGGCCAGCGCAACGTCTCTGGGTATCGCGGATGCGCTGGCCGGGGTTGGTGTGATTGTTTCATCGTTGCTTTACACCCGCATTCACAAACAGTTCCCTTTGGTTGTCATCATTGCTGGCGGATACCTGCTGTGCGCAATCTGCATTTTTTTGCAGCCGCGCTTCGGTCTGTCTCATTATTTTGTCCTGTTCCCTTTGGGAACCCTTTTTTATGGCTTTGCGCGAATTGGCTGCCGTCAGCTTATCTACAGTGTTTGTCGCAGGGAGGCGACCGGACGTTTTTTCGGTTATGCAAATGCCGCTGGTCTGGCGCTTTCTGTTCCTGCCACGCTTGCGGTCAGTTGGCTGGTCAGGCATCACGATGTGATGATGGGATATACGGCAACCGGACTTTTCATCATCAGCGGTATGGTCGTTGCACTTTATATTCTGCTGTTCAAAAGGCGGTGCTAATCACAGTAGCGAGTCAGTGCATATTTCATTCAATTTTTTTGAATTTTAACAGCAAAACCCTCAGCTTTCCCTCGCCACCCGACAGGTCTATTCTTTCTCACATCGAGGCAGAACGCCTCACCGACTAAACAAAATTCTGAGGAAATGACCATGAAATCTATCAAAACTTTCGTTGCAGTTGCGGCTCTGTCACTGATTTCTTTCGGCAGCTTTGCACAGAGCATTACTGCTTCCGCTTCCACCCTGGATGGCGCAGAAGCGAAAATCGCTGCACAGGCCGCACAGCAGGGTGCACAGTACAAAATTACCGAAGCGAACACCAATAACCGTGTTCACATGACCGCAGAACTGTATAAATAACGGATGGTCATATAGGGATATGCCGGAAAAGGTCGCCGCAAGGCGGCCTTTTTTGCACAGGGGCTGCGCAACTGTGCAGCCCGCTGGGATCTGTCAGGCTTTGGTTTCCTGAACCACGCCAGGTAACTGGCTCCAGTCGGCGTACCAGGTTTTAAACAGCTTCAACTGGTGTTCCACGTAACCACGTTGGCTGGCGCTCAGTTCGTCACTGCTGTTGAAGTGCAGCGCGTACTCCTTATCACCCTGCAATACCATCATGTACTTGAAGAACAACACCAGATCCGGTCCGGCATCAAAAGATGACAGAATCGCCAACGCTTGCTCCAGCTCCTGGGCACGCTGGCGGGCTTCAGCGTGGCCGGTTGCCGCAGTGCGCGACAGGTTGCACAGATGGATGACCTCTTTCGGCAGCACATTACCAATACCGGTAATTGCCCCGGTAGCACCGCAGTTGACAAAACCGTGTACCACGGCGGTATCAACGCCTACCATCAGCGTGACATCATCATCGCGGCTGGTGATGTGTTCGGCGGCATAGCGCAGGTCATCCGGGCCACCAAATTCCTTAAAACCGACCAAATTGGGATGCTCTGCGCGCAGGGCGAAAAACAAATCGGCGCGGGTGGCAAAGCCGTAATACGGGCTGTTGTAGATCACTGCCGGTAAATCCGGTGCCGCTGCCAGGATGGCTTTGAAGTGATCTTTCTGCGCCGCAATCACCGAACCCCGAGACAGCACACGCGGAATAACCATCAACCCTTTAGCGCCTACCTGCTGGGCATGACGGGCATGGGCCACGGCAGAAGCGGTATTCACGGCACCGGTACCAACAATGACCGGTACGCCCGCTTGCACCAGACGTTCAACGCCTTGCATACGCTGCGCATCGGTCAGCAGCGGCCAGTCACCCATCGATCCGCAATACACCACCGCCGACATACCGCTGGCCAATAATTGCTGCGCTTTACGCACCAGCCCATCAAAATCCGGCTGACGTTCTGCGTTGCAGGGCGTCATTAATGCAGGAATTACACCGGAAAATATCGCTGACTTCATGTTTTCATCTCCCGTTAATTTAATTGAATCATCTTTGCGACAGCGAAAATCGGCGTAGGGGAGGCCATCGTCAGAATAAATCTGAGCGTCCCACACGGGGTTTTTGGATTGTCGCGCCGCCTGCTGAGATCAGGCGGCTAATAAAGCCGGATTAGCGTGCCGCGCCGGTCAATAATGCCGGATCGATCTCTGCCAGGACATTTTTCAACACGGCTTTCTGTTCGCTGCTGTATTGCGGAATCGGTGCGCGCACTGGCCCGACAGACAGTCCCAGCAGTTCACAGGCGGCTTTTACGCCACTGTTGTAGCGGCCTGAACCCAGCAGGCAAATCAGCGGATAAATCTGTCGCCAGATTGTCACCACCGTTTGATCATCGCCGCTTTGACTCGCCTGATGCAGTTTTGCCAGCGCCGGTGCCATAAAGTTGGCAATGCCCATCACCATGCCTGGTGCTTTCAACATTAATGCCGGCAGCATTAAAACATCTTCGCCATTAAGAAAATGGATCTCATTGGCATGCTCATTTATTAAGGTACTCATCTGCATAATATTGGCCGATGAGTCTTTGACATATTTCACCTGCGGAATTTCACGCGTCAGTTTTAATAAAAAATCGACGTCCAGATGTAGTCCGGTGGCCGGTGGGAAGTTATAAGCACAAATCGGCAGGTCGGTGGCTTCGGCGACGCCCGCGTAATAGGCGAAGGCTTCATTAAAGCCGATTGGCTCATAATAAGGGGTGGCGAGCATAACCGCGCTGGCTCCCACCTCCTGGGCGTGTTTGGAAAACGCAACAGCTTCACGTGTGGAGGTAGCACCGGTATGCGCCAGCACCGAGGCACGACCAGCAGTCTGGTCCACGACAATTTCCACCAGACGCAAACGTTCGTCGTGGGACAGTACCGAGAATTCACCGGTGCCGCCTGCGGGAACGAAACCGTCGACGCCATCTGCAATACCCTGCTCAACCAGCTTCCGCAGTGCAGCTTCATCGATTTTTTCACCGTCGGCGGTGAAAGGCGTAACGATGGCAGAAAGTACACCCTTAAGGATCATGTGCTAAATCTCCGTTAATAAATGATTAAAGCGGGGGAAAACCATCTGCGAGTGCGTCTTCCGCATCGGCAGCAAGGATAAGAAAACCGTTAATGTAAGCCCGGCTGGTGATGGCCGGGATAACATATAAACGATCGGTGGTTTCGCGCACCTGCTGCGCGGTGACACTAAAGGTCGAACCGATAATACTGTGGGTAGTGACGGTGGCATCGGGTGCGACTTTGCCTTCGCTCACCAGCTTGGCGAACAGCGCGCTGGTGCCGGTACCACACGGCGAACGATCGATCACCCCGGGTGGGGCCACCACCACAATACTGGCATCCTGCGGTTGTGTGGCATCGTAGTGATAAAACAACACCTGATAGACATCCAGTTCATCACCGGACAGAGGATCGCATACCCCACCGGCGGTATATTCGGCGCGCAGCAGGCGTGCCAGCCGCACAATTTCTGTGGCGTTATCCCGTTCCAGCGATAAGCCAATCTGGCTGGCGTCCACCGAGATGTAGTAATCGCCGCCGTACAGCAACTCAACCGGTAGGGTGCGGCCATCAACCTGATAGGGTTGCGGGGTTTTCACCACAAACGACTCGACATTCACCATGGTCACGGTGGTGAAGTGCTCACCTGTACGGCGTGCGGTGATGCCAATCGGACCCGCTGGGGTACGGATACGAAACGTCGTCTGCTGCGGATGGTCCTGCCACAAACCCGGTAGCAGGTTCATTTCGACAATCACCGAGGCAAAACCAATCATGCAGTGGCCGCACATCGGCGGGTAAGAGCCTGGCTCCATGATCACCGCGCCAATATCACAGCCGTCTTCCTGGGTGGCAATCGGTAGTACCGCACAGGTCAGGCCGCCACCGCGTGGTTCATGCACCAGACGCCGCCGCCAGTGGTCGGCATGATCGCGTAGCCAAAGACGCGCGGCATCCACTCCCTGCACGCTCTCTGGCAGGGTGATGCCGGATAAAACGATGCGTGTCGGGTTGCCACAGGTATGAGAATCCACCGCCAGAATCTCCTGGCGATCAGCGCGCTCCAGCCATGCCAGCGCGCTGGCGGGTAAAGTGCGGCTGTTATTCATGGCTATCCACCCGGAAAAGCGGCTGACCGAGCAGGGCGCGATCAACGTTGATGCCTAACCCTGGCGCTTGCGGCGCGCGACCACGACCCCGCTCTGAACGGGGCTGATAACCGGCGATATGTTCTTTGGTCCAGTCGTTAAAGAACGAGGCGTGCAATAGTGCTGCCGGGTGGGTGCCGGCGGCCACATGCGCCACTGCCGCCGAGGTGACATCACCCCCCCAGACATCTTCAATCACGATGGTCATGCCGAGATCCTGCGCCAGGTCGCGCATGCGCACGGCACCGGTGATCCCACCCACACGCGCCAGCTTGATATTGACCGACACCGCTCCGGCATCGTATTTGGCGCGATACAATGCGGCTGCGTTGATCACCGATTCGTCCATCGATAATGGCAGGCTGCTCATACGTTGCACCAGCGCGCAATCGGCGGTGTCACGGCAGGGTTGCTCAACGATAATATCCAGCCCGGCCATTTCACGTACCGCGACCACCGCCGCCTGCAGGTTCCAGCCACCGTTGGCATCGGCGACAATCACTGCATCTTTATCGCAAGCCTCAACGACACGGCGAGTGCGTTCTGCATCTTCATAAGGATCGTTACCGACTTTCAGCTGGAAGCGGTTGATGCCTTCACGCTGACGCAGGCGCACAAACTCCGCCATCGCCTCAGGCGACGAGAGCGGCACGGCCTCATACAACGGGAAATCCGGCTGTGCGATACCGCCAATCAACCGTGCAATCGGCAGGCCAGCGGTTTTACCCAACAGATCCCAGCAGGCGATATCGATGGCGCTTTTGGCGCTTTCCTGACCGAGCAGCACCGCGTTCATTTGCTGGTGGATCAGCGCCAAATTGGTGGGATCAAGACCGATAAGCGCTGGAGCCATAGCCCGCACACTCTCCCGTGTGCCACCGGCAAACGCGGGCAGGTAAGTCCCCCCGAGGGTGCAGCTTTCTCCCCAGCCTTCTTCACCAGTATCCGTCACCAGACGGACCAGGGTGGAAGCCTGGCTTTGGGCCGCGCGTCCACCTGACATTACGTATTCACCGTGGGCGTAAGTCAGGTCATAGCCATACACTTCGATTGCAGCGATTTTCATCTGTCGGTGCCACCTTGCGTTGTTGGTAATGGGTAATATATTACATTCGACACTTGGGCTGTCAATCTGCTTTTTTCTTGCTCAATTCGCCGTTGTAGCGTGCCGCGTCTGAATCAGTGATCAACTAAAGAGGGCGGCCAGTTGCGGGTTGAGGAACAGGTTATGCGGGTCCAGCTCGCGGCGTAGCTGCACGAAACGGCTGAAATCCGGGTAGAGTTGCGCCACGCGTTGACGGCTGAGAAAGTGCAATTTTCCCCAGTGCGGTCGCGCCTGAAATTCAGCCAGGGTGCTGTCCACCGCGCGCAGGAACGGCAGGTAATTTTTACCGATCTCGCCGGAGACGGAGAGGGAGGTGCTGTCACGGCCTGACTGCGCCGAGAGAAAACCGTGATCGGCTTTTTGCCAGCGTACCTGTAACGGCGACTGCGCATCGGGGAACTGCGTCAGCATCAGTTGTTGCAGTGCCTGCACCGCGTCACGGGCATCGTTGGCATCGACCATGTACTCCAGCTCATGGAATTTCGATTCGGTGGTGCCATCGGGATAAATCCGCCAGGCCTGATCGGTACGATGGTTGATCTCTCCCACCGGCGTGCCGGGTGCAGCGTGAGGGACTTCGCGCAGCAACTTAACGAAGCAGTGCCCGGCAGGCACCTCGCCGAGCTGATAGAGGTCGGCGGAACGCGCTCCTGGCATCCACCAGAAGGAGAAATGGCGATATTCACGCAGCAGAAAGTCCCACTGACGCCACACTTCCTCCATCGGCAGGATGATGTTTTCTTCCCGCAGGCTATAGGAGGGGATCAGTTGTAAGCCGACACGCAGCACCGGACCCAACATCCCCAGTGACACCTGCGCCGCATGCAGCAGCTCCGGCGTGCTGGCGTCGATATCCATCACCTCACCACGCCCGTTGACCACCCGCAGGCTGGTCACCTGAGATGAGATCGAGCCGTAGTGGATGCCCGATCCTTTGGTGCCGGTAGCAATTGCCCCGGCAATCGACTGCGCATCCACATCCCCCTGGTTGGCGATCGACATGCCCGCCTGCCACAGCGGTGCGCCGAGCGAGGCCAGCGTCGATCCGCCCCATACCTGCGCCTGTAACTTCTCGCTGTCGCAGGCAAGCACGCCACTCAGCGCCGAGAGATCCAGCAGCAGGTTTTTCGTCTCCACCACTGGGGTAAATGAATGGCCGCTGCCTGCCACCCGCACGCTGTATTTTTCCGCTACCGCCTGTTGGATCAGGGCGATGGCAGCGGCTTCGTCGCCGGGTCGGGCGAGCTTGTCGCAGTCGAATGCCTGGTTACCGCCCCAGTTCTGCCAGTGATGTTGGGTCATGTGTTGCGCTCCGCAATTTGTGATTAAGGGGTATTGACGCATAAAAAATAAACCAACATTATGTTAGCGGCTACCGGTTATCGATTACCAGGTTATTTTATCGCCTTACCAGGTTTAAACATGTTCAGGGGAACGCAAGTGACACAGACACAACTGTTAAATCGGCAGGTAATGAAAGATATGAGAGAGCTTGAACATATGCCCGTCGTCCCGTTGAGGCACCGTGGTCGCTGGTTTGCTGCGGGGGTTTTACTGGTGATCGCCATCGGTCTGATTATCTCTGCCATCACCAATCCACGCTTTCACTGGGACGCCGTCGCGCAATATCTTTTTGATGACTCGATCATCGCGGGACTCTACACCACCGCCTGGTTGACGCTGGCCTCAATGGCGATTGGTATTGTTCTGGGAACGCTCATCGCGTTGATGCGCATGTCGAAAAACCCGGTACTCTCCACGGTCGCCTCCGCCTATCTATGGCTATTTCGTGGTACGCCGCTGCTGGTGCAACTGATTTTCTGGTTCAACCTTTCGGCACTTTATCCGCAAATCACCCTCGGATTTCCGTTCGGACCGAGCCTCGGAGCGTTTGATGCCAACAAGGTGATTACCGTCTATGCCGCTGCCTTGCTGGGTCTGGGGCTGAATGAAGGCGCGTATATGTCGGAGATTGTGCGCTCCGGCCTGAGCGCGGTGCCAAACGGTCAGCGTGAAGCGGCAGAAGCGTTAGGCATGTCCAGCTTCCGCGTGATGTTCCGCGTCATTCTGCCGCAGGCGATGCGCATCATTATTCCACCTACGGGTAACCAGCTGATTGGCATGCTGAAAACCACCTCGCTGGTGAGTGTCATTGCCATGCAGGACCTGCTTTATTCCGCCCAGCTGATTTACACCAACAACTTTCAAACCATCCCGCTGCTGATTGTGGCTTCGCTCTGGTATCTGGTGCTGACCACGGTGCTTTCCGTGCTGCAACATTACCTGGAAAAATACTTTGCCAGGAGTGAACAACGTGCCGCAGCCACGCAGGTGGAACCACAAGAACAACCGGCAAGGAGTTCCTGATATGGCCTCAGCTTATTCTCCCATATTGCCCGGCCAGTTTGCGGTTGTGGCACGAGGTATCGAAAAGTCCTATGACCATCTCCCGGTGCTGAACGGTATCGACCTCACTGTTGAGTATGGCCGCGTGTGCTGCATCCTCGGCCCGTCAGGGTCCGGCAAAAGTACCTTTCTGCGCTGTATGAACCATCTGGAGCGCATCGATCGTGGTCTGTTGCAGGTTGGCGGCGAGATGGTGGGTTACCGCGAACATCACGGCAAACTGTATGAAATGAAGAAGTCCGAAGTGGCACGTCAGCGCGCCGACATCGGCATGGTGTTTCAAGGCTTCAATCTGTTCCCGCATATGACGGTGCTGGAAAACATCATCGAAGCGCCGATTCATGTACGCCGCATGCGCAAGGCCGAAGCCATCGATCAGGCAATGACGTTGCTGACCAAAGTGGGGCTGAGTGCCAAAGCCAACGCTTATCCGCGCACCCTCTCCGGTGGACAGCAGCAGCGCGTGGCGATTGCGCGCGCGCTGGCGATGAAACCCAAATTGATGCTGTTTGATGAGCCAACCAGCGCCCTCGACCCGGAACTGGTGGGTGAGGTGCTGAGCGTGATGCGCGAGCTGGCTGCCGAGGGCATGACCATGATTGTGGTGACACACGAACTCGGCTTTGCCCGCGAGGTGTGTGACCAGGTGGTGTTTATGGACAAAGGCGTGGTGATGGAACAAGGCTCGCCGTATGAATTCTTCCAGAACACACAGAATGCGCGTGCCAAAGCCTTTCTTGGCAAAGTTCTCTAACTCTAATCCGCTGGAGCGTTTATGACTTCCTTACCTGAGACCGTTCGTACCCAGGCATTGATCAATGGACAGTTTGTTGCTGCTGAACATGGCGCAGTGTTTGATAACTACAACCCGGCCACCGGCCAGGTGCTGAACCAGATTGCCGCCTGTTCTGAAGGTGATGTGGATAAAGCGGTGCAGGCCGCGCGTGAGGCTTTTCAGGCCGGGGTCTGGAGCCGTCTCGATCCGCGTGAGCGCAAACGTATTTTGCTGAAGTTCGCCAGCCTGCTGGAGCAGCATACGGCGGAACTGGCTCAGCTGGACTCCATTGATGCCGGTAAGCCGATCTCGGACTGTGAGAACTTCGATATCCCGGATGTGGTGAATAACGTGCGCTGGTATGCCGAGGCCATCGATAAGGTGTTTGGCAAAATTTCACCAACAGGGGAAGGTAACCTCGGGTTGATTGTGCGCGAGCCGGTCGGGGTGGTCGGTATGGTGCTGCCGTGGAATTTCCCGGCGGCTACCCTTTCGTGGAAGATCTCCCCGGCGCTGGCGGCAGGTAACTCGATTGTGGTGAAACCGGCCGAGCTGGCGTCGCTGTCAACCCTGCGTATTGGCGAACTGGCGCTGGAAGCGGGAATTCCGGCCGGGGTGTTTAACGTGGTGCCGGGACTGGGGCATATTGCAGGCAAAGCACTGGGTTTACACCAGGATGTGGATGCATTGACCTTTACCGGCTCCACCGAAATTGGCCGTCAGTTCCTGCGTTACTCCGCCGACAGCAACCTGAAGAAAGTGGTGCTGGAGTGTGGCGGTAAAAGTCCGCAAATCATCATGCCGGATGTGTCGGAGAATCTCGACAGCATCGCCGAAAACCTGGCAAACGCTGCCTTCTGGAATATGGGGCAGAACTGCACCTGCGGCTCGCGCATTCTGGTGCATGAATCCATTAAAGACGCCTTTATGGTGGCGTTTACCAAAGCGGCGGCCATCTGGAAAAACGGCCAGCCGGGCGATCGCGCCACCAAACTCGGACCGATGATTGAACCCTCAGCATTGAAACGGGTGCTGGGTGCCATCGATCAGGCGGTCAGCGAAGGCGGCAAACTGGCGCTGGGTGGCAAACAGGTACTGACCGAGACCGGCGGCTGGTTCGTTGAGGCGACGATTATCGATCAGGTCACCGCAGAGATGACGCTGGCGCAGCAGGAAATCTTTGGCCCGGTGGTGGCGATCATGACCTTTGGATCTGAAGAAGAAGCGGTGACGTTGGCGAACAACTCAGAATATGGCCTGGCGGCGACGGTGTTTGCGAATGACATCAACGTGGCTATCCGCATGGCGCGTCAGATTCAGGCAGGCACCGTGGCGGTGAATGGCTATGGCGAAGGGGATATCACCACACCCTTCGGCGGCTATAAAACCTCGGGTTTTGGCGGCTACGACAAAGGTATCGAAGCCTTTGATCAATACACCCATGTGAAAACCGTCTGGGTTTCGCTGAGCTGATAAGGTCATGTCATGAATCTGATGGGAAAAAACTATATCGGCGGTGAACGCAGCAGCCAGCACGCCCCCGAGTTGTGCAGCGTCGATGCGCACAGCGGCGAAGCGTTGCCGTACCGTTTTAGCCAGGCCAGTCACCAGGAAGCGGAACAGGCGTGCCTCGCTGCTGAGCGTGCTTTTGCCCCTTACCAGGCGCTGCCATCCGAACAACGCGCGTCTTTTCTTGATGCCATCGCCGATGAACTCGATGCGCTGAACGATGATTTTATCCATTTGGTGATGCGTGAAACCGCGTTGCCGGAAGGACGCATTCGCGGTGAACGTGCGCGCACCAGTGGGCAGATGCGCCTGTTCGCCAGCGTGCTGCGTCGGGGTGATTATCTCGGCGTTCGCATCGACACCGCCTTGCCCGATCGCCAGCCGCTGGCAAGGCCGGATCTGCGCCAGCTTAAGGTTGGTGTCGGTCCGGTGGCGGTGTTTGGTGCCAGTAACTTCCCGCTGGCCTTCTCCACAGCAGGGGGCGATACCGCCGCCGCGCTGGCTGCCGGTTGCCCGGTGGTGGTGAAAGCGCACAGCGGCCATATGGCAACGGCGGAATGCGTGGCGGATGCGATTATGCGGGCGGCAGAGAAAACCGCGATGCCAGCCGGTGTGTTCAATATGATCTACGGCGGCAGCATCGGTCAGGTATTGGTTCGTCATCCGGCGATCCAGGCGGTGGGCTTTACCGGCTCACTGAAAGGGGGCCGGGCATTATGTGATATCGCGGCCGCCCGTCCACAGCCGATCCCAGTGTTTGCTGAGATGAGCAGCATCAACCCGATGATCTTGCTGCCCGGCGCACTGGCGGTGCGCAGCGAACGTATTGCGCGTGAACTGACCGATTCCGTGGTAGCCGGGTGCGGTCAGTTCTGTACTAACCCTGGGCTGATTATCGGTATCGCTTCGCCTCAGTTTTCCGCCTTCCTTGCCATGATGGCGGAGAATATCCGCACCAGCCCGGCGCAGACCATGCTGAACCGGGGTGTGTTGAGTAGCTATGAACATGGCCTGACGCAACTGCATCAACACAGCGGCATTCGTCATCTGGCCGGTGCGGTGCAACAGGGGCATCAGGCGGTGCCACAGCTGTTCGCAGCGGATGCATCGCTGCTGATTGCGGGTGATGACCTGTTGCAGGAGGAAGTCTTCGGCCCGGTGACCATTGCTGTTACCGTGCGCGATGAGGCGGAATTGCAGGCGGCGCTACAGGGGGTGCGTGGACAGCTGACCACCACGTTGCTGGCTGAGCCGCAGGATGTGCAGCAGTTCGCCCATCTGGTGCCACTGTTGCAACGCAAGGCCGGGCGGTTGCTGTTTAACGGCTATCCCACCGGCGTAGAAGTCAGCGATGCCATGGTACATGGCGGACCTTATCCGGCCACCTCCGATGCCCGCGGCACCTCAGTGGGAACGCTCGCCATTGACCGCTTCCTGCGTCCGGTGTGTTATCAAAACTACCCGGTGGAATTGCTGCCGGACGCGCTGAAACCTGATAATCCCCTCCATTTGCTACGGTTGGTGAATGGGGTTTATGGTCGCGAAGCGGGCTGAGTTACAACCCTGAGGCGTAGCTATGCAACGCCGGATCAATATCCACCTGATAGCCGGTTGCCAGACGGTTGGTTTCATTGGCCATGCCGATGATCGCCAACAGCTCGTTGCGCTGACCGGCCGTCAGTCCGGCTTTACGTGCTGCCGCCAGATGTGACACGGTGCAGTAATCGCAGCCATTGGTGATGGACACCGCAACATAAATCAATTCTTTGGTCAGCGGGTCCAGCTCACCTTCCGGTGACATGATGGCCTTGAGGCTTGACCAGGTGCGTTCCAGCGCCGCCGGATCATTAGCCAGCGCCAGCCAGAAATTGTTGATGGTCTCAACCTGACGGGTGTGTTTAATATCGTCAAACACCGCTTTAACGCGGGGTTCTGCCTGGTCTTCATTGATGTACTTAACTAACGCCATTGCGCTTCTCCTGTAATCAGCCGCTTAGTGCACTGCGGCATACATGATTTTTTTCTCGTCGGCCTGGTCGGCCATAAACTCTTCAACAATCCGGCCCTGGCGCGACACCAGAATGCGGTCAGCCAGCGCCAGAATTTCCGGCAGATAGGAGGAAATCACCACCACCGCCAGGCCGTCATCCGCCAGTTGGTTAATCAACTGATGAATCTCGCGGATCGCGCCGACATCCACGCCGCGCGTGGGCTCATCGAAAATGATCAGCTGTGGTTGCTGCACCAGGCTTTTGCCAATCACCACCTTTTGTTGATTACCGCCAGACAGCGCCACCACCGGTTCCTGAGGATTAAGCGCGCGGATGTTAAGCCGTTTCCGCCACAGTTCCGCCAGCGCGCTCTGCGCCCGGCGGCTGACGAACGCGGAACGATGCTGCTCCGACGCCAGCAGTCCGGCATAGAGGTTCTCGGCGATCGTGGATGTTTCGAAAAAGCCCTCGGATTTACGATCTTCGGTCACATACACGATGCCATCTTTCATTGCCTGACGTGGCACTCGATAACGTACCGGTTGGCCGTTAAGTTCGATGGTTCCCCCACGGGAAAAGTCACGCTTATCAATACCGGCGATAATGCGTGCCGTCTCGGTGCGACCCGAGCCAACCAAACCAAAAATACCGGTAATTTGCCCGCGATAGAGGGAAAAGGCGTTATTGCGTACTACATTGCCGCGCGACAGATCCTGCACACTCAGGATCTTCTCACCGGCTGGACGCGGTACGCGTGGCGCTGTGGTTGCTACGCCAGCCGTCGGCCTGCCCACCATCTGGGCAATGATGGTTTCGCGGTTGAACTGCCTGACGTCACCGGTGATCACATGCTTACCATCGCGCAGAATGGTGATGCGATCGGCCAGTTGCAACGCTTCTTCAATGGCGTGGCTGATAAATACCAGCGTGATCCCCTGTTGTTGTAAGCGGCGCATCAGGGCGAAGAAATGTTGTTTCTCCTCTGGCGTTAAGGTGGCGGTCGGTTCATCAAAGATAATCACCCTGGCTTGCAGACGCACCGCACGGGCGATTTCCACCATCTGCCGCTTGGCTGCGCCCAGCGTGGCAACCTGGGCTGTCGGATCAACCGGAAAATTCAGTGCCTGGAGGAACTGCTGCGCCGCGATATAGACGCCACGCAGGCGATTGAACGTCTTCTCATCTCCCAGCCAGATATTTTGCGCCACCGTCATCGAAGGAATCAGACTGGTTTCCTGGAACACCATCGCGATCCCCTGTTGGCGTGCGTCGGCGGGGGAGGTAAATTTAATCAGGCGATCTTCCCAGCGCAGTTCTCCCTGCTCGGGCGTGACCACCCCGGCGATGATTTTGCTGAGGGTAGATTTGCCTGCGCCATTCTCCCCGAGTAGCGCATGAATTTCACCCGCGCGCAGGCTGAAACTCACATCATCCAGTGCCTGTGCGCCATGATAATGTTTGCTGATGTGATCTAAGCGCAGCAACTCATGCATGGTAGGGCTCCTGACGTAAATTCATCACAACGTTACCGCCACGTGACGCGACCCATAGCGCGTCTGCGGTCTCCAGCACGCTGTTCACACCGTGTCGTTGTCCATCAGCCCGGCTGTGATAGCTGGCAAGTGGTTGTCCCTGTTGATCGAGTCGCACCACCAATCCCCACGAACGACTGGGAGACCAGGGTTTGTGTACCCCCATGACTTTTATCCCTCCGCACTGCAAAGGTTCAAGAAAACTGGCCCCCGATGCGTAGGCCGGGGCGATCCAGTATTCAGGCGCAACCTCGGCCAACATCGCGTGGCGATAAGCTTTCTCCTGTAACACAAACTCCACCAGCCGATTACGTGGGGCAAAGCAACTCAGCCAAAAGCCATGACCCTCCCGACAGGCAACGATGCGGGAGGGATAGGCCGGTAAATGATCTAACACCACACGGATGCCCGCACGGGTGAGCGACAGTGCGATCACCCGATGCCGCCAGCTTTCCGTGACCAGCAGCGTATCGGGTTGCGGGCCTGCGCAGACACCCTGTGGATAGCCCAATCCAGCGGCCAGACAACGCGCCTGTTGGCTGGCAAGATCCCAGAGCCATACCGATCCTTCACGGTGTTTGAGCAGCAGGTCGCGTGACCATTCGCTGGCGGGTAAACGTCGTGAACCGCTGCACAGCACCAGTTGCTGCCGATCGATAAACAGCATGGCGGTAATACAACCTATTTCAGGCTGAGGTGGTGTTAATGGTTGCGGCGAATTCCCCTGCCACAGCCATAACGAATCATCCGCTAAGGCCAGCACTACGCCGCCGCCTGGACGGGACGCCATGCTGATGATCGGGTGTGCGAACGTCCAAAGCAGGGCAGCGGCCGCGTGCGGTTGCTGCGGCAATCGCAGCAACTGATTGCCACTGGAGAACAGCACCCGATCGCCATCAGCGGATAAGTTATCGGGCTGCGTCACCGCCAGCCAGGGGGCTGCATCGTCCAGCGCGGTGTTGGGTTGGAGCGGGCCGTCCAGCGGGGGAATGGTCAAGGCCTTACCCCGAAACAGGTCGAGCAGGGAAAAACGGCTCATGCGGATCGCCCCCAATATGCGTTAAAGCTGGTCCAGTTAGGGTCGGCATCGGGCAGTCGATAGCGGCCAATGCGGTTATTCAAAATGCCACCGATGTAGAGATAGCCTTTGTGCTCGCGCATTGAGGTCACCATCGGATGGCTCATGCCACCCAGATTGCCCAGCACATCATGAATCTGGCCTTGCTCATCAAATTTCACCACGCCACCGGTATTGATGTTGGGAAACAGCCATTCGTCCTGCACCAGCCGTCGGGTCATGCGTCGCCGCATCGATGGATGGCGCAATGCCAGGTCGAAGCTCGGAGTCCGCATCCCCAGCCATGCCATCCAGTAGCGGCCATCCGATGCCCGATTGATGTTGTCGGGATATCCCGGCATATCGCGGATGACACACTCCAGCAGGCCTTTCTTCGGACCGTCGAACCAGTAACGGTGGACACGACATGCCCAGGATTCCGCCAGAAACAGCGACTGCCCATCGTGAGCGATGCACACGCCGTTGGTGTAGCGCAGGCCGCTGAGCAGGGTCTCGGTTTTGCCGCTGGTGGGGTGGTAACACAGTAACCGTCCGGTTGGTCGGCTTTCGATGCTATCCAGTGCCCATTCATGCGCATCGTAGCGCGTAGTGGAGTCAGTAAAGAACACGCGTCCATCCGGCGCGATATCGCAATCGTTGGGATCGCGCAGGCGTGCATCATCCACCACCGATAACCACGAGCGGCGGGTTTGCGTCGAAAGTTGCGTGACCTGGCGATCGTGGCTGACGGAATATAATCCCATGGCGCCAACACAGATTTTTAATGACCGATCTTTATCCAGTGCCAGGCCGAGCGGAAAGCCGCCAATATGGGTGAAGACTTCGGATCGCTGATAATCAGGGGCGAAAAAGCGGATAATCTCGCCGTGGCGTGTGCCGCAATAGAGATGATCATCATTATCGAGGATGACATCTTCCGGCCCTTCCAACTCGCCCAGCCCGATAAATTCGGTGTCGGCCAGTTTATCGTTCAGCGACCAGGGGGATTGTGCAGCAGGTTCAGCGGAGGGGGTGATACCCATGCGGGTATAGATCGGCGCGACGTAGACATTCGCCAACACCTTGTGACGATTCTTGAGCCAGCGGATATCCAGAAACACGGCAGCGATCAACACCAGGCCGAGTACCAGTTGGGTGCTGCCGCTTGGCAGTCCCAGGCGAATCAGCGCATTGGTCAACAGCAACACAATGATCGCGCCGAGGACGCCTTTCATGATCGATCCACGCCCACCGCCAAGACTGTTGCCACCGACGACGCCGGCTGTGAGCGCCATGATCTCCAGCCCTAATCCGGTGCCAGGACCGACCCCGGCCATGCGTGCGGCGAGTAAGAAGCCCGCCAGGCCGCAGCACAACCCCGAGAGTACATA
Source organism: Pantoea sp. At-9b (assembly GCF_000175935.2). Taxonomy (NCBI): domain Bacteria; kingdom Pseudomonadati; phylum Pseudomonadota; class Gammaproteobacteria; order Enterobacterales; family Erwiniaceae; genus Pantoea; species Pantoea sp. At-9b. Next base: position 161,149 of record NC_014841.1, read on the forward strand.
GGTGATAAATACCGTGCGCCGCACGGCAATGCCGGTATTCCATGCTGAACGACGTGAGCCGCCCACAGCCTGGATGTGCCAGCCGAGACGCATACGGCTTAACAACAGATGCAAAGCCAGCGCCACCACGACTGCCAGCACAAAACTGACCGGCAGCGGCCCGATACTCTCTTCACCAATAAAGTCCCACTGCGGGTTATCCACTGCCGATTGCTGAATTTGTGAGGCGTATTTCACCACCAGAATATCGAACAGCGTGCGCAACAGGATAAAACTGACCAGCGTGGTCAGAAACGCCCGGAGTCGTAAATAGCCGATTAATACGCCATTGAAGGCACCCGCCAGCGCACCGGTTACCAGGGATAACAGCAGGGTTTGCCACAACGGCAGCGCCAGTAAACTATTGGCAGAGACGGCGGTAAAGGCGCTGAGGGCGAAGATGGCACCGACGCTGAGGTCAATCCCACCCCCCAGCATCACAATACTCATCCCCATCACCACCAGGGCAAATTCACCCCACTGGCGTGACAGATCGCTCAGGCTGGAGAGGGCGAGAAAACCGGGTAGGAAATGGTTGAGTGCAGGCAACAGCAGCAACAGAAACAGCAACGGAATGGCGTTGTCGATCCAGCGCTTGGTCAGTAACTCACCGATTAAATAACCAGGAATGAGGTTGTAGCGGAGCTGTGCCGCCCGTTCGCGCATAGACATATTGAGTGACCAAATAAACAAAGTGGTCAGCCGTACCCGGCTGACCGGAAGTGATTAGGCTGCCGCGTTGGCTTTCAGTGACCAGCAGGTGCCGGACTTCAGGTCGTTACGCGTGGTGATGGATTCCGGCGTATACAGCCAGGTTTTGCTGGTGCCTGCCGCGACACCACTTTGCAGCAGGAATTTCACCAGGGTGCTGACATCACGCGACTGATTCGGTACATCGGTTGAAACCAGTGCATCGATGACGCCGTTGTTGAGGCGATCGCAATCGGCCTGCTCACCACCGCCGGTGGTGGCGAGGAAGATCTTGCCGGTCTTGCCAGCGTCACGGATCGCCGCTCCAGTGCCCTGCGCGGTGGTTGACCAGAAATCCACAATGCCGCAGACATCAGGGTGTTGCTGAATCAATGTATTGGTGACGTTACGCGCGGTAGTTTCATCCCAGTTGGAGTAGGGCGCGGCGACCACTTCAAAACCCGGATGTTTTTTCAGTTCCGCCTGCAAGCCATCCCACTGATCAAGGCTGGAGGCATTCACCTGGTCGCCCTGGATCACGCCAATTTTTTTCGTTGAATTAGCCCCACAACCTTTAACCACCGCCTGGGCTTCTAACTGACCCACGGTGGTCCAGTCACTGCCAACAAAGGCATCAGATGAAAAGTTACTCGGGTTATCCACCTGAATAACGTAGATGCCCGCCTGTTGCGCCCGTTTATACAAGCGTGAATAGGACTGTAAATCGGGCGATTGTACGATCACCGCCGCCACTTTGCGGTTGATGGCATCGGTCAGCGCATTCGCGCCATCGTCCGGTTTCCAGTTGGGGTCGCGTGTTTCAAAATTGATGCCAGCCGCTTTCAGCGATTTGCCGATGTAGTAGGCCCAACCCTGTGACAAGTCCATGCCCATTGCCATCGGGATCAACACCACCGTTTTATCTTTGAAATGCTCTGCCACGCTGGTGGGGCCGGGATCGTCGCGACCGAAGGCGCTGCTGCCCCACATGCTGAGTGCCAAACCCAGCGCCACCACTTTTTGCCATTTATTCATATTCGTTACCCTGTGAGTGAAGAAGTGATCATTCAAATGTCGCCCTGTTGGTCGGTTTGCTCATCACGCGGGTTAATCACCCCGTCAATGATCAGGGCAATTAAAAGAAAACTGGCTTTGATCAGATTTTGATATAAGTCAGAAATATCAAGAATGGTGAGGCCATTGATTAACAGGCCAATCAGCAATGTGCCAAAGATAATATTACGCATGCCACCTTTGCCGCCGGATAATCCTATTCCACCGACCACCACCACCAATATCACGTCATACAGTAAGGTTGAGTTGATGATGCGGGTATTAATTGAATGCAGGCTGGTCACGATCACTAAACCCGCAACAAAGGCGACCAGGGCGGAAATAATATATTGCAGGGTAATCAGAGGACGAACCGGAATGCCACTGTTGCGTGCCGCCTGTAAATTATCACCCATGAGATAAAGATAACGACCATATTTTAAAAAACGCAGCAGCAATGCCATCAGCGCCGCCAGGGCGAAGAACAGAATGATCTCCAGCGGCACCGGACCGACGGATGCTTCACCCCATGCCGCAATGCCAGACTGAGATTTGGCAAGATAGATCACATCCTGACTGATTAACAATGAACGCCCGACGCCATAGACCAGAATGCCGGTCGCCAGCGTGGCAAACAACGCGGGGATTTCGGCATAGGCAATCAGGATACCGTTGACCGCACCAACGCCGACCACCGCCAGCAGCGTTAATGGCAAAGCCACTTCAAGCGATATTTGTTGATTCAGCATATTTAACAGCCAGGCGGTGGACATGGCCATGACTGAAATTAAGGAGAGATCGATACCGCGGCCAATGACAATCATGCCCATCGCGACGGCGAGAATGCCGAGCAGCGTGACGCTACGCACCAAATTAACCAGATTATCTGTGGAGAGAAAATGGGGTAAGAAAAGCGTAAAGACAATAAAAATTGCCACCGATAAAAGCAGTACGATGATTCCCTGCCGATCTCGCCGATAAATTCCGCTGACGTTCATTTTTACTCTTAATAGTCGGTCGCTAGATACCAGGATAATTCCTGTTGCAATCCTAAAAGAGGAGATTAAGAAAGTGAAAGCAGAAAAGTTGCGGCTAATAGAACAAAAACTGCAATGCAGAAGTAACGGATCAGTAAATAGGCAATCTGTAGCGGCGCGCTTTATCTCGCGAATTAACATCGCGTTGGCGTACAGCGCGATAAATCGCGCCGCTACGGTACTCTCAGTCGATAGCTAAATGGGTAATTGCCAACACTGCACGCGCTGCTTCTGCACCTTTTTTAACAAAGTGCTTTTCATAAAACTGAATAAACTCGTCAGCGGGTTGGAAATTATGGGGTGTCAGGGAGACGGAGAATACCGGGACATTGGTGCTTAATTGCACGTTCATCAAACCATCCACTACCGCCTGAGCAACAAAATCATGGCGGTAGATGCCGCCATCGACCACCAGCGCGGCACACACAATGGCGTCATATTTGCCGGTCTTCGCCAGACGTTGTGCCAGTAACGGCATTTCAAACGCGCCCGGTACGTCCAGCGCCTTTACTTCAGCATCGGCCTGTTGCAGCGATAACTCCTGCTGAAAACCTTCCAGCGCCTTACCGACAATCTCTTTATGCCAGCTGGCTTTAATAAAGGCGATATTCAATTTCTTCATAGTGACTCCAGTTTCCCACTGCAATTTCAGTATTTATTGTTTTGACAGGCTAAGAATAGTGCGAATATTTTGCGCCGTGGTCGCGATAATGTCGATGGCACCGGTACGCAACGCACCGAGAATCGCCATGGCTTTGGTATTTTCCGAGGCCACGGCGATGACACAGGGAATTTTACGCAGCTCATCGATACTGAGACCGATCACCCGATCGTTCATCACCGTATCCACTTGTTGTCCCTGGGCGTTAAAAAAAGCATACCCGGCAATGTCGCCCGTCACGCCCTGATTAACGCTGGCATCAATGATCTCATGGGGAGTAAACCAGCCCAGCTTCACCATATAACTGTTTTCGTTCATATCACCGATGCCCACCAACGCAATATCGGCTTTACGTGCACGGTCCAGTGTCTCTTTGATGGTGCCGTTCTGCATGAACGCATCTTTGAGCGCACGGTTTTCGACATAAGCCGGGGCATAGAGTGTTTCGCTGGTGCCACCAAACTTTTTCGCCAGACGGCGGCTGATATGGTCTGCATTGATGGCATCGCCTGGACGGTGTGTCCCACCAATTCCACAGATAAACTGACATTGACGCATCGGCACCTGGCCGGGATGATCGGCAACTGCCGCTACATTGCTGCCCTGGCCGACGGCGACCACGGTGTTCTCTTTCAGTGACTGCGTCAGGTGTGAGGAAACCAGCGCCGCGACCTGACGGCGTTGTTCGTCCGCATCCTGCAAATCCAGCGCAATCAGTGCGCGTTGCAGTTGCGGAAAGCGCTCCAGTAGCTGTTGTTCCAGACGGGTGCTGAATACTGGATGGTAGCGCACGTTGATTTCAACGATGCCTTCTTCACGTGCCCGTTTCAGCAGACGACCCACTTTGATGCGGGAGATACCAAACTTTTGCGCGATCTCTTCTTGGGTGATTTCGTCCTGATAATAGGCAACCGCAATTTCCGTCAGCAGCTCGGCATCCTGAGAGAGCGTGTTTTTATTCATGGGTTAACCTGCCTGACAGCGTGATATCTGAGTGGATCAATATGCGATAGGGGGGAGTTATATCACTGATACGACTCGCTTTGCCAGACGGCGGCGCAGCGAGTCGCTATAGGCATCACGTTTAGCGGCGAATCGCGTCAATTTTCAGCATGCGGGCAATCACGATATCCAGCTCTTTCTGATCGAAGATCTGTTTCCAGTCAGGTTTCACGATTTTCTCACGACCATACTCCATCGCGATCATGCAGGCATCAGAGAACGGGTTGGTGGCACGGAACGCCACGGCCAGCGCAATCTGAATATGACCATACAGCATCGCTTTGGCGGCCTCTTCAGGCACGCCGCTGTGCTTCACGGTTTCATCCAGTGCTTCTTTCATAAAGGCACCGACCATACAGGCCACAGTTTCCACCAGCGTTGGCTCCAGGTAGGCCAGTTGCGTGACGGTTACCCAATGTACCTGCTCAACCGGGCCGTACATCACGCTGATCACTTTGCTCAGTTCAGCTTTTTGCGCGTCGCTGCCGGTTTCATAAGACGCGGCGACATGCTGGACGGCGGCTACGCCACCAAAGGCATCGGCGTGTTCTTCCTTGGTGTAACGTGCCAGGAACACGGAAGGGTGGCAGGGGTGGGCCACGGCGTATTCAATACCGTCGCGTTGCGCAATCAGGTTGGCATAGGCTGCTGCGGGATCGAGGGTCAGCAAGACCGCGCCTTTTTTCATCTGCGGCACAACGCCTTCAGAGACTTTGCCCAGCACAATATCCGGCACTGCCAGAATCACCACGTCACTCAGGGGCACCACCGATGCAGCATCTGACAACTCACGGCCCTGGGCAGTGACCTGCTCCTGTGCTTTGGCTGAGTTTTCACAGTAAAACACCTGATAATCGCTTTTCTGGAAGTTGGCAGAAATGCGCATGCCCATTTTGCCGCCCGCGCCAATGACGGTAATGGTTTTCAGTGTATTGCTCATGATTAAGACTCCTGATCTTGTTTACTACGTAAGAATTCCACGGTGCGGCGCGTCCATTCGGCTTCGCGCTCACAAGTAAGGGCTGCATCGTCCTGCCACGGCAGCCAGTGTTCGACGATCTGATTAATGTCCCGCTCCGCCGGGCGCACGCTGGCAATCATCCGGTCGTAATCGAGCAGCCCGTCACCCATCGGGCAACCGGCAAAGGTAAAACCGACCCAGCCGTCGCGGCGGGTGAAGGCGAAATCTTTGATATGCAGGTTGCCGACGCGTGCAGCGGTATTGGCTATCACCTGTTCCGGCAGCTCCAGCCCGGCGACGCAGTTCGCGGGATCAAGACAGACACACAGCCACGGCGAGAGGAATTTGTTGATCACCGACATCATGGCGGCGCTGTTGACCTGTTCATAAGTTTCGAGGCACAGGCGTACCTGCTGACGGGCAAAATCCGGCAGCACGGCGGCGATAAGCGCACTGGCTTCTTCCAGCGACGGGCGATGGTCGGCGGTGTAGAACATCGAACGCACCACGCGAGCATCAAGGATCGCGGCCATATGCAAGTAGCGCTGCAGATGGGCGGTGCCGAGGCCACGGGTGCCCAGCTCCAGCGTGATACCCAGCGCATCAGCCTGCTGGCGCAGCGCCTGCAATTGTTCATCTGACCAGCTTTCAATCGCCGGATAATCGCAGATCTGGAAAACCGACACATCCATCGCTGCCGTTTGCTCAAGCATCTGGCTGAGCGTCAGTGGCTGAGGGACTTTCGCTGACATGCGCCAGAAAAACGCATAGGTACTGAGTCCGATACGGCTCATTAACGGATCTCCTGTAAAAGCACACTGGCTTCATCAACAATCTGCGCCAGCGCCTGCGGGTCATGGGCGAAACGTCCAAGAAACAGCCCGTTTACGCTGTCTCCCAGACGTTGAATCAGCCCCGGCCCGGCGCTGCCGCCGTAAATCACCTGTAAGGTAATGCCTTGTGGTGTGGGTAACTGGCGCAGACCGTCACAGACCGCCCGAATGTAGTTGTCCGGTGCGGGCTGCGGCGCGCCAATTGCCCATTGGGGTTCGTAAGCAAACAACAGGTTGCCGCGCAGACCCTGTTGTTCCGCGTCTGCTAACGCTTCTGCCAGTTGTTGTGCGCAGAGCGCAATGGCTTGCTCAGGCTGGCCTTCCTGCTCTTCGCCGATGCACAACACCGGGGTTAAATCGTGGCGCAGCGCCATCGCCACTTTGGCGGCGATTTGGGTTTTATCTTCATGGAAATGACGACGGCGTTCGGCATGCCCAATTTCAGCCAGTGAACAGCCCAGTTCCTGCAACATGCTGGCGCTGACTTCACCGGTCCAGGCACCGTTTGCTGCCTGGCAGACATCCTGCGCGCCAAAGCGTACCGGCGTATTGGCAAAGATCTCTGCCACTGCCGGGATCGCCGGGAAGGCGGGCAGCACAAACAACCCGATATCACCTTGCTGAATGGCCGGATGGCGCTGTGCCAAATCGGCGACATCCCGACACCATGCCAGCGTCTGCTGATAGCCAAAGTACATTTTCAGGCTGACGCCGAGCCACACTTGCGGTTGTGCCATTGGTCAGGCTCCCTGCTCGCTGGTGGTTTGTTGTTTCAGCAAATCACCCACGGTATTGACCACCATTGCCAGTGAAATGGCACCGGCATCTGGTGTACCGAGGCTTTTTTCCGCCAGTGGGCGAGCACGTCCCATCTTTGGTAACAACTGAGCGGTGGCCTGCGCGGCCTGATCGGCTACCTCGGCGGCGGCCAGCCAGGCATCGGTCAACGACACCCCTTGCGCGACTGCCGCATTGAGGCTGTCGCTGAACGGCACCAGCACATCCACCATGGTTTTGTCGCCCACGCGGGCTTTGCCGAAATGCATGATGCCCTCTTTGGCATGCCGCACGCCGCTGGCGACGCGCTGGGCATCAGGCGCATGCCGATCGCCAATCGCGGTGCCGAGTGCCGTGAGGGCAACGCCCCATAACGCACCGGATGTACCACCAGCTTTATCTGCCCAGGCATCCGCAGCGCGGCACAACAGGCTGCCTGCTCCGGCACCACGTGCGGCGACGTCACGGGCTTTAGCCACCGCGCCGAGCGAACCACGTTCCATGCCAATGCCGTGGTCACCATCGCCTGCGACCGCGTCGATATCTCCCAGCAACTGTGCATTACGTTGCAGCATGGCGGTTACCGCCTCCAGCAGCTGTAACATCCGCTGCGCACTTTCTTGCGATTCGGCGGTAGCGGGTGGCAGCGGTTCTTCTGCGCTTGCCAGACATTCCACCGCGCTGAGCGGTTCGGCGGCGATAACGCTGCCTTTGCGGTAGGCGGGGGTATTGGCCGGAGCGCGCCAGAAGGTTTCCAGCTCATCATCCAGCCACATCAGCGTCAGGGAGGCACCGGCCATATTGAAGCTGGTGACAAACTCGCCGACATCCGGTTCCACCACCTGCAATTGTGCCTCGGCCAGTAGTTGCGCGACCCGGCGATAAACCACAAACAGTTCTTCGTATTTCACCGAGCCGAGACCGTTTAAAATGACCGCGACCCGCTGTCCGGCGGGGTGAGCGATACCCGGTGGCAGTTCGCCCAGCAGGCGATCGACGAAGATCTCCGCCAGCACATCGGCGCGCGGGACGTCGTCTTCTTTAATGCCGGGTTCGCCGTGGATGCCCATCCCCAGCGCCATCCGTCCTTTTTCCACTTCGAACAATGGATGTTGCGCGCCCGGCAGGCTACAGCCGGAAAATGCCACGCCAAATGAACGGGTACGTTCGTTGGCATGTTGCGCCAGCCGCAACACCGCCGCGAGGTCATATCCTGCTTCTGCCGCCGCACAGGCGGCTTTGAACACCGTCAGATCACCGGCCACGCCGCGACGTTTTTCACGTTCGTTGACGCTGGCGCTGGAGATATCATCCGTCACCGCCAGCACTTCACAGGCAATACCTTCGGCGCGCAGTCGCTCACAGGCTTGGCCGAAATGCAGTACATCACCGGCATAGTTACCGAACATCAGCAGCACGCCTGCACCGTTATGGGCTGCGCGCGCCACATTGTAGATTTGCTGGGCCGAGGGGGAGGCGAACAGGTTCCCCATCGCCGCGCCGTGTGCCAGACCTTGTCCAACCAACCCGGCGAACGCCGGGTAGTGACCGGAACCGCCTCCCACCACCACCGCAACGGTGTCAGCCTGGCTGCGGGTGCTGCGTACCACTCCGCCCGGCACCTGACGCACTTTATCAGCGTTGGCCGCGACAAATCCTTCAATCAGTTCAGCGGCAAAGGCCGAAGGTTGGTTAAACAGGTACGTCATTATTGTTGCTCCTGTGCGAGAGAAGTTGGCTGATGCAGAGGTTGCGGACGGCGGCGGTTAAGCAGCAACATCAGGACGGCTGACAGCAACATGAATCCCCCTACCACAAACATCGGCAGGGCATAACTTTGGGTAGCGTCGTGCAGCGCGCCGGTGATGTAGCCCGCGGAGAAACCGGCCACGTTGCCGAGAGTGTTGATCAGCGCGATGGCCGCCGCCGCCGAGGCTCCGGTCAGGAACTGCGTCGGTAAGGTCCAGAAATTGGGTAAGGCAGCAAAAATCGAGCTGGCGGTGATGGCGATCACCAGGATAGTGGTCAGTGGCGAATCCATGTAGAGCGCCAGCGGTACGCTGATGCCGCCCGCAATGGCCGGAATCGCAATGTGCCAGGTTTTGCAGCCACGACGGGTGGCATCTTTTGACCAGAAGAACATCACCACGGCGGCAATCAGATAAGGAACGCCGGTGATCAGCCCTTTCTGCATCACGTTAAAGGTGGTGCCAAACTGTTGTTGGAAGCCGGCGATGATGGTGGGCAGGAAGAACGCCAGCGCGTACAACCCATAGATAAAGCCGAAGTAGATCAGACACAGCATCCAGACGCGGCCATTGCCCATCACCGAACGCACGCTGTGGTGGGTCTTGTGCTGTTTCTGCTGATGCTCGGCTTCCAGCTCACGAGTCAGCCAATCCTTCTCCTCATTGCTGAGCCATTTGGCCTGACGCGGAGAATCCACTAACCAGAACAGCGCTGCAATACCAATCAGGATCGCCGGAATCGACACGCCCATAAACATCACGCGCCAGCCCTCCAGGCCGAACAAACCATGTTGCTCAATCAAGCCTGCGGCCAGCGGTGCGCCAAATACCACGGTCAGCGGCTGGGCGAGGTAGAACAGCGACAGGATCTTGCTGCGATGGCGTGCCGGAACCCACATGCTCAGATAGAGAATCGCGCCGGGGAAGAAGCCTGCTTCGGCAATGCCCAGCAGCAGACGCAGGGTGTATAAGCCTTCCACGCTGCTGACCCAGGTGAACAGCAGCGACACAATCCCCCAACTGATCATGATGCGCGCCAGCCAGCGACGTGCACCGAAGCGATGCAGCGCCAGATTGCTCGGCACTTCCAGCAGGATGTAACCGATAAAGAACACGCCAGAAGCCAGGCCAAACTGCAATGCGGTGAGACCCAGATCCTGCGTCATACCATTCGGACCGGCAAAGGAGATGGCGGTGCGATCGAGGAAGTTGATAAAGAACATCAGCGCGACGAACGGCACGAGGCGCCAGGATATTTTGCGGATAGCGGATTGCTCCACTGCCGGCAGATTCTGCTGACTCATAACGCACCTCCGTGACGTGCGTGGTTGAACGTGATTAGCGGTGTTGGCCAGACGCAAACGGCGTGATGGCGGCAGATGAACAGCGATGTACAGGGCTGATTACACATATTCGAGTCCTTCAAGGGTCTTCTTGTGCTTTGGTAGTTGCAACGAACAAATGAACATTACACGGATAAATGAGCAGCTCTCAAGCGCCATTTCCGAAAATTGTGAGACGGCTCATATGTTATGAAACTGATCAATAACGCGGACTCAGGGGCATAATGATGCCTGATTCCGCGTGGTGTGCGCTTTGCGCAGCAGCAGGAGAAGGATTTCTATGCGATAAAACAAAAGAACTCATATTGAACATATGAACGTTGTTGTGGCAGGCTGTATGCGAAGACGAGTTGATCGCCTGTGAAGCGCGCAGGCATGAGCGCATAACCTGCTGGAGAAATACCCATGAAAACCATTGCCATTGGTGCCGATGACGCGGCTATCGAACTGAAAAACCTGATTAAACGTTACCTGGAAGAGAAACAATACGATGTCCAGGACTACAGCAATGACGCGCAGAACGATCGTCCAATGTACCCGGATGTGGCGTTTGCGCTGGCTACCGCCATCCAGCAGGGTGAACACGATCGCGGCATTCTGCTGTGCGGCACCGGCATTGGGGTGGCGATTGTGGCTAACAAAGTGGCAGGCGTGCGTGCGGCCCAGTGCCATGACACCTTCTCTGCCGAGCGTGCACGTAAAAGTAACAACGCGCAGATCATGACCATGGGGTCCCGCGTGATTGGACCGGAACTGGCAAAAAATATCGTCAATGCTTGGCTGGCATCGGAGTTTGAAGGGGGAGGTTCGACCGCGAAAGTGGAGAAGATTGGTTATTACGAACAGGTGTGTCAGGCGAAGTAATTCGCCGACATCGTTACCTCTGGAGAACCCTATGTCATCACGCCGTGAACGCGCCAATGCTATCCGTGCCCTGAGTATGGATGCAGTACAGAAAGCCAAATCGGGACACCCTGGTGCACCGATGGGCATGGCCGATATTGCCGAAGTGCTGTGGTACGATTATCTCAACCATAACCCGACCAACCCGCAATGGGCGGCACGCGACCGCTTTGTGCTGTCTAACGGCCACGGCTCGATGCTGATTTACAGCCTGCTGCACCTCACCGGTTACGATCTGCCGATGAGCGAGCTGCAGAACTTCCGTCAGCTGCATGCCAAAACGCCAGGTCACCCGGAATACGGCTACACCGCTGGCGTCGAAACCACTACCGGCCCGCTGGGTCAGGGGATTGCGAATGCCGTGGGCTTCGCGATCGCTGAGCGCACCCTGGCTGCGCAGTTCAACCGTCCGGGCCACGACATCGTGGACCACAACACTTACGTGTTTATGGGCGACGGCTGCATGATGGAAGGTATCTCACACGAGGTGTGCTCCATCGCTGGTACGCTGAAGCTGGGCAAACTGGTTGCCTTCTATGACGATAACGGCATCTCCATCGACGGTCACGTGGATGGCTGGTTCACCGACGACACCGCAAAACGCTTTGAAGCCTACGGCTGGCACGTGGTGCGCGGCGTGGACGGTCACGACGCCGACGCCATCAAAAAAGCGGTGGAAGAAGCCAAAGCCGTTACTGACAAGCCATCCCTGCTGATGTGCAAAACCATCATCGGTTTCGGTTCTCCGAACAAAGCCGGTACCCACGACTCCCACGGCGCACCGCTGGGCGACGCCGAAGTGGCGCTGACCCGCAAACAGCTGGGCTGGGACTACGCACCGTTCGAGATCCCGGCAGACATCTATGCGCAGTGGGATGCCAAAGAAGCAGGCAAAGCGAAAGAAGCGGCATGGGACGAGAAATTCGCCGCCTACGCTGCTGCGCACCCGGAACTGGCTGCCGAATTCAAACGTCGTATGAACAACGAACTGCCGGCCAACTGGGCAGAAGAGTCACAGAAATTTGTTGAGCAGTTGCAGGCCAATCCGGCGAAAATCGCCAGCCGTAAAGCCTCACAGAATGCCATCGAAGCCTTCGGCAAAATCCTGCCGGAATACCTCGGCGGTTCTGCGGACCTGGCACCGAGCAACCTGACCATGTGGTCCGGCTCGAAGCCGATCAACGAAGATGCAGCCGGTAACTACATCCACTACGGCGTGCGTGAATTCGGTATGACCGCGATTGCCAACGGTATCGCCCTGCACGGCGGTTTCCTGCCGTACACCGCTACCTTCCTGATGTTTGTGGAATACGCGCGTAACGCGGCACGTATGGCGGCGCTGATGAAGATCCGTCAAATCATGGTCTACACCCATGACTCCATCGGTCTGGGCGAAGACGGCCCGACGCACCAGCCGGTTGAGCAGATGGCCAGCCTGCGCACCACCCCGAACATGAGCCTGTGGCGTCCGTGTGACCAGGTGGAATCCGCCGTGGCGTGGAAATACGCCATCGAGCGCAAAGATGGCCCGAGCGCGCTGATCTTCTCCCGTCAGAACCTGGCGCAGCAGGATCGTAGCGCCGAGCAGCTGGCTAACGTGGCACGCGGTGGTTATGTGCTGAAGGATTGTGCCGGTCAGCCGGAACTGATCCTGATTGCCACCGGTTCAGAAGTGGAACTGGCGGTCGGTGCTTACGACCAACTGACCACCGAAGGCCGCAAGGTACGCGTGGTTTCCATGCCGTCGACCGATGCGTTCGACAAACAGGATGCGGCTTACCGCGAATCCGTACTGCCGAAAGCGGTTGCTGCACGTGTGGCAATCGAAGCGGGTATCGCGGACTACTGGTTCAAATACACCGGCCTGAACGGTGCAATCGTCGGCATGACCAGCTTCGGTGAGTCTGCTCCGGCCGAGAAGCTGTTCGAAGAGTTTGGTTTCACCGTGGCCAATGTGGTCGCGACTGCGAAATCCATTCTGTAATGCCCCTCGGGCGGCCATCAGGCCGCCCGATTATGCCCGTAGCGGCGCGATTTATCGCGCGGGTTTTATTCGTTGCTGTGTAGACATAAATTCCACAATCATGGCTATTGTTAAACGGTAGAGTAGTTTTAATCTTTTAAACGTGATTGTGAGCCGTTCGATGCGTAAGACCGACCATCTTGGAGGCGTTACTGCCTTTGTTATTACCGCGCAACTGGGCAGTTTTACTGCGGCGGCTGAACGTCTGTCATTGACCAAATCAGCGGTCGGTAAAAGCGTCGGGCGCCTGGAAGACCGACTAGGATTGAAGCTCTTTCAGCGTTCGACGCGACATCTGAGCCTGACACCGGAAGGTGAGCGCTTTTTGGCGAGCTGTCAGAGCGCGATTGAAATTCTTGAGCAGGCGGAAGCCGAGCTGACCTCACAGATTGCACAACCCGCAGGAAGGCTCAGGGTGGATGTTCCGGCGGCATTTGGCCGACAACGTATTCTACCTATCCTGCTGGACATCACCCGCCACTACCCGGAGCTCTCCCTGACCGTCACTTTTAGTGAGCGCTTTGTCGACCTGATCGAAGAGGGCATCGATTTAGTGATTCGCATCGGCGAACTGGCCGACAGTAGCGGCCTGATTGCCAGACGGTTGACCACGCAGAAACTGGTGGTGTGTGCCTCGCCTGGCTATCTGCGCGAACAGGGTGAACCGGCGAGTCCGAGCGAGTTGAGTCAGCATCATTGCGTGTTGGGTTTTCGTCGCAATCAGCCGCTATCCTGGCTGCTGAAAGGCGATGATGGACAAATCTCACGTTTTACACCGCCCGCAACGCATGAGTTCGCTGATGGTGATGCCATGCTGGCCGCGACGCTTGCCGGATGCGGATTGTCACAGCTACCGCTGTGGCTGGTTGGCAAGTACCTGCAAAGCGGTGAGCTGAAAGAGGTGCTAAAAGGGCATTCGGGAGGCGAGGTGCCGATCAGCGCGTTATGGCCCAAAAGCCGTCAGCTTTTGCCTAAAATACGTCACGCTGTCGACACCCTGGTTAAGGCCGCAGAGCAGGGGCTACTGGACTGATATCAGGTCATTCCTCAACCAACACCCCCTGACGCTGCGTGTCCAGATGGTGTTTAATCACAATGCTGATAAACGCCAGCAGGGCAAAAATAATGCTGCTCAGCACCACCGAATGTGCGCCAAGGTGCGCGATAAACCAGCCACCGCTGAGTGATCCGATGGTAATACCCAGGTTGGAGAAAGACATATACAGGCTGTTGGCGAATTCAGGTGCTTCACTGGCTTCGCGCATCAGCCAGGTCTGGCTAATCACCAGCCCGGACGAATGGAAAGCGCCCCAGAAAATGGTCAGCAGACACATGGCGAGCACGGAAAAACCAAACGACCAGACCAGCAGGAATACCAGCGCGTAGAACAACGGATAGAGATGGGTGGTTTTAACCAGATTTGTCTGCAAGAAACTGCTGAAGACAAAATTGCCGAAAAATCCACATACGCCAAACAGGATCAGCATGGCGCTGATGTCGTTATTGTCGAGTTGTGTAACTTTTGACAAATAATCAGCGACATAGCTGAAACTGGAGAACATGGCGGCGAAAATAAAGGTCACTGTCGAGATGGTCAGCCACAGCTTGCCTTTACGCAGTACCGAAAGCTGGCTGGAGAACGAAGCCTTGTGAGTGGCGGGCATGGAAGGCATCAGGAAAAGCACGCCAATAAAGGCCACAATGCATGCCGCCGCACCAAAATAGAATGCCGCCGCGAGAGAAAAGTGCTCGGCAATCATCGAACTCAGCGGCACCCCCAGCACCAGGCCGATGGCTACTCCGGCGAAAACCTTCGCGGCGGCGCTGGCGCGCTTTTCGGCTGGAACTGAATTGGCCGCGACCACCAATGCCACGGCAAAAAACACCGCATGGGCCAGCGCGGGCAGGATGCGGAACACGAGGATAAGATTAAAGGCCGTGCTGGTGGCGTAAATCAGATTGGCAACGATGAATACCAGCAAGATACTCAGCAACACAGTTTTTTTGTTGCAACCCGACAGCAGCAACGTAATAAACGGGCCGGTAATCGCCACTATAATTGCGTAAACACTCACCAGAAAACCGACCTGGGTTGGTGTCACCTGAAGTTGGGATACCAGTTTTGGCAGCAGGCCAATAATAGCAATTTCAGTGGTAATCACCCCGAAAACGGCCACCGACAGCGCCAGTAATAACAGAGAATAGTTTTTTTGCACAGAACCACCCTTGGGAATCAATCGCATAAATTTAGAAATAAAGAAAATGGTGAAAACCGGTATTGAACCAGCAGGGATATTTTCTGGTATTTTTAACCGGGTGATAATAGGTGTTTCGGCTACTCTTTGTAGACGTAGATTCTATAAATCATGGTGATGTTTTATGCACGAGATGAAGGGTATTTTTCTGGCGTAAGAAACAACAATTTAGTATTGCTTGACGATGTTTTTCAGGAGTGAATGTTTTAAATCATCACGCCTGTACCGATTATCACGGATATAAAGTTACGTGTTTCGGTAATATGCCAGAAAGAAAAAATGGTCACCATTAATGCCAGGGAGAAGGGTATGTCAGGCAGAAAATCGAAGGGTGAGGGAAGTGTTACACCCACTCCACATGATCTTGCATTCAAGCAGTTTCTCACCCATCCCGATACGGCCAGGGATTTTATGCAGTTACATATCCCGGCAGAGCTACAGGCCGTATGTGACTTCAATACCCTTAAACTGGAGTCGGGAAGTTTTGTTGAAGAGAGCCTACGCCCGTACTTTAGCGACGTACTCTACAGTGGTGATTTCCCTCTGGTTGATGAGACCGTGATTCCAGATGAAGAAATAATGGGCCATCGCAGTATGGCAGCACTGACTCTGTTACAGAAACACATTCACCGACGGGACATGGCAGACCTGTTGGATAGCTCGCCACCCTGCTTTTGACAGAACACATCACAGGACAGCAGCTTGTTTCGCTGATAAACTACCTCGTTCAGGCAGGCGAAACTTCAGACGCAGAAGCCTTTGTCCGCGACCTGGCACAGCGGATGCCGCAACATGAGGATGAACTGATGACTATCGCACAGCAGCTTGAACAGAAAGGTATTGAGAAAGGCATTGAGAAAGGCATTGAACAGGGGATCAAACTGGGTGAACAGCGTGGGATTGAGAAAGGGCGTAACCAGGGAAAACTGGAAGTAGCCCGCACCATGCTGCAAAATGGTATCGATCGCACTACTGTCATGAAAATGACCGGCCTTACGGAAGATGAGCTGGCACAGATTCGCCACTGATCAATACTCTTTATTTTCTCCCGACAGCCTCGTCTGCTCAGATTAACGCCAGAGGCCGCCCCCCATTAACTGCATAATATTTGGGGCGGGCTCCCGAGCGGAAAGATTAAAGATACTGCGCCAGCAAACCTTCAAGACTATTTTGGTCAACCGCAAACAAGCGAATCCCTTCGGCGAGTTTTTCTACCGCCATCGCATCCTGATTGTGTGCCCAGTAAAATTCAGCTTCGCGAATAGCATCTGGTTTTGACTGGCACTTACCGTCAAAAGCAAGTGGGGCGGGAACGGGTGCCTCACTCTGCTGAAGTTGTGCCAGCAGTTGCGGTGAAACGGTCAGGCGATCGCAGCCGTTCAATGCCAGAACCTGTTCTGGCGTGCGGAAGCTGGCCCCCATCACTACTGTCTGATAACCGTGCATTTTGTAGAACTGATAGATTTTCCGCACGGACTCCACGCCCGGATCGTTGTCGATGGTAAACTGGGTATCCGGTTGATGCTTTTTGTACCAGTCATAAATACGACCCACAAAAGGCGAAATCAGGAATACACCGGCATCGGCACAGGCTCTGGCTTGGGCGAAGGAGAACAGCAGCGTCAGATTGCACTTGATACCCTCCTGCTCCAGTACTTTGGCGGCGCGAATGCCCTGCCAGGTGGCCGCCAGTTTGATCAGTACTCGCTCTTTCGGGATCCCTCTCTCTGCATACAGCGCAATCAATTCCCGTGCTTTGTGAATGCTGGCATCAGTCGAGAAAGAGAGCCGGGCATCGACCTCAGTTGAAATGCGTCCCGGGATGCTTTTCAGGATTAATGCACCAATGCTGACGGCCAGATAATCGGCGATGTCGGAGGGAAGCACGGCGTTGCCGGGTTGACGTGATTTAACCGCACTTACCGCGTCCTGGATCAACTGTTGATATTGGGGCAGTTGGGCGGCTTTATAAATTAATGACGGATTGGTGGTGGCATCCTCGGGTTGATACGCCATGATGCTATCAATATCGCCACTGTCAGCGACAATAATGGTGTGCTGCTTTAATGCCTCAAGCTGGTTCATAATCGTAACCCTGATAATGATGGTGGAACATAACAGGGAGCAGCAGGCTCCCTGTTATTAAGTGAAGAAATGATTATTTTGCTTGAGCGACGCGAGAGGTCAGACCCGGCATATTGAAGCATTCTGCTTCGTTCTGAATCATGTCTTTAATTTTGTTGACCACATAACGCTCAGGTTCGACACCAAAGGCACGCAGATTGGCAAACAGGGTTTTCATCTCTTTAACCACTGCGGGTTTCTCATAATTATAATGACCACTGAGTTCAAGGATTTCTTTCAGTAATGCCGGTTCATTAAAGATCTGTTCTTCAGATTTATCTTTATGCTCATCGGTCATCCATTTTTCCCATTTGTGGCTGAGTACACATTCACGGGTCAGTACATTTTTCAGGTTGGAGGCGGACTGGACGAATCCTTTCGCAGCTAGATCTTTTTCGACTTCGGCCAGTTTGAGATAGGCGCGAGTTTCAATGGTGCCGTAAGCCGGGGCGACGTTCATCGCTGTGATCCCCAGACCCGGATGTTTCAGCAAAATATCATCCGGCAGATAGTCGCCGTTATGTTCTTTCAAACCAACACCGTAACGAGTACTGATCGCTGAAAGTTCAGCTGACTGGGTGTCATTGAAGTGTCCGACATTTTTGGTCAGACGCGTCAGGGTGCCGGTTTGACCAACAATAAACAGCGGCTGCGGTAAACCCTCGTCAGAGAGGCGTTTGTTCAGTTCGATAATAAAACCTTCGTAGGCACTGATGTCGGTCAGGCCACCATTGGTCTCTTCTGTCCCCACTTCATAGAAGAATTCTTTCAGGTTGTTGGCCTTGCGGTAATCTTCGCAGAAGCGGATCAGTTCAACGGTACGACTCAACACCAGTTCGATATCAATCACTTTGCCCACCACATACGGGTCTTTGGTCGGGTCGATGTGCAGCAGATCAAACCCGGCATCCATATCCACCTGATAGGAACGGCGTGCCAGTTTCATCGCTTCCGCTTCCGGAATATGGTCCTTACGTTCTTTGTCACGCTGCCAGGGACCACCGTGGTCACGGCACAGGAAGTAGTCGCCATCAAAGCCGACTTTTTCCGCCATGGCTTTGAGATCGGCGGCAAAGCGGAACTGATCCCAATTATTAACGTAACCGGCACCAAATTCATCGGCATCGACCTGATTACGGCTGGCAATAAACATCAATGGCAGATCTTTCTCTTTGCCCAGTTCGAAACATGCCTGAATAAGTGCAGGTGACATCGGACCGATACCCAGCATCGTCGATTTACCACCGTTAACGATATAATCGACGTACTGCTTCATGGTGTTTTTCATGATAACTCCTTAGGCTTTATTCATATCAGAAGTGATGGTTTTCTTGACGGTTTCATTTTTAACCGTGTCGCTAATGTTGGGGCGTAGAATATGCAGACAGATAGCGGTGACAATAACGCCGATTGCCATATCGATGACGTACCAGATCGCGCCTTTATTGACGCCAGCAATCGCAATTAATCCGCCATGTGGCACCATGGATTCCACGCCATGAATCATCGCCAGACCGGCACCGACGGCGCTGCCGATAATAATTGAAGGCAGCACGGTTTTAAGATTTTTAACTGCAAAGGGAATGGCTCCTTCGGTAATGCCGATTAAACCCATAAAGGCGGCAGAGGTGCCCATGCGTTTTTCATCTTCGGCCCATTTATTGCGCGAAATAAAGGTGGAAAGCGCAATACCCAGTGGCGGAATAGCACAGGCGATACGATAGGCACCGTTTGGTCCATAAATCCCTTCAGCCATTAACGCCAGAGTAAATGCCGTGGCGGTTTTATTTACCGGTCCGCCCATATCAAAGGCTGCCATGGCTCCAAGGATCAAACCCAGCACCAAACCGCTGCCGCCCTGCATATTTGACAGCATGGAGACCAGCCACTTCATCGCTATTCCGATCGGGCCAATCAGGACATACAAATACAACATGCCGACCAGGCAGGAGGTGACGATAGGAATAATCAGGATTGGCATCACCGGCATCAACACTTTGCCGACCTTCCAGGTTTTCACCCATTTGGCAACGTAACCACTCAGGATGCCGAGCAGCATCGCGCCAAGAAATCCGGTCACCACATGGGCTTCCCCCAGCGGGGTAGCGGCCATAAAGCCGGTGACCAGACCCGGCGTCAGGCCAGGTTTACCGGCGAGTGAGTAGGCGATATAGGCCGCCAGGACCGGGATCATCATGCCCAGGCCCGCACTACCAATCGCCCCCAGATTCAATAAAAAGGGATTGGTGACCACGATCCCTTTACCGGGGGTAGGTTCACCCCCGACCAGAGACAACGCCAGGCAGATCCCGCCAACCACCACCACTGGCATCATATAAGAGACGCCGGTGCTGAAGGCTTTGACTAAATCATCCTTAATGGTTTTCATCTTATCCGACATGTTTATTCCTCCCGAATGTCACTGGTTTTTTCCCCGAGTTCGCATAAAAAGCGCGTATTAATCCGCAGGCAGCATTGCCCGATGAAAAAATGACATTCACAGAAAGCGATTTGATGTTGTGTTACACAGTATTCAGTCGATAAAATAAATAATCTTTATTTTATCCAGACGTTATTGTGTAAGTTGCTCGGCTTTATCAATGATTGCGGCCGGATTGCGAATGACCTCCGCCGGGTTCAATGAAATAATTCGGCCTGCGTCCTCTTTTTCTTCAAAACGCTCGACGCCTTCAATACCGATAGCCACCGCCATAATCACCACGTCCGCATCGGCAATTTCATCTTCACTTAATTCGTTTTCAATGCCCATGCCACCCTGCGTTTCGACTTTGACGTCATAACCTCTTTTCTTGCACTCCTGCTCAATGGCTTCCTGAGCCATATAGGTATGTGCGATACCGGTAATGCATGCTGCGACTCCGACGATTTTCATAAATAACTCCTGGTTCTGCTTATTTGGCTGCCTGTTAAAGTTTTCAGCTGACCTTGAATTTATACGTCTAATGTTCTGGTCATCAGGTTGTAGAGTAGGGTGACGTTATCGGCATTTTTTATTGCATTGCGGAACTCCTCTTTCATTAATGTTCTGGCAAGGATGGAGAAATATTTCATATGCTGATTGGGATCGGCAGATTTGTTTACCGTCAGCATAAAGACGGTTGTGACTTCCTGGTCCCCCCACAGAATGGGTTTGGCCAGTGTTGCCATGCTGATGGTGGAGTAGCCAATATGATCGGATTTGGTATGCGGGATAGCGAAACCATAGCCGACGGCGGTAGAGAAGGAATCTTCCCGTGTCCAGATGTCGTCACATAACTGTTCGCGGTTATCCGTGCGATGATGTAGCCAGAGGTTATCGGTCATCATCTTAATGACCTCGTTTTTATCGCTGGCTTCAAGACCGCAGAGGATAAACTCCGGTGCCAGCAACGGCCTGGTGCTGACCTCTTTAACATCCGGCGTTTGCAGGGCCGCTTTCACTTCCGCCGAACGTTTAAGCTGTACTGCCTCCTGCGCCAACTGCTGGCATTTGGCGAAATTCAGCTCGCGTAACGCGTGCTTGACGCCAGGAATGGCGGTACTGCTCATGCTGAGTTCGTCAAAGCCCATACCGGTAAACAGCGGCAGAAAATCCTGGCTGGCACCCAGTTCGCCACAGATACCGATCCATTTTCCTGCACGATGTACCTCTTGTGCCGCGAACTGCATCGCGCGTAAAAAAGAAGGCGCATAGTTGTCATAAACCTCTGCAACCTGTCGGTTGCCACGGTCAGCAGCAAAAAAGTATTGCGTCAGGTCATTGCTGCCGACGCTGAAAAAGTCGGCATAGTCGGCAATTTCCGGGATGGCGAAGATCACGGAAGGCACCTCCAGCATGACACCCAGTTCAATACCCTCGTTATAGGGCTGCTCTGCGCGGCTCATCTCCTGCTTCACCGCGCTCAGCACCTCACGACACCAGATCACTTCTTCGACGTTAGAGATCATGGGAATCATGATTTTGGCATTGCCATGTGCTGAAGCGGTCAGGATCGCTTTTAACTGCATGGCGAATAAGTCTTGGTAGCGCCGATAGGTACGTACTGCGCGGAAGCCGAGAAAGGGGTTTTCCTCGTCGCCGATACTGAGATAGTCCACCGGCTTATCACCGCCGATATCAAAGGTGCGAAAGATTACCGGTTTGTTTTCCGCACGCTGGGCAACACGAGTATAGAGTTCCGCCAGCTCGGCATAATCAGGTGGTGTTTCCCGGTCCATAAACGACATTTCGGTGCGAAACAGGCCGATACCTTCAGCACCGTTGTCAAAGGCCGCCTCGGCCTCAGCCAAGCTGGCGATATTGGCGGCGATCTCGATACGCTGCCCATCAGCGGTGGTGGCGGTGTGGTTAACCGTGGCCAACATCTGCTGTTGCATGGTTTGCTGCACCGCTATTTCATGACGGTAATACCGCAACACGCGTTCATCAGGTGCGGTGATGAGAATACCGGGATTACCGTCGATAATAATATCCCGCTGCGGATCAAGGTTCAGTGCCGGGAAATCGATATCGGTTAATGTCGGAATACCCAGCGAACGCGCAAGGATGGCGGTGTGTGATGTTTTCCCGGTGGCGGATAACACCAGACCTGCCAGGCAGCGTTTGTCGATGCTAAGAAATTTACTCGGGGTCAGGTTGTCGGCCAAAATAATGGACGGCTGCTGTAAGTCGAGGCTGCTTTTGGGTAGCGCATCGGCACCATAGATGGCAACCAACAACTGGTTGGTAATATCAAAAACATCGAGAGTTCTTTCTTTGATGTATTTACTGGCTGAACGATTGAGTATCTCACAAGAATCCATGGCTGCCAGAATAATGGCTTGCCAGCCATTTTTACCGTTGTCGATATAATTTGTGATGGCATTCTGAAAGCTGATGTCCGTCATTATCGATAAATGGGCCTGAACAATGTCGTGCTCGACGCCAGATTTGTTTTCCAGCGACAAAACTTTTTCATTTTTCAGGATTTCCAAACCCGCCATGACGGCATTTTTTTCCTGTTGCGGCGTCTGTTTTTGCGTCGGGCTACGTGCCAGCATCTCAGCAAAAGAAAGGCTGCGCACCACCACCGGTTTGGCAATGGCCACGCCGCCGCTGATACGTGAACCCTGGATAAAACTCAGCTGCGTTTCTTGCAGTGAACGCGGCAGATAGCCTGCTGGTGCGGCATTTTCAACTGTTGGCGCAACTTCAAAATCAGGCAGTTTTTTCAGTAAGGTGGCGAGCTGATTTGCAGCAATAGACGCATCAGCACCGTTGAGTGTAATTTCACAGATATCGTTGAATAAGGTATCGGTCGCTACCAGAGACAGGGCGCTTTTGGCGCTGCCTGCCAGGCCGGTACGGCTATTTTTCCAGCACACATTGGATTGAAAAGAATTACAAAGTCGTTCGATGTGTCCTGCCGGTCTGGCATGGATTCCTTCGCTGAGGTCACATTGATAGCTTATTAATTCTGACATAACCACTCCCAATAAATCTTTAAGATAAATGCTGATTATTTTGCCAGCCGAACGCGCTGTCCTGCATTTGATAATTTATATCCTTCCGTTTCTCTCACGACGTTTGAATAGGAAAAAAGTGTTCTTTACTTGAAAAAAATATCCTGATTATTGTTTTGTGATGATTATCATAAATTGATGATTGCTCACCATGGGGTGACGATATTGCTATTAAAACTCCAAATTTACCCTTTCATGTCCGGCCGCGAAGGGTATAAATAGCCAGCATATTCCGGTGTAAATCATGATGGTGGGTAATATGCATTTCCGTGGGCTGTTATTTGATTTAGATGGAACTCTGGTCAATTCCCTTGATTTTGTTGAAGCATCTTGGTGTGCATGGGCGCAGAGGAAAGGATTGAACGCCGCGCAGGTGCGGGACTATCTGCATGGCAAACCGGCACTCAGCACGCTGCGCCACTTTATGCCGGATGCCAGCGACGCGGTGATCGAGCAGGAGTTTCGGCAACTGGAAGAGTATGAAGCGCGTAATACCCAAGGGATCACCCCGGTAGCCGGAGCCATCGCATTTCTCACCCAGTTAGACGCGCTGGGGGTGCCGTGGGGAATCGTCACCTCGGGATCGCGCAAAGTAGCGTGTGCACGCATCAAACAGGTTGGCTTTCCTGCTCCTCGCGTACTGGTCACCAGTGAGGATATTCAGCAGGGGAAACCACACCCCGAACCTTTTCTGCACGGTGCGCAGCAACTCAATATTCCTCCCACCCACTGCATCGCCTTTGAGGATTCTGACGCCGGACTGCGCGCTGCCAGCGCCGCAGAGCATGTGGTGATTGAAGTGCTGACGCCGCAAACCGGCGCACACGCTATTGCGACTTACGCCACCATCAGCAATTACCTCAACCTTACCGTTCATCATCAGCGCGGGGACGATTTTATCCTCAAGATTTAACCCGGGATCTGCACATATCATCACGAAAAACACGGGTGCGCGGGGTCACACTCAAACCAGGAGGGACGATGTACAACGTTGATCTTCATATGCATACCGTTGCCAGCACGCACGCTTACAGCACGGTACATGACTATATCGCAGCGGCCACGCGTAAAAAGCTTAAACTGATTGCCATCACCGACCACGGCCCAGAGATGGTCGATGCACCTCATGCCTTTCACTTCAGTAACATGCGTATTTTGCCCCGGGTGGTCGATGGCGTAGGGATACTGCGCGGCATTGAGGCAAACATCAAAGCGGGCGGTGAGACCGATTGCAGCGATAAAATGCGTGCGGCGCTGGATCTGATTATTGCCGGTTTTCACAAACAGGTGTTTGCTCCGGCGGATAAGGTGACCAATACCGATGCGCTGATCGCGGTGATTGCCAGTGGTAAGGTGCATATCATCAGCCATCCCGGTAATCCCGAATACCCGATCGATATCCCGGCGGTGGTTGAAGCGGCGAAAGCCTGTAATGTGGCCCTTGAGGTGAATAACGCTTCGTTTGTCCATTCCAGACGCGGCAGTGAAGCCAACTGTCGCAAGATTGTCGCCGCCGTGCGCGACCATGGCGGGATGATCTCTCTCGGCACGGATGCGCACAGCGCCTTTGCCGTGGGCGATTTCAGCGCCTGCCTGCCGATACTCCGGGAGGCGGATTTTCCTGAAGCGAGAATTCTCAATGCCTCACCGTGGCGCGTCCTTGAATTTCTGGCGCGACACGGCGGCGAAAGAATTGCGGAGATTGATGCGTTGCTGAACGTGACAGACTAAAGGTCGATCACGTTGCCTCTGGGCAGCGTCAGCGACTTGCGAATCGCCGAGATCACCTCAGCCGGTTTCAGTAGCAGGGAGTTAATGCAAACATTCAATAACCGGCAACTCGCAAAGCGAGACGGCTGATCAATGGTGATATCCGAGGCAATAATCACCAGATCCGCATCGAGGATATTTTTCTCGGTAATCTGATTTTTCAGACCCAGTACGCCCTGTGTCTCGATTTTGATCGTGAAATTGTAGGTTTTCGCCAGTTTTTCCAACTGTTCTGCCGCCATGTAGGTATGGGCCACGCCCGTGGCGCAGGCGGTGACCGCCACGATATGCAGGTTACGTTCGCTGGAGAAGGGGTGCACTTCGTCTTTTGCTGCTCGGCTCATGATAAACTTACTCCCTTGTTCTTACGCCGGTACTCAAGCGGCGTACAGTCATTGATATCCCGGAACACCTTGCAGAAATAGTTGGTATCAGTGAAACCACACTTCTCAGAAACTTCATTGATTTTCAGGTTGGTGCTGGTCAGCAAAGTTTTCGACCGCGAGATCCGGGCTAACTTGAGGTATTCATTGAATTTTACGTCTGACTCTCGGGAAAAAAGACGCGATAAATAACCGGGGGAGATGTTGAAGGTCTCAGCCACGCTCTCCCGATTAATATCTGCCTGGTAATGGCTATCGATGTGACTTTTGATCTCATCCAGCAGCGAGAGCGGTCCTTTCGCATTGCTCATGCCGTCCGTAATCTGATACAGCAGATCGTTCAGCAGGGCATAGACAATATGGGCAAAGGTTTCGCCGCTGTTGTTATGAGTCCATGCCAGCGATTCTGCCAATTCAAGCAGACGATCGCGCACTGAGCTGCTGGAGTTCTCCAGATTAAATTTCTCCACCTCTTTGAACTGTGTACCGTCCCAGTTACTGATACTGAAACCGACATCCTGCTTCCAGAACACAATCGACATGCAGATCACCGGACTGCCCCATAACGGCGAGTTCCAGCTATTGGCCGGAATATAGGTGACGGTGCCCACCGGACGCAGATACTTGACGATCTTATCCTCGCCTTTTGGCAGCAACATGCTGAGGGTGCCTTTCACAATCAACTCAATGCGCGGTACGTGCAGATGGTAGGCCATCGCCGGGGGCTGCGCGTTGCCATTCGCCACCAGCACGCTCTCTGTGGTGGCGCATTGCAGGCTGAACTCGCTCAAAATGGATTGGATGAATGCGCTCATATCCTGCCTTATGCCTGGGGTTTAACCACGGTTTTCAGTACCTTCACGGCCAGCGCTGTGGTCACGGTGCCCGCAGCGACGGCGACGATATATCCCAAATGGTTGCCCACCACCGGCAGGACGATCAGTCCACCCCAGGGAGCAGCATTGGTGGCACCAAACCACAACGAAATCACGGCCGCCACCGCGCTGCCGAGCATAATTGCCGGGATGACACGCAGCGGGTCGGCGGCAGCAAACGGGATCGCCCCTTCGGTGATCCCCATAAACCCCATGATCACCGCAGGCTTACCGGCCTCGCGTTCGACATCGTTAAAAATCCCTTTAAACAGAAACGTCGCCAATGCCAGTCCGAGCGGCGGTGTGCAGTCGGCAGCAGCGACGGCGGCCATCAGCTGTGGGTTGGTGCTGATCAGCGCGACGGCAAAGAAGAACGCAGTTTTGTTCATCGGGCCGCCCATATCTACGGCGATCATGCATCCCAGCACGCTGCCGAGAATGATAAACGATGCCCCTTGCATATTGCCCAGCCAGGCGCTGAGCCATTTCATCAGCCCGGCCACCGGGTCACCGATAATGTAATAAACCGCCATCCCGGTGAGAAAGGTGCCAACCAGCGGGATGATGAAAATCGGCAACACCATACGCAGGAAATGGGGGATTTTCAGGTGGGTGATCAGTGCCAGCAGCCCCCAGACAATCAGCCCGGCAAGGGTCCCGGCCAGCATGCCGCCTAAAAACCCGGCCCCCATCTGATAGGCCATCAGCCCGCCAATCGCACCGGGGGCGATACCGGGCTTATCCACCATCGAATAGGCGATAAAACCGGCGAGAATTGGGATAAACAGCGTCAGCCCGGCGAGGCCAATTTGCGACATGGCTTTGAGAAAACCGTGGTCCGGAATAGCGGCCTGGCCGTTAAACATCACAGCCAGGGCCAGCAGAACGCCGCCGGCGACCACGAACGGAATCATGTAAGACACCCCGGTCATAAAATGTCTTTTGGTATTTTTTAATAGTTTTAACATACCCGCCTCATAATGTTATTCGGCAACTAGCAAGCTAAGGTACTGATTATCAATTGGTAAAGCGCTTCAGGTGTGGCTGCGCCTTTGGCTTGGGCGACAAACTCATCGTTCATCAACATCCGCGCCAGCGTGGAAAAATATTTCATATGCTCGTTTTCTGCGGCGGCCTGGCTGATGGTCAGCATAAACACCGTATCAACGGCGACTCCACCCCAGGACACCGGCTGACGTAGCCTGGCAACGCTGATGGTGGAATCGAGGATCGCGGAGCTGCGGGCATGAGGGATGGCAAAGCCGGAACCCACGACGGTGGGGAAGGGAACCTCGCGTGACCAGATATCCTGGCACAGCTTGTCGCGGCAGTCGGTGCGCTGTTGCAACCACAGATTATCGACCATTTTTTTGATCACTTCGTTTTTGTCGAGTACGTCCAGTTCCCACAGGACCACTTCGGGTGTCAGCAACGGCTTGCCTGTCCGAGCTTGATGTTTCTTCTGGCTCATCTGCTGCTGTACGTCTATTTCATGACGGTAATAGCGCAGGATTTTCTCATCAGTACGGGTAATCAGTATCCCCTGATCACCATCGAGTATCATTTCGTGTTGCGACGGAAGATGGCTGTCGGCAACATCGACATCAGCAAGGGTGGGAATACCCTGCGAACGCGCGAGGATGGCCGTATGCGATGTTTTGCCAGTGGCGGACAGGATCAAACCGGCAAGATGTTGTTTGTTGAGGGCGAGAAACTGACCGGGGGTCAGGGTATCGGCGATCACGATAGTCGCGGCATCTAACGACAATACAGGTTGTACCCTGGCGTGCGCA
Organism: Pantoea sp. At-9b; assembly: GCF_000175935.2. Classification (NCBI taxonomy): domain Bacteria; kingdom Pseudomonadati; phylum Pseudomonadota; class Gammaproteobacteria; order Enterobacterales; family Erwiniaceae; genus Pantoea; species Pantoea sp. At-9b. The sequence goes on from NC_014841.1 coordinate 188,921, forward strand.
CCGTAGATCTCGCTCAGCAGTTGCGTGGCGATATCCAGCATGTCCAGGGTGCGTTCCTGAATATAATGGCTGGATGAACGTTCGAGAATGGCGCTAAAGCCCATCGCCGCGCTGACAATCGCAGACCAGGCGTTCATCGGGGTATCGAGATAGCTGATGATGCTTTCACGGAAGGCACTGTCGGTAATGAATAGCAAATGGGCTTCGATCAGGTCCTGTTCAATTCCCCCGGCAATCGCCAGCGCCGCTTCTTTGCGCGTGCGTAGCCGGTGCAGCCCGGCAGTGAGGCGGACGATTTCTTCCTCCCGCTTAACCACAGCGCTGGGGCTGCGTGCCAGCAGCTCACTGAAGGTCACCCCGGTGAAAAACCGGGATGGGGCGATGGCAATGCCGCCGCTGATAGGTATGCCGGTCAGGTATTGCGGTTGCAGTTCGCGCAGACAGCGTGGCAGGGAAGTGGCAGCGGAAACCCGTTCCGGTTCGGCAACGGTGGTAAACGCCGGGAGGTGTGTGAGCAAATCTGCCAGCGCCTGTGACGCGCTAAGGGCGTCAGCACCGTGCAACGTGATGATGCATTTATCGTCAAGTAACGTATCTGTGGCGATCAGGGAGAGTGCACTTTTGGCGTTGGCTTCCCGTTGAGTACGGCAGTTTTGCCACACCACGTCGGCCTGAAAGCTGTTGCACAGACGGGCGATATGCCCGGCAGGTCTGGCGTGGATCCCCTCGCTTATTTCGCATTGATAGGTTAGTTCCACCACCATTCTGACTCCAGACATAAGGCCAATACGCGGGTTAACCGGTTTGAGTTATCTCCCCGGTGGCGGCTATCTTTAACCGTTTGCGTAAGCGCTAATATAGTAAAAAAGTTACCTTTGCTGGAAAATAGTGACCTGATGATGAATTTGTGACACTTGTCATATTAAGGATCGTCTTCGTGTCGGCAGCTGCTTTGTTTTTATTAGTAATCTTGCTTGATGGCGAACGGAGAGGGATTGCGGCACAGGTCACAATTTTTAAGTTTTTGCGTGGTTGCCATCGCGTTGGCAATCAGCGAATTTTCCCCCGGTATCTGACGGCATCAACAAAGGCGGCGAAGGCGGAAGAGGTATTGCGTCGATTCGGATAATAAAGGTGAAAACCTTCAAACAGTGGACTCCAGTCAGACAGCACTTCCACCAGGCGTCCGGCGGCAATATGTGGCTGGGCCATGGCGTCCGGTACATAGGCCAGCCCGATACCATCCAGCGCGCCATTCATCACGTGCAGGATACTGTTCGAGATCAGCGGACCGTTGACGCGAATATTCAGTTTTCGCCCCTCCTTTTCAAATTCCCAGGCATAGACACTGCCTGCGGGAGAGTGGCGGATATTGATACAACGATGTCGGGCGAGATCCTGCGGTGTCAGCGGGACAGGATTGGCCTGAAAATATTCCGGCGTCCCGACGACCACCAGTCGCCAGTCGGGCCCCATCCGCACGGCAATCATATCTTTGCTTATGGATTCGCCCAAACGGATACCGGCGTCAAAACGTTCGGAGACAATATTGGTAAAACCGTAGTCGATACAGATCTCGACGCTGATATCCGGATATTGCGCCAGAAAAGCAGGCAACATCGGGCGCAGTAACTCTTCCGCAGCATTATCGGAACAGGTAATGCGAATATTGCCGGCGGGTGTCGCGCGTAATTCGGCGATACGTTCAATTTCACTATTTATTTGCTCAAACAACGGCGCGACGGAAAGCAGCAACTTTTCACCGGCTTCTGTCGGTGCAACATGGCGCGTGGTACGCGCCAACAGCCGGACACCAATTCTTTCTTCCAGGTTGCGCATGGTATGGCTGAGAGCGGAAGGGCTGACGCCAAGCATCGCCGCCGCTTTGGTGAAACTTCTTTCTCGGGCTACGGCAATAAACGCCTGTATATCATTCATTCTGTCTGCGCCTTATTTGTGATTATTTTTCACAACCAGCTGCAAATTATCTGATCTTTTCAGCGTAATCCACGTCATTGACGCCTGGCGTTATCCTTTAGCACAGAACATTAAACAGGAAACTTGAATAAGAATATTTCTCATTCATCGGCGGAATTGTGCGCGAGGTTCAGGAATGGATTGGTGAATTTAATTCATAACGGCATTTCGATATTAACTATTAAACATTGCGCTACGCTTAATAATAATCGGAGCTTAAGTGTGTTTGCTATTTCTGCCCGGGCGGACGAGAGAGTCGTTGTAAATAATATTATATTACGACCTTCCCGCCCCGGATATTTTCTCGCTTTTCTATTTTGCATCATCTCATTTAATGAATACCGGAGACCTATGGAACTGCACATCAATAACCAAGTCTGGCAAGTCGATGCAGAGGGCGATACGCCGTTGCTGTGGGTGATCCGTGACGATCTGGGCATGACCGGCACCAAATATGGCTGTGGCCTGGCGCAATGCGGTGCCTGCTCGGTGATGATCGACGGCAAGCTGACGCGTGCCTGTGTTACCCCGATTGATCAGGTGGCGGGCAAACAAATTACCACCATCGAAGCGATTGAAACGGACGAGATGGGGAAACGGGTGGTGGAGGCCTGGATCAAGTATCAGGTGCCGCAGTGTGGCTATTGCCAGTCAGGACAAGTCATCGCGGCGACCGCGTTGCTTAAACAAAATGCCCACCCGACAGATGACCAGATTGCCGCTGCCATGGTGAACCTGTGCCGCTGTGGCACCTACAACGCGATCAGTGCCGCCATTCATGATGTGGCTGGTAAGGGAGAGAAAGCATGAGTGAGCGTGATGAGGTGCTGGCATCACTGAGCGAACATCGGCCCACCAACCTTTCCCGGCGACGTTTCCTGCTGGCAACCGGCAGCATGGCGGGCGCTTTGGTGCTGGGCATTGGCTTGCCCGTGGGACAGACTCGGGCACAAGCCTCTGGCGTTGTTGCCGCGCCAGGCACGCTGGTGCCCGCTTTTCTTGAGATCCGACCGGACAGTTCCGTGAAGTTCCTCTCGCCCTTTATTGAAGGCGGGCAGGGTATTTTTACCGCGATGGCGCAGATTGTTGGTGAAGAACTGGATGCTGACCCCGCCACGTTCGTGGTGGAGAACGCCCCGGCAGGGGCACAATATAAAGTGATGGACAGCGGGTTGCGGATTACCGGCGGCAGCCAGTCGGTACGTACCAGCTACACCACCATGCGCCGCCTCGGCGCGCTGGCGCGTCACATGCTGCTGCAGGCCGCGTCCGCAGTACTGGATGTGCCGATTGAACGCCTGCGTACCGAACCCGGTAAAGTGATTCATGATGATTCCGGCCGTTCACTCTCCTACGGTGAACTGGCGGCGCGAGCTCGTGATTTGCCGGTTCCGTCGCCGGATGCGGTTCATCTGAAAGATCCCGCACAATTTCGTTGGATCGGCAAACCGGTGCCACGCCTGGATATGCATGAGAAATCGACCGGCCAGGCGATCTACACCATCGATTGTCACGTAGACGACATGCTGCATGCGGCAGTTCAGCACGCGCCACGTCTTGGCCTGACCGCTGGCCCACTGCGTAATGTGCAGCAGGTTAAGGCAATGAAAGGCGTGCATTCCGTGCATGTGCTACCCGGTGCCGTGGCGGTCGTGGCCGAACGCTGGTGGCAGGCGAAGCGTGCTGCCGAAACCTTGCAGGTTGAATGGCAGGAACCGCAGACGCCGGATGGTCGCTATATGCCTGCGGATTTCTCCTCTGCGGCCTTTGCGGCAGCGCTGGCGAAAGAACCGGGCAATGGCGCGGACGCGGAAGTGAAAGGCAATATCAGCGAGGGCATGTCAGCGGCGAAAAGCACGCTGGAAGCGACCTATCACAGCCAGTATCTCAATCATGCCCAACTGGAGCCGCCTTCCGCCCTGGCGCGGTTTAATGCCGATGGCACGCTGGAATTGTGGCTACCCAATCAGGCACCGGAAATGTTCCAGGCTGATGCAGCGAAACGTACCGGGTTGCCGGCAGAAAAAATCATTATCCATTCGCCGTTGCTGGGCGGCTTTTTTGGCCGGCACTTTGTCTATGACAGCGCAATGGTTTATCCCCAGGCGATCCTGTTGGCTCAGGCGGTTGGCCGTCCGGTGAAGGTGATCTGGAGCCGGGAAGAGGAGTTCTTACGCGACACCCACCGACCGATGGCTGCCGTGCGTTTTCGTGCCGGTCTGGATGGCAACGGCTATCCGCTGGCACTGGAAGCCATCAGCATTTGTGAAGGTCCGACGGAGGGATTGGCCGGGAAACAGGGTGCCAAACTGGACCCGACAGCAGTGGAAGGACTGGCCGGAAAATCCTACGCCATCCCGCATGTGCGCATCGCCCAAATCTACAAGAAAGGCCCGGTGCGGCTGGGTTACTGGCGCTCGGTAGGCAACTCAATGAATGATTTTCTCTACGAGTGCTTCCTCGATGAAATCGCGGACAAGGGCAAAATTGATCCTTTCGCCCTGCGGCTGCATTTGTTACAGGGTAACGAAAGGTTGACCAAACTGCTGAATACGGTGGCGGAGATGTCCGGTGGTTGGCAGGCCGGGCCTTATACCGCTGCAGATGGTAGCCGCCGCGCCCGGGGTGTGGCGATGGCTTCCCCTTTCGGCACTGAAGCGGCAGCCATTGCCGAGGTGTCGATTGAGAATGGTCAGGTCAGGGTGCATCAGGTATGGGAAGCCGTCGATCCGGGCAGCATAGTCAATCCGGCGATCGTTGAAGCGCAGGTCAATGGCGCGATAGCGCTCGGGCTGTCTCAGGTATTGCTGGAAGAGAGCGTGTATGAGCAGGGGCAACCGGTAGCGCGTAACTACGACATGTATCCGATCCTGCCGCCTTCACGGATGGCGAAGGTGGCGGTGCGCATTGTCGAGAGCGGGGCAAAGATGGGCGGCATCGGTGAACCGCCGTTACCGGCCATTCCGCCCGCCGTTGCCAATGCCGTTTCCCGGCTGACCGGGCAGCGCATCCGTTCGATGCCACTTTCTCGTTATGACTTTACCCGAGCCTGAGGATGGATGACATGAGGATAAAAAGGCTCAGCCTGATGGTAATTGGCGTGGTGTGCGTGGCCGCAGGAGCGCTGTTGTGGCTGCTGCGCACGCCATCTTCCTCCTTTGATGGTGCAAATACCGCTCAACAACCTGTGTCTGCCGAACTTATCCGGCGGGGTGAGTATGTGGCCCGGCTTAGCGATTGTGTCGCCTGCCACAGTACGCCGGACAGCCCGCCTTTCAGCGGTGGTCTGGCGATGGCGACGCCGGTGGGCAAAATCTATACCACCAACATCACTCCGGATCGAGAAACCGGTATCGGTCACTATTCGCTGGCGGATTTCGATCGTGCCGTGCGGCATGGCGTCGCACGTGATGGCCACCGCCTCTACCCGGCGATGCCGTTTCCGTCCTATCAGAAGTTAACCGATGAAGATGTCGCGGCGCTCTATGCCTTTATGATGCATGACGTCAAACCGGTGTCACGCCAGAATCGCGCCACGGAAATCCCCTGGCCGCTGAATATGCGCTGGCCCTTGGCGTTGTGGAGCGCCGCGTTTTCGCGTGGTGGGCCGCAGCAGACGGTGGCAAATCAGGATGCACTGTGGAATCGCGGTGCCTATCTGGTGGAAGGGCCGGGACATTGTGGTAGCTGCCATACGCCGCGTGGGCTGGCGTTCAATGAGAAAGCCCTGGATGCCAGCAGCCCGGATTATCTGGCCGGTGCGCTGCTGGATGGCTGGTATGCCCCCAGCCTGCGTAACGATGCCAACACCGGTATCAGCCGCTGGAGCGAAGAGGATGTGGTGACGTTCCTGAAGAAAGGCCGCAATCAGCACGCGGTGGTGTTTGGTTCAATGGCTGATGCATTCAATAACTCCACCCAGTTTATGCGTGATGATGACCTGCGCGCCATTGCCCACTACCTGAAGTCGCTGCCACCGGGCAGTAACAACAACGGTAAGGGGTGGCAGTCCTCGCAGCAAGAGGCACCTCTCCAACCCGGCAGCCAGACCTACATGGCACGATGCAGCAGTTGTCATGGCCCGGATGGGCGTGGCCAGGCACCGTGGATCCCACCGCTGGCAGGCGCGACCTCGATGCAGGTTGATAGCGCTTCATCAATCAACGTGCTGCTGAATGGCTCAGCCCGCATTGTGGCGGATGGCGTGCCCGATGCTTACCGTATGCCGCCTTACCGTAAACAGCTCAGCGATCAGGAAGCGGCGGATGTGGTGAATTTTATCCGTTCTTCGTGGGGAAATCAGGGAGAAAAAACCGACGCGAAGGCAGTCAAGGCATTGCGCGACAAAACCGATCCGGCCAGTAGCAACGTGATCATCCTGCAAATGCGTTAATCACAGCCTTTGGGAGAATGTGATGCAGAATCTTGATGTGCAGGTGGTCAGCACTGCCCGGCATTGGGCGCAAACCCATGAGCTATGGCTGTGCACCGTGTTGAGCACGTATGGCTCCTCGCCACGACCGCCGGGGGCGATGATGGTGATCCGCAAAGACGGGCAATATTGCGGCTCACTATCCGGTGGTTGTGTTGAAGAGAGTTTCATCGCGCGGATGCGTGATAATGCCTTTTCTGCCCCGAGTCAGTTGGTGCGTTATGGTGACGGTGGTTATGAGCCGGATCGGGCGCTGCCGTGCGGTGGGGTGCTGGATATTCTGGTGGAAAAATTGCTGCCGGGGAGCGGGGCGCTGGCTTACCTCGGGCAGATGTATGACGCGCTGATCAGCGCGACGGCAATGACGAAAAGGGTAACGCTGCCTGCGCCCTGTAGCTCACTGGAACCGGCGGAGTACGGCAGCAGGACCGCGGTACACATCATCGGAGATGCAGTGACGTTAACCCTTTCTGCGCCGCCAAGGTTGGTTATCGGCGGCTTGTCGAGCGTGGCGGTGTATTGCGCCAATTTCGCGCTGGCGCTGGGTTTTGAAACCCTCGTCTGTGAGCACCGGGAGGAGGTACTGAACATTCTGGCCGCCGATCTTGCTGCGGGGGTAACGTTGATAAAACAGTTCCCGGCGTTTTATCTGGAGCGGCAGGGATGCCATCCGGGCACGGCGATCCTGTCGTTAACCCACGATCCGCGTATCGATGATCTGACGATGATGGAAGCGGTCAATCTACCGGCGTTCTATATCGGTGCCATGGGTTCGCATAAGAACAGCCTGCGCCGCAAAGAACGCCTGGTGATGTATGGCGACGTTACACCACAGCAGTTGAGCCGCATCCATGCACCGGTTGGGCTGAGGATTGGCAGCAAAACCCCGGCTGAGATAGCGCTGTCAATTATGGCCGATATTGTGCGTCATAAAAACGGCCTGGCAAGTGAGTAGGAATTCGGCTTCTTGTCAGCCGCGATCGGGGTTGCTGAAACCGAACAACGCAGCTTGTATGAATAGAGAGGCGTTTACCCGACTAAACGGGATTCTTCCCGACCCGCAGCGCCTGCGGGGGGATCCCGTAGCCCCGTATAAACACGTCGCGCATATGGCGGCGATCGCGAAATCCTGAATCCCGCGCAATCACGTCCAGCGAGAACCGGGTTTGCTCAATCAACAACCGGGCCGCTTCAAGACGCAAACGCTCAATGACGCGCGCCGGTGATTTTCCAGTTTCAGCCAGAAATAAGCGGTTCAGTTGGCGGGAACTAAGATGCACCGCATCCGCGAGCTGCTCGACGGAAAGTGACTTGGTGAGATTGTTGCGGATATATTCGATCGCCGTTTGCAGGCGATCGCTGCGTGGTGATAGCGCCAGCAGCTCCGAGTGTTGGCGTTGTCCACCTGAACGTCTTTGATTCATCACCATACGTTGAGCGATGCTGCGTGCCACCTCGCTGCCGTGATCTTTTTCCACCATTGCCAGCACCATATCTAAGCCTGCCGTCATCCCGGCGGAGGTCCAAATCTGGTCATCAATAATATAAATCAGATCATCTTCGGTTCTGATGGTGGGATGCAATGTCTTCAGGCTCTGGGCATAAGCCCAATGGGTGGTGGCACGGCGTTCGGCAAGTAAACCAGCCTGAGCCAACACGAAGGCCCCGGTGCAGATCCCCGCGACACGGCGCGCCCGCAGCGCATGATTTTGCAGGAAATGCACCACCCGGTCGGTGGCCGGAAGTTTGACCGGCGTGAGCACACCGCCGATTAACCAAGTATCGGCGGAAGAATCATCGTCTAAGGCAAGGGTCGTCACACTGATGCCGAAAGAAGAGGAAACCTGACCACCGTTTTCTGAATACACCGTGCATTGATAAAACGGCTCGCCAAGTACCAAATTGGCAAACTCGAAAATGGTGAGTGTCGATAAAGCCAGTGACTGAAATTGATCGGCAATCAGCAATCCAACCCGATGCATTTTAGGATCCTTGTGTTGGCAGATGGGCAAACTATCCTGAAAGATCCCTCCCCTTCAATCAATCACTTTCCGGCGGAAAGATGTCTGAAATCGCACCCCTCTACGTCATTTTCGCGGTACGGCGATGGCGTAACCTCAATGCATCCAACACATCATGAAGGGTGAAAAAGATGAGTGAGACAGTGAAAGGCACGGCGGTGGTAACGGGCGCGTCGACCGGCATGGGGGCCATTTATGCCGCCAGGCTGGCACAGATGGGTTATGACCTGATCATTGTCGCCCGTAACCACAATCGTCTGAACCAGATGGCCAGCCATATCACGGCGGATAGCCAACGTAATGTGGAAGTGGTGGCCGCAGACCTGAATGACGCGCAGCAACTGGCGGCACTGGAGGAGAAGCTCCGAAACGATGCCAGCATTACGTTATTGGTGAATAACGCGGGCATGGGCACACACACACCCTTGGTTGATAGCAATGTCGACCAAATGACGACGATGATTAATCTCAACGTCACCGCGTTAACCCGGCTGACTTACGCCGTTGTGCCAGGTTTTATTAGCCGTGGAAGGGGGGCCATCATCAACATTGCCTCGATTGTCGGTATTGCCCCCGAGATCCTGAACGGAGTCTATGGTGGCAGCAAGGCCTATGTGCTGGCGTTCAGCCAGTCTCTGCATCATGAATTGTCAGGCAAAGGGATTCAGGTCCAGGTGGTGCTGCCCAGCGCGACAGCCACCCCGTTCTGGGATAACGGCGGTTTGCCGTTAAGTCAGCTCGATCCGGAGATTGTGATGAAAGCGGAAGATATGGTTGATGCCGCGCTGAACGGCTTCCTGCATGGCGAGTTGATCACCATCCCGTCACTGCATGACGAAAGTCGTTTGCAGCAATGGGAACAGGCACGCCAAGCGGTGATTCAGGACTTTTCACACAATATCCCGGCCACGCGTTATCTGGGATCTTCAGTGGCAAAATCGGAGAAATAAGATGAGTCGTTTACATACGGATACGTTTGATGAAGCTACGGGCAAAGCCGCGGAGCTGTTCAAAGGCATTAAACAGGCGATGGGGAAAGTCCCCAATGCGTATTTGACCATTGGCAGCAATGCCCCTGATATTCTGGCGCAGACTTTACAGCTGAACGCGGTATTGGCCAGGAGCAGCCTCAACGCGCGTGAACGTGAGGCGATTAACCTGGCGGTCAGTGAGGAAAGTGGCTGTGATTATTGCCTTGCCGCGCATACGCCGCAGGCGATAAAAGCGGGCTATAGCGAGGCACAGACGCTTGAATTGCGCCAGGGGTTTTTGGTTGATGATGCCAGAATTGATGCGCTGGTGAAGTTTGTGCAACTGTTGGTTTCTTCGCGCGGTACGTTATCAGCTCATCATGTCAGTGCATTTCGCGACGCCGGTTTTAGTGACCAACAGGTGGTTGAAACCATCGGTGTGGTGACCGCGATTCTGTTCACCAACATGATTAATCGGGTGAATGACACGGAAGTTGATTTTCCGGCGATTCGATCATTGTAGGGTTATGACCAGACAGGCTTCCCGTATGGAAGCCTGTTGGGTTGCGGGTTATTTCTGAAACGATGTGAGGATAATTTTAACCCCTAACAACACCAGAATCGTCGAGGACAGGGTGTCGATGGCGCGCTTAAGGCGCAGATAAATATCTCGTGGTCGCTTCGAGGATAATAAAACCGCGACCAGTGAATACCATCCCGCATCAATGACAAATGCCATTAGCGGAAGAATATAATAGAAATATCCGGGAATCTCTTTGGGGAGTAACGCTGTGAAGATGGAGGCAAAGACCAGGGCAGTTTTTGGATTGCTCAACTGGGTCAGCAATCCGTCTCGCCAGGTGGCGAACAACGAATGGGTTTCTGATAACGATCCTGAGGTCACACTAAAGGGTTTTGACGCATTCTTCGCGATCTTGTAGCCCATCCAGATCAGATAGAGGCCACCGGCAATTTTTAGTCCGGTAAATAATTCGGGCAGCGCAACCAGAATCTTCTCCAGACCAAACATCGCCATGATGGAGAAGATCGCCGCGCCGGTTCCCATACCCAGCGCAGTTAACAGGCCGTGTAAACGTGAGCGCGCGACAGCATTGCGGGCAACATAGATAAAGCTAGGACCCGGGCTAATCACACCCATAACCAGAACTGCTGCAATGGCCATCAGGCTGGATAACAACATAGCTTCTCCCCATCAAATGTCTGAAATTATTTGGCTCAGAATACACGCCGTGAGGGGTTGCGGCTATCCTCTTACGTGGGAAAGCAACCCAGGTCCATGATGAAAAGAGTGATGATAATGTCAGGTGAAAATAATCTTCAGATATTGTTGCGTTCGGCATCGCCCAGACGTAATGAGGGACAGTTCGTCTTTTGTACTTTGCCCAACCCCGCCTCTGAGTTACTGGCACAGGCCGTGGTAGTGGTACGGGAGCGTGAAGGAACCACGTTGGTGCTGCCGCTCGCGGTGGCGCAGGCGCAAGGCATTGGCTATGACTATCTCGCCGGATGGATCACCCTGGAAGTCCATTCTTCACTGGCTGCCGTTGGGCTGACTGCGGCATTTTCTGCGGCACTGGCAGAGAAGGGCATCAGCTGCAACGTGGTTGCGGGTTACTACCATGACCATATTTTTGTGGCCTGGGAGGATACGGATCGCGCCATCGCGGTTATTGGTTCCCTTGCCGCATGCTGAGGTAAATATGCTGGTTGCGCAGATCTCAGATATTCATGCGTCCCCTGACAATGACAATCTGCAACGGTTCGATAAGGCCCTTGCGTGGCTCGATCAGCTTAACCCGGATGTTCTGGTGCTGACCGGGGACTTGATTGATAACCAGTGGCTTGCAGGGTATGCGCTGATTGCCGAGCGGCTTAGCCAGAAAAAGTGGCCTTCGCGGGTGCTTCCCGGTAATTCTGATGATCGCCGCCAGATGCGTGCGGTTTGGGGGGCTACTGCCGCAGATGAGTTTCTGCACTTTAATTATGATGCTGGTGATCTTCGTCTGCTCGGCCTGGACTCCACGTTAGTGGGTGTGACAGCAGGTAGCGTAGTTAATCATATTGCGTGGCTGGAGCAACAACTCCGGGATATCCATACATCCCCCGCGCTGCTATTTCTGCATCATCATGTTTTTGCATCGGGGATCCCCTCACTGGACAAGACGATGTGTGCAGGCGTTCCCGAGCTGGCTGCGCTGATCAGGCATATGCCCGGCAAGCTGTTGGCGATTGCTTCTGGTCATGTTCACCGACCGATAGCGGGTGCTTTAGCCGGGGTGCCGGCTTATATCTGTGGCTCGTTGTGCCCGGCGAATCCCGTCTGGTTTGGTACCGATACGGTTCCCCCGGTTAACGATCCTCCGGCGCTGATGATTCATCGTTATGTGGATAACGTGCTGACCAGTCACCATGTTTCCCTCTGACGTGCAGGTACATTCCGTAGCGGCGCGATCAATCGCGCCGCTACGATGATGGTGGTGGAGGGTAAATGATGAATTACGAAGATGTGCTCCAGTTCTGGTTCAGTCATACCAGCGAAGATAAATGGTTCAAAAACGATCAGGCGTTTGACGACGAAATACGCCGGTTATTTGGTCATTGCTGGGTGTCAGCCTGCCGGGGGGAACTGTTTACCTGGCGTGAAAATCTCTACGGCCGTCTCGCCGAAATCATTATTCTCGACCAATTTTCCCGTAACCTGAACCGTCAGAGTAGCGTTGCCTGGCAGCAGGATGGCATGGCCTTGATCCTCTCGCAGGAGGCGTTAAACATTGAGGGGTGGGAATATCTCACCCTCGACGAAAAGGGGTTTATGTTAATGCCGTGGATGCATTCGGAGTCAGTCGCCATTCATGAAAAAGCGGTGGGGCTGTTTGCACAACTTAAAGGGACTTCCTATGCACAAAGTGCACAGCAACATCGCGACATTATCCTCAGGTTCGGCCGCTATCCGCATCGTAATGCGCTGTTGGGCAGGGCGTCATCAGCTGAGGAACGGGCCTTTCTGGAGCAAAAGCGCTTATCTTTCTTCTGATTTGCTGGGGAAGGGAAAAGAAGACATGATCACTTCCCGGGCCGCAGTCATGCTGTTTCCCGCCCGATTTTTATGCCAGACCAGATAAAGATGGCTGGTCGGAGCCAGTTCCTTGTGCGTCGGGCTGACCAGTAACCCCTCCTGTAAAGCGTCTTCGCAGTGATAATCAGGCAATACACTCCAGCCGTGGCCGCCGATCAGCATTTGCCTGATGATGCGCATATCCGGTACGGTACAGCTGGCCTGTAAGCTTGGCGCGCTGCGGAACATCATGCTCCACAGGTTTCTCACCAATGGGAGTTCTTCATCGAAGGCAATCAGCGGGACGTTACAGAGCGTATCCGGTGTTGGATGATGACCAATCATTTCGGTCAGTGCTGGGGCGTGAACCAGCAACATACGCTCGGTATGCAGCAGGCTATAGCCAAATAATCGTTCATCCGGTGGGGTGGCGGTAATGGCAAAATCGACACTTTCCTGATGCAGTTTTTCGTAAATTTGCTGGCGGGTGCCAATGTTAAAGCGAATGCGATAACCCTGGTCCATCAGTCGGGCAAGTGTAGCGGCAAAGCGATAGTGCACAAAGTCGGAGGAACCGATGAAGTACAGGGTTTTCCCCTGCGCTTCTCCGGGGCGGAAACTGGCCAGTTTGGCCTCCAGGCCATCGATAAAGGGCGATATCGATCGCGCCAGTTCGTCAGCGGCATCCGTGGCGCTGACTCCCCGTGCCTGGCGGATAAACAGTGGTTTACCGACAAAATGCTCCAGAGACTGGATATGCAAAGACGCCGCAGGCTGCGTGATGCCGAGTTGCTCTGCCGCCCGCGAGAATGATCCGCATCGGTAAGCTTCCAAAAAGGTACGTAAGTGCGCAAGGTGACTCATAATGTTACCTGTCCATCGGGATCGCGCGATAAATCGCGCCGCTACATCATAAAGGAGCGCCGTAAAGGCGCTCCGTTCAGTGTCCTGTGCCAACAGCCGAGCGTAACGTGATATCACCACCGCGTCTGATTTGTGCCACCAACAGCACCAGCCCCAGCAAGGAAAGGATTGCTCCGGCAAGACCGACCCAGATGATCCCCAGCCCGGTAATGGTCACCCCCCCGAGCACCGAACCCAGGGCAATCCCGGAGTTGAACCCCGCGATATTCAGACCCGCCGCGACACCGTGAGCATGGGGAGCGTGGACTTCAGCGACGCCAATCAGTCGGGCCTGAAGTGCCGGAACTGCCGCGAAGGTCAGCATGCCGAGGATGGCGACCAGCACACCCATCATCACCGCCGATTGGCTGAACAGCCACATACCGGCCGTCACGATAACCAGCCCACTCACGATGAAGATATTGGCACGATTCACCCCCATTTTATCGGTCAGACGGCCACCAAGAATATTGCCCAGCGCCGCCATGACACCGAAAATCAGCATAAACAGGCTGACGGTACGGGCAGAAACCTGGGTCATCTCAGTGAGAAACGGTGCAATGTAGGTATAGGCCGTGAAGGATCCACCATACGCCAGCACCGTCACCAACGCGCCTGCCAGCAGCTTCCGGTTAAAGATGGCGGCAATATGCTCCAGCGCGCCACCGGCACGCTCTTGGGGCGCGGTTGGCAACGGATCTTTCATACCCAACAGTAAACCGAGAAAACCGATTGCACCAAACACGGCGATCGCTCCCATCACCAGCCGCCATGAAATGAAACTGCCGAGCCAGGTGCTTAGTGGAACACCAATCGCCATCGCAAGGGTGAAACCACCAAACACCACCGCCACGGCACTGCCGGCTTTGTGACTGCCTGCCAACCGCGCCGCCGTACTGGAAGCTACCGCGAGGAACAGGCCATGACCCAGACCCGCGACAAAGCGGGCGATGATGATCATCGGCAGGTTAACCGCCAGTGCAGAGAACAGGCTGCCAAGCGTAAACACCAGTGCCGTCACCAGCATGGTGCCTTTTCTGCTCCAGCCCGCCGTCAACGCTGTCAGTACCGGTGCCGCGAAGGTCGCGCCTAGCGCGTATGCGGTGATGATGATACCGGTCTGTTCGACATCCACACCCAGACCCCGCGCCATGATATCGGTCAGGCCGATTGGGACAAACTCGGCCAGTCCCAGCGCAAAGGCGCTGATTGTAAAAACGTAAATTACCAGTGGCATATCTGCCTCCCGTGACATTGAGGAGTGCAGAGTAATGACAACTGCTACATAAATATAATCATGATAATTGTACTACCTATAATTTAATTTATATCTTATTGATCGCTTCACTCACGTATAAAAAATTTTTTGGTTGCGGGAATAAACCTGCCGCTCATTCGTCTTATGGGCTCAATGTGAGCAGGGTGAGCAAAAAATGATTCCAACTCCACTTTCTACCGGTCAGAAACTTCGGCGCGTATTGCTGATCGGTTTGGTTCCACTGGTTTTACTCGTGCTGTTTTTGTGGGCAGGTGGTTGGCTGACGCCAGAACGCCTGACCTCGGACAAACTGGTCTCGGTGTTGCAGCAAGCGGGCGGTGAGCACCCGGGCTATCGCCGCAACCATGCCAAAGGGATCTGCGTGATTGGCACGTTTGCTGCCAACGGCAACGCCAGTGCGTTATCACGCGCGGCGCTCTTTGCACCGGGTGAGACCTCGGTAACCGGGCGCTTTGCCATCGCAGGGGGTAACCCGTCAGCGCCGGATTATGCGGTGCCGGTGCGCAGTATGGCGTTAGCTTTTCAGCTGAACGACGGTGAGCAATGGCGTACCGGAATGAATGCTATGCCGTTGTTCCCGGTCGCAACGCCGGAAGGATTTTATGAACTGCAAACCGCCACGCTACCCGATCCGGCGACAGGTAAACCCGATCCACAGAAGTTAGGTGCCTTCGTTGGGAAACATCCTGAATTCAAGGCGTTCCTTGCCTGGGCAAAGCAATACGTTCCCTCCTCCAGTTGGGCCAGCGATCGTTTTAATAGTCTGAATGCGTTTCGCTTTATCGATAAAGCGGGCGCTGCGCATCTGGTGCGCTGGAGTATGGTGCCGCATGCCGATTATCAGCCGATCAGTGCGGCGGATAAAAATGACAAAGATTTTCTCCAACAGGATTTAGAACAACGTCTGAAACAAGCGCCGCTGAAATGGGATCTGATCATTACCGTTGCCCAGCCAGGTGATGATGGCAGCAATGCGACGAAAGTCTGGCCTGCCGACCGTCAAACCATCAATGCCGGGACCTTAGTGCTAACCCGGGCAGTGCCGCAGCAGCAGGGACCGTGCAACGACATCAATTACGATCCGCTGATTCTGCCGGATGGTATTGCTGCATCCGATGATCCGTTACTTAATGCGCGTTCGGCGGCTTATGCCAAATCCTACAACCTGCGCACACATGAACAGGCACAACAAGCGGGGACCCATTTATGAGACATGTCGGCTATTTTCACCCTGCACTGCGCATTATTCATTGGTTAATGGCGGCGGCGATTGTGGCGATGCTGTTTATTGGCGTAGCAATGGTCGCCACCGTGTCGTCGCTACATAGCCTGCTGGTCACCATCCATAAACCCTTGGGGTTGATGATTCTGGTGCTGGTGATCGTGCGTTTGTGGTTGCGCTTTGCTACTGTTACCCCGGCATTACCTGCGTCTCTCCCTGCCTGGCAGCGTGGCATGGCGCATCTCTCGCACTGGGCACTGTATGCGATGATGCTGCTCCAACCGTTAATCGGCTGGGGGATGCTGTCTGCGGCGGGCGTCCCGATCACTTTAGGTGGTCACTGGGTTCTGCCGCCGATTTTGCCGGTGGATAATGATTGGTACGCCATACTGCGTCCACTGCATACCCTGGTGGCGCTGATATTATTTATCACCGTGTTGCTGCACTTAGCCGCCGCGCTGTTTCATGCGTTGATACTGCGCGATGGGGTTTTTTCCAGTATGTCGGGCACCCGTAGACGCTAAAGGATAGCCATGTCCCAGCTGACTGATGATGAAATCCGCCAGATGATGCCCCATCTCGAACGTTTTGCGCTGTGGCTGACCCGCAATCCGCACAGCGCGGAGGATCTGGTGCAAAGTTGCCTGACGAAAGCGTTAACCCGCCAGCGGCAGAGCGAGGGGGAACAGAGTTTGCGCGCCTGGTTGTTTGCCATTCTGTATCGCCAGTTTGTTGATGGCGAACGGCGGCGCAAGCGCTATATGAAGCTGCTGACTTTTTTCAGCGGTGAAGAGATGTTTGCACAATCCTCCGAATCGATGGCGATTGCCGACGATACGCTGGCGGTATTTGCGGCGTTACCTGAGGATTATCGCGTCATTTTATTGTTGGTGAGTGTTGAAGGCCTGAGCTATAAAGAGGCGGCTGAAACGCTGGATATCCCCCTGGGGACCGTGATGTCGCGGTTGTCACGTGGACGCAAGTTGCTGCATGAGCAGTTGGAAGGTAAGGCGACGCCATTGCCGCTAAGGAGACTGAAATGACTTTGCCACCTGATGAACACGATCTCCATGCCTGGATGGATGGCGAAGCGGATGAAGCCACGGCAGAGCGCGTTGAACGTTATCTGAAGGACAATCCGCAGGCTGCTGCGCAAGTTGCTGGCTGGCGGGCGGACGCGCAACAATTGCGGCAGGCTATCAGCCGGCACTCGCCGGCAATGGATCGTCCCCATCCCCAATACCTGCGGCGTCAGATGCGGCAACAGCGGTTACGGCAACTGGCGACGGCGTGTATGCTGGTACTGGCGGTAAGTATCGGTGGTGTCGCCGGTTGGCAACTGAAAGAGTCGCAGACCATGAGCAGCCCGCAGCCGATGGAAGACGCCGTGCAGGCTTATAAAATCTTTGATAATCAGACACAAACCCCGATGGACGTAATAGCGAGCCAGCACGCCGAACTCAGCAGCTGGGTGGCACGGTATTTTATCAATGGTAATCCGCCACCCAATCTCGAACAGTTTGGTTTCAGGCTGGTGGGGGCGCGGCTGATGGCGACGGCACAGGGGCCAGCCGCGCTGATTATGTATCAGGACCCGCAAGGGACACGGGTGGGCTGGTATATCCGCCCGCTGGATCCGGTGAAATTACCCCATGGTGAACGTCAGGCCGACGATGTGATGGCACAGTACTGGAGTGATCAGCATTACAACTACGCGCTGGTGACGCCAGTTAACTCGTCCGGGGTGAGCGGGTTGCGCAAGGCAGTGGCGCTGGCGACGAGTTAATGCAAACCAGGGGAACAACCATCGAGGTTAATCCCCCGGCTGGCAGTCAGATAGTTTCATCGAAAACCAATGCATTAAGAACATGGTCCTGCCAGCTGCCGTTGATTTTAAGGTAGGACTTTGCATAGCCTTCCTGGCAAAATCCCAGCTTCGCCAGGGTGTTGCTGCTACGCAGGTTGGTGGGGAGATGATTCGCCATCACCCGATGCAAACCATATTCTCTTCGCACATAAGACAGCGCCATCGTCAGCGCTTCGTGCATGAATCCTTTGCCCTGATACCTGCTGTCGAGGGAAAAACCCAGATAGCATGCCTGGAAAACACCATATACGAAGTTGGTAAAATTGATGCTGCCAATGATCTTCTCTTCGCCTTGCGGTGTAAAAACCAGCAACAGGTTTTTTCTGGCGACAAAATCAGCGCTTGAATCGATAATCCGCTGACGGGTGTGATCAAGGGTAAAATACTCGTCGGTACGTAAAGGTTCAAAAGGGGAAAAATGGTCCCGGTTATGCACTAAAAAAGCGAGATAAGCCGCAGAGAGATTTTCTGTCAGCAGATAGATATCGGTACGGTTGGTTGAAAGCAGATGCATTTTCTTCCCTGAAATACGATGGTAATGAGCGGCAGTATAGGTTATTTCATTCCCCGACACCAAAAGTTAACGCTCGCGGGAGGGGCGGATTTCTCATTATAATCTTTGTTTTTTAATCCACATCAAGGCATCGGCCGCAGGCAGGGGACGGGCGAAATGAAAACCCTGAAACAAATGACAGCCCATTTTTTTCAGGTATTCAAAATATTCTTCATTTTCAATTCCCTCGGCGAGCACGTTTAACCCCATCTCACGGGATAATTCGATGGTTTTTTGTACCACTAAAGATGCGGATTCATTTTTGAATACTTGCATAATAAGTGACTTATCGATCTTGATATCATCAACAGCGAAATCGCTGATTGATTTTAACGATGAATAACCCACACCAAAGTCATCAATCGCCCATTTTATGCCCAGCGCACTGAAGCGATGCATGACTTCAGCAATTTTCTCCTGATCATAGATGAAGGTGGTTTCGGTTATTTCAAACTTGATTCTTTCCGGGCGGATTTTACTGCGTGATAATGTGAGTAGCGTATCCTGAGTAAAGTTGCGGTGCATGAGCTGTAATGGGCTGATGTTGATGGAGAAGGCAATGTCTCCGAGGTGGTGAAGGCGTTCCCATTCAGCAATTTGCCGTAATGTTTGCTCCATGACCCATCTTCCGATGTCGATAATCAGACCACTTTTCTCGGCTATCGGAATAAATACTTCAGGAGAGATAAACCCTTTGGCCGGATGTTTCCAGCGCAGCAGAGCTTCAAAGCCAATCAAGGCCTTATTACTGTCCAGTTGTGGTTGGTAATACAATTGCAACTGGTTTCGCTCAATCGCCAGAGAAAGTTCACGCTTAATTAAATCGGTTTCAGAGTAATTTCCGCGTGCGGTAAATACAGCCAGTAAAAGCGCCACCACAGGCACCGAGCAGTTAGCGATATAAAAACCGGATATATGCGCCATATCAGTCTGGAGGCGACCATCCTGCCATAATGTGCCGGTGGATACAAAAAACAGGTATACCAGCAGACAAATCAAAGGAAATGCCTGCTTTAAATACCAGGACTGTTGGCGTAATACCAATGCGGCACCAATTGTTAATGCGACAAGGTAATTGTATTCGGAATGTTTGGCAAAATCATGATTGTTATCAAAAAGGCAAAGCAGAATAATGCTAAGTAATAAACTGTGCGTAATAATATAAATGTGGCGATTAATGTTATTCCAGAAGGCGGTGGCCGAAATGTATACCCCTTGAATAGTGGTCATGCAATAAAAAAACGCGATAGCGCGATCGCCAATGGAAAAGTTTAACGCAGCCATATAGACACCGGCCAAAATGCTGGCGATGCCAGAGATGAGAATGGTCAGACTGAGCTTTCTCTCAGCGCTATTGCCCTTTAGAATGAATGGTAAGTTCTTTATTTTTGCGTATCTGGTGGCGAAATAAGCATTCATTCTTCTTCTCTTTTTAAATGTTATAGGTGATGAATCATCATATTATAACGAGATTGCAGTTGTGAGGTGTCATTATTTTTTTTGCATTATTTATCGGCAGAGACGATATTTGATGGCGAAAGATATATCTTGCTGGCGGTGAGTTAAGCTGACAGAGCCGTATAGAGGGGGTAGCAGAGGGGCGGTGACGTCATTTATTTCAGCCGGGCCTTTATCTCTGCGGGAGAAAAGGTCCGGCTATTTGCGATCAGTTCAGGTTAATCAATGCCAGGTCATGCGGGCCGGTATAGCGATCATTTCCAAATGTGGCTTTATCGTCATCCACCTGGAAACGCGTCACCGACTGTTGCAGGTTCACTACCTGTTCTTGTAGCGAACTGGCCGCTGTTGCCACTTCAGAAACCAGCGAGGCATTCTGTTGGGTCACGCCGTCCATCTGCTGAATGGCAATATTGATCTGCGAGATACCGCGTGTCTGCTCCCCGGAGGCCAGCATCACTTCATCCATAATCTCGACCACTTTTTTCACATCAACCATGACTTCATTCATGGTAACGCCCGCCTGTTTCACCAGCCCGGAACCCTGCTCAATACTGCTGAGCGAGTCATTAATCATGGTGCCGATCTCTTTCGCAGCCGTAGCGCTGCGCTGCGCCAGCACACGCACTTCTGAGGCCACCACGGCAAATCCACGTCCTGCTTCTCCGGCACGTGCGGCTTCAACGGCGGCATTCAGCGCCAGCAAGTTGGTCTGGAAAGCAATGCCATCAATAACCCCGACGATATCGCCAATCTTGGCGGAGCTTTTCTCAATCGAACTCATGGTGGATACCACTTCCGACACCACGTTAGCACCGCGTGACGCGGAGTTTGACGCTTTCTGTGACAGCGCATTCGCCTTGCGGGTGTTGTCTTCGTTATTCTGCACCGTCGCCATGATTTGCTCCATGCTGGATGCGGTTTCATCCAGCGAAGCAGCCTGTTGCTCGGTGCGGCTGGAGAGATCGATATTGCCGGAGGCGATCTCTTCCACGCCGGTGCCGATGGCATCTGTTCCGCTGCGCACCATCAGTACCATGTTTTCCAGCCCGTCGCGCATGCGCTGTACGGCGGCAAACAGCTGGGCGATCTCGTTTTTCCCGCTGATATCAATACGGGCGCGCAGATCGCCTTCGGCGATACGGTCAAATATAGCGATCACGTTATTGAGTGGTTTGACGATCAGATTGGTCATTACCGACCAGGCCAGACCGGCCAGTACCAGGGCGCAGGCGATGGAGAAGTACAAAACGAACGCCATGCGTTTTACCCGGTCGCTGGAATCGTCATAGGCGACATCAATGCTTTTCAGTTTAAAGGCGACCAGTGCTTTAGAGGCGGCATCAAATGCACCATACAGCGCCGTCGATTTGCCTGCTCGCTGACGATATTCGTCTAACTTACCGGCTTCCAGCGCAACAAAGGCGGGATCAATGAATTCTTTCATTAACGCATCACGGGTGGAGGCCATTTTTGCCGCAATCGGCCGCTCTTCTGCGGATTGCGGATATTTCAGATAGTCCTGCCATTTCGCGCTGGCGCTATCAATTTTTCCACGGGCGCGCTCCAGCGCAACTTTGGCTTTTTCGGTGTCGCCGCTACCCATCAGTGATTCATATAAACGCAAATCCAGTCGGCCACGTAATAAGAGTTCTGAACTTTCATTCAGCGCCACTAATCCTGGCAAAACTTCAGTGTCTACCGTGGCAAAGGATTTATTTCCCGACTGCACGGCAAATAATCCCAGAACGCCGACGAAGAGTAATAATGCAGTCAGTGAAAAAATCATTATGCTGAGTGCAGTACGGATCTTTATTCTACGAAACATAGAGTGTTCCCTGCTAACGATTAAATGATAAAAAGGAGAGTGCTGTCGAAAATAAATCCCTTATTAAAAAATGGAAAGTCACCTGAGTGACTTCCCGATAAAGAAAAATATTAATGATTTTCTGTGGTAACGGGCGTATGTGCTAAGAACGTTTTCAGCCGTGCATGATAAAATTTTGCCTGCATCATGGTGCCATGGCCGCTGGTTTCCGCACTCGCCGGGATAAGCAGCAATTCAGCCTGTTTTATCTGATGCAATTCACCCTGTAAAATGCCAGTCTCCACCGGATTTCGTTCATCATCTGCGGAGTTAATAATTAACATCGGTGCCTTAATGCGATTCAGGGCAGGTAACGCATTATAATTTGCCGATGAACTCCAGATGTAAATGAGGTCGTTCGCATCGGCAGTGACCGGTGCTGCAAGACGTTCATCAACCAGCTTATCCGCCAGCGCACGCGTGGGTGCTTTGTGTTGATACGCCAGTGTACCGCCGGTCGTGGCGATGCTGAACATAATATTGGCGGTTTTTAGCACCGGCGGCTGCTGGTGATAGTTGCCTTCTGCCCAGGCCGGATCGCCTTTGATGGATTCGACCAGCATGCGGCGCAGCATCCAGTTGCGACCGGACAATTCATTGGGTTGTGATGCCATCGGCACCAGCGCATCCATCATCGACGGGTATTTTTCACCCCATAGCCAGGTCTGCATTCCTCCCATCGAATAGCCCATCACCAGCCGCAGATGAGAAATACCCAAACCTTCTTTAATTAAGCGATATTGGGCAGTCACCATATCGTCATAATCATAGTGAGGAAAAGCCATGCGTAAACCATCCGAAGGTTTGGATGATTTTCCGGAGCCAATGCTCTCCGGGATGATAATAAAATATTTACTGCTATCCAGTGCCTGCCCCGGACCAAATAGCTCACCGGCAAAACCCTGAGCCAGTAACGCGTTAATTGGCTGGTTAGTTCCGTGGAGTAATAATACCGCAGGTTTACTGCGGTCGCCGAGTGTGTAGTAATGAATACGTAAATCTTTCAGTTTTTCGCCGTTGTTAAAAGTAAATTCTTTGGCGACCCAGTCAGCTTCTTTGGGTGCAGGTAATACATTTGCTGCCTGGCTTAAAGGTGATAAAGCTAACAGAAGGGTACATGCCACTCCTGATATCGTGCGACTAATCATAAAAGCAACTCTTAAGTTATATGTAGTCCCCTGGAGGCCTGATATTAGTTTCAATTAAGAAAAATCCCAATGAACATCAACAACATCAGGGAAAAAACACACAATGCTCTTTGATTTTGAGTTTTAACAAGACGATTTTTAGTTGGTTTTTCTTAGGATAATACATCCTTGTATTATTTTTGCTGCCTGCTTCAGATGATTAGTTCAGCCCGATACAAGTAAAGGGGATGTTTTCTGCTGGTCACCTGTTGTGTTGCTTAAGCGTGACGTTTTGGGTTATTTCTTCTGACCGAAAGAAGGAATATCGTCCGAGAAACGTGCCTCGCGGGCATCGCGTTCATAACATTGCGGTTCGCACAACATGCCGTAGAGATTGGGGCGACGTCCGTGAATCCAGCGCCGTCCGGTGGACATCGCCAACAGGCTGGTATCCAGATCGGCCACCACCAGCGTATCCTCAGCGGACCAGGTTTCATTGATAATTCTGCCGTAGGGGTCCAGCACCATTGCATTACCGGTGCGTATCTCGCCATTATCCAGACCAATACCATTACTGAACAGAATAAACAGGCCATTGTCGTGCGCCCTTGATGGCAGCCAACGCATCAACCAGCCGCGGCCGCTGTCGCCACGCAAGGCGGCTTCCAGCATTTCCGGTTGTTCGTGGCGGTTTTCCCACAGGCTGACGGGGATCGGTTTCATGCCAAACGGGCTGCGGGAATGCGTACCGCCGGTTTGATGGGGCGCGATCAGAATGTCGGCACCCATCAGCGCAGTAATACGGGCATTCTCGACCAGATTGTTATCCCAGCAAATCAGCACCCCGGCTTTGACGCCCCAGGGCGTATCGAAGACGGTAAAGCGATCGCCACGTACAATGGCCTGATGTTCAAATGCGTACATTTTACGATGGACATGGATGTTGCCATCCGGCATACAGACCGCATAGGAATTGTAATTCAGCCCGTCGTTGCCCCGCTCAATGAAACCTGCGCCAATCGCCATATCATGTTGCTTTGCCAGTGCCAGCAGGGGAGCCAGTGAGGGGCTATCTTCAATGGATTCAGCCAGATCGCTCACTTGATCAGCAGTGAGATCGGGAACATGCCAGTAGCCGGTGATGCACATTTCGGGAAAGGCCAGAATCTTAATACCCTGATGTGCGGCCTGCTGGATAAAGTTTTTCATTACGCCGAGATTGTAAGCCTTATCGCTGGCGCGATGGCAAAACTGCACGGTGGCAACCCGGATTAAATCGTCCATTTGTTTCTCCTCGTTGGAAAGTGCGAAGATTTCACCAAAGAGAACGTGCCGGGTATAATCACCAATTATCCACTTTTGATAACGAACTGGAATGGATATCAAATTACTGCGTGCATTCGTCACCTTAGCAGAACAGGGACGCTATCATCAGGCGGCAGAAAGCCTGTGTATCACCCAACCGGCACTGACCAAACAGATTCAGGCTCTGGAACATTTGATGGGCATGACGCTATTTCAGCGCGGGCGTCATGGCGCAAAACTCACGGTCAGCGGACAGCAACTTTTGCCCGGCGCACGTGATTTGTTGCAACGTCATGAGTTATTCCGTAACGACGTGGCTGGCATGCAAAGTGGCAGTGCGGGGCAACTCAAGCTGGGATTTGGTATTTCTTCTTTTCAACTGGCACCGTTAAAAGTGGCGGCCTTTCGCGCCCGTTATCCGTCCGTCAGGATTACGCTGAATGACCTGCCTTCTGCCATGCAGTTTCAATGGCTGATGGAAGGTCAGTTGCAGTGCGGCTTTGTTCGGCTTCCTGCGCCGGAGCCGCTGGCATCGGCGCTGCTTAAGGAAGAAACACTGGTGCTGGCCGCCCCCGAGCACGTTGCCGCGATGGGCGACTTCCGCCAGGTGATCCAACGCAGTCAACTGCTGCGGCTTAGCCCGAACCGGGGGGAAGGTCTGGTGACGCAAGGAGAGGCCTTTTTGCGTGAACATCATCTGGCACCTCAAACCGTCGCGGCAGCCGATGATATCCAGACCCTGCTGGCGCTGGTCGCCGCGGGAGAGGGTGTAGCATTGCTGCCTGCCAGCGTCAGCCATATCCTGCCATCGGGTGTGGTGCTGCTGGCGCTGAGCGGAGAGCGGACTCACTGGCAAACCGGGATTGCCTGGAATCCCGCTATCAGAGATCCACTGCGTGATAATTTCCTGAATGTCGTTTTGTCGCCAGGCAATTGAATTATGTTTGGTGAACGCGGATATACGCTAAGGATAAGTTGGCTTTTTCTTTTAAATCGTGGCAGGCGATAATTGCATTGAAAGCTGCAAAACTCTTATTTTTGTCTGGGAAGCGTTAAAAGCCCAAGGCCACTGGATCAGGTATGTTAGGATAGCCGCTTTTATTTTCACCAGACTCTCCAGCGAACACTTGGTCGATCAAAAAATGCAGGAAGAAATTAAACAATATATCTCTGTTATTCTTAAAGAATGGCAGCCTTTACGTGCAGAGCTTCCACAAGATGTCATTGTTATTCTGCGAAATATTGCCGAAGAACAATCAGACAATTTAGCGCATCGATTTTATGAAAGCTTGTTTAAAGATCCGGCGATTTCCAGGCATTTGTCCTATGAGCTGGTAGAAGAACAGCTGAGCCGCTCCTTGTCTAAATGGGTAAAGGCGATTCTGACGCAAGACGAAAGTCAGTTTGAAGTGCTGGCGCAACAGCAATATCACGTCGGGGGTGTGCACGCCCGCATCGGTATTCCGGTGGAATTTGTTCAGCGAGGTGCCCGTCAGCTTAAATATGGCATTTATGACTATGTCACTGACAATAATATTACCACGGCCCTTGGTTTACAGGTGATGCACTATGCTGCAATGGCGATTGATATTGCGATTGAAATGATGAGTCACGCCTATGCGATGTCTCATTACCGCGCCACGCGCAATGAAGAAGCGTATCGCATGCATGTATTGATGAATAATGCTTATCAGGAACAAGGCAAACAACAGTCTGCGCTTTCCAGTTGGGAAAACTCGGTTATTTACGGGTTGGTCAGTGGTGTTCACCAGACGGAACCATTGATAAAAATTGCTGAATCCAATTTTGGCTTATGGTTCCGCCATAAATGTGCGCGCCAGTTTGGCGAAAATGATCAGATTCAACAAATACGCCAACTGATGACCACCATTGACGAAAAGATGGCGCATCTGGATATTACAGCGGTCATACCCGTAGAAAAAATGCAGGATCTGTTGCGCACCATCCATGCCTGTTGTCAGAAAATTGGCACCTATATGGAGATGCTGTTCAATGACGTCTCGCATATGCAAGACGGCAAAGATGCCCTGACAAATTTACTGAATAAGCGTTATTTGCCGATTGTCCTGAAACATGAAGTCAGCCTGGCGATGGAAAACCATCTGCCATTGAGCGTGGCGATTATCGATGTCGACTTTTTCAAGAAAGTTAACGATGAATGGGGACATTCTGTTGGCGATCGTGCGTTAACGCATATTGCTAACTTGCTGAGCGATAATATTCGTGCCAGTGATTATGTGTTCCGCTACGGCGGCGAAGAGTTCATGATTGTGCTGGTGGAAGCCGGACGGTCAGAAGCCTATACCCTGCTGGAACGCATCCGTCGCATCGTCAGCAGCACGCCTTTTGAAGCGGTTTCCGGAAAAATTCTCCCCCTCACAGTCAGTATTGGTTATACCGTCCATGATGGACACCCAGACTATAATCAGTTACTCAATCGGGCGGATGTTGCGTTGTATCAGGCCAAGCGCAACGGCAGGAATCGTATCGAGCAACAGTAAGTAAGGGTCTCAGCATGGCCAGATATCAACTGCTTAAATTTCGGTTGCAGCTGCTGGTCAGCTGGCTGACAAGAGGGTGGGTGGGTTGTCGTGTCGTGCTGCTGCAACAGGTTTTTACGCTTCAGGTTATCATCGCTCTACTGTTGTCGGTGACCGTTTCCGACGCGCTGCACCTTGCTTATCCCGGCTGGGCTGCACTCAGCAGCTTTGCGGTTATGAGCCTGGCTGTCCGTGCGAGTTTGACGCGTGCGGGGCATCGGATTGTCGGGACGTTTATCGGCGGAGGCGTAGCCCTGATCCTGACGCCGATTCTGGCTGCTAACCCTTATCTCCTGATCCTGTTTTGTGCGTGCTGTGGTGGAGTCGTGGTCTGGATAGCGGTGGCGTCTTCCCGTGCCTATGCCTGGATATTAGGGGTGGTCACCGCGATGATGGTGCTGGCCGAGGCGCAAACGGTCAACGATACCCAAGCGCTATTCAGCTTTGCGCTGGAACGTCTTGAAGAAGTGATGATTGGTTGCGCGCTTTGTGTTTTTACGGTGCTGCTGTTCCATCCCCTTAATGACGTTCAACCCGGCTCTGCTCCGCATCAGGATTTACCCGAAAGCAAGATAAGCTCGTCCCTGCGTCTTCAGCTTGCCATACTGGCGGGGATCACCTTAGCGCTGGTCGCCTCAATATTGTTGAAATTTTCTATGGCGGGCTTCTGGCAAGCGATGGTTTCCGTGCTGGCGATATTGATTCTGCCCAATACCAACCAGGACAGAACTTCACTGGTTAAACAGCGAATGCAGCAGCGTTTTGCGGGTTGTTTTATTGCCGCCGTGCTCAGCCTGCTGCTGTTACCGTTATTACGGGGGTCGCCCTCGTTTTACATTATTACGCTGACGGCAGGATTATGGCTGGGTAGCCACCTGCAACAGAAAAAACCGGACGTCAGTTATTTAGGGCGTCAATTTACCATCGCCTGGATTATTGTTTTTATCCAGGACCAGTTATGGTTGGCGGATGTCAAAATCGGGGTCATTCGTTGTCTGAGTATTTTGCTGGCCGTGACGATTCTCGCCCTGGTCATGGTCGTGGGCGATTATGTGGTAAAAAACCTGTTAAAACAGGCTATTGATCCCGATCCATAGTGGCAGCGTTACCATGGATAGCAAGGTGGTCAGGCATATCGCCGAGCTGGTTATCTGGCTATCTTCCTGCGTGCGTGAAAACCCCAGCACATTGACGCCGGAGGGATTGGCGGCCATCAGGATCAATACCCCGCGCGGCATGCCATCAATATCCAGCAGTAAGCACGCCAGCAGCACCACCAACGGCATAATAATCAGTTTCGCAGCGGTAATCCCAACAACGCTGGCATTTGGACGCAGCCGGAACCCAGACAGGTTAGCCCCCAGTACTATCAATGCGCAGGGTAACGCGGCCTGCGCCAGCCAGTGTGCCAGCTTCATTATCCAGTCAGGCAGCGTGACACCCAACACGTTCACCGCCGTCCCCGCCAGCAATCCGACAATCATCGGATTAGCCAGACTTGCCAGCAGAATCCTGGCTTTAAAAGGTTCGCCATTGGTCAGACTGCTGTACAGGCTCTGAAAACTGAACAGCAGCAGGCTATGGACAGCGAGCACGGTAAACAGCAACACCAGGCCCGCATCGCCATACATCCCGGCGACCATCGCCAGACCAATCAGGGCGTTGTTGGAAAAAGACGCCGTGAGGCCGAAAGGAGTGGGATAGCCCATGCACCGATGTGCGACGAGGTTAACCAGTGAAAAAATAAGTAATGCCGGTACAAAGTAGGCCGCAAGGATTCTGATATTGAGGCCATCCTGTAACGGTGCATTGACCATACCGGTAAACAACACCATCGGCATAAATAACTTAAAAGCCAGATTCCCCAACGCTTTGTTGGCATGCGAATCAAGCGCGCCACGACGTGCCAGTACATAGCCCAAAATAATCAACAGAAAAACCGGCAAAATAATGTGTGCAGCGCTCACAGCAAAAGACTCCGATATAAAGACGGGCGAATCTTATTATTACCGGGACCGCTCCCCTCTGTCAGTGCCCTTTCTCCGGCACTGAGGCGCGCTGGCATGCTAATTGCTAACAGCCTATAACCTGGTGTTAAGCGTATGTCGGTATACGCAGGCCATTCATTCCTCAGAGGAACGTCGAATGCAGTTGCTTAATCTGCGTCAGATTGAAGTATTCCGCGCGGTGATGATCACCGGTTCAATCAACGGTGCTGCACAACTGCTGTATGTGTCGCAACCCGCCGTCAGCCGGATGCTTTCCCATACGGAAGCGCGTATTGGTTTCAAACTTTTCGAGCGGGTTAAGGGGCGACTTTATCCTTCGCCGGAAGCCCGCAGCCTGTTTAATGATGTCGAATCGGTGTATCGCGATATTCAGCGGGTCAACACCACGTTGCATAACCTGGTACAGCAGCGGCAGGGAGTCTTACGCATTGCCAGTAGCCCCAGTCTGGGGCATCAATTAGTGCCAGATGCCATTGGTGCTTTCAGGCAGTGCAATGAGCATATCCAGGTCAGTCTGGAGTGTCTGCGCCATTTGTTGCTGCGCGATCGGCTATTGGACCAGCATGCCGATCTGGGTATTTCCCTGTTTCCTATTGATCATCCTAATATTCTCGCCGTCCCGCTGAGCTATATCCGCGTGATGGTGGTGTGTCCGCTGGACCATCCGGTGACGCAGCTGCCCGCTAAAGAGTTACCTCAGGCGCTGGCTGAGATGCCATTCATCGGCTATTCCGCCGATACCCCGTTTCACAGTTTTATGATGAAGGCATTCGAACGCGTAGGGCTGCCTTACCGACCGAGCATTGATGTTGATTCCCCGCATCATGCCTGTGCGCTGGTGAAAAATGGCAGCGGATTCTCCGTGGTTGATGAAATTTCCTTCCGCGCGTCGGGCAGTGAACGCATGGCGGTGCTGCCGATCCTCGGCGAAGAACGCCTGACCATCAGCCTGGTGCACCTGCGGCATGAACCGCTGGCGCAATTCGCGCAGGTGTTTGTCGAACATCTGCGCCGGGTGCTGGACGCCAGTGGTTTTCATCTGTTCAACCTGGATTAACCTCAGGTTAAGTGCAGGCGACATAAAGGTATACGACAGAGCGCCCTGAACCTCACACAATGACCTCAAGCGCCGACACCGGGTCGGTCATGTTGAGGAATAGGACGTGCGCGAGATTGTCATTGGCGGTGCTCAGTTGGGAGCAATCCAGAAAAGCGATTCAAGAGAGAGTGTGGTGCAACGGATGCTGGCGTTACTGGAGCAGGCACGGCAGCAGGGGTGTGAACTGGTGGTTTTTCCTGAACTGGCGCTGACGACGTTTTTTCCACGCTGGTATATGGAAGATCAGCAGGAAGTCGATAGTTGGTTTGAACGCGAGATGCCGGGCACGGTCACGCAACCGTTGTTTGACTTCTCACGTGAGCACGGTATCGCCATTTCCTTCGGTTACGCCGAACTGACCCCGGAAGGGCGTCACTTTAACACCTCCATCGTTACCGATCGTCAGGGCAACATTGTCGGGAAATACCGCAAAGTGCATCTGCCGGGTCATGATGAATACGACCCGCACCGTGATTTCCAGCATCTGGAAAAACGCTACTTTGAACCCGGTGATTTGGGCTTTCCCACCTGGGAAAACGAGGGGGCGGTAATGGGGATGTGTATCTGCAACGACCGCCGCTGGCCGGAAACCTATCGGGTCATGGGCTTACAGGGCGTTGAGTTGATCACCCTCGGTTATAACACCCCTTCAGTGAACGCCCTTGAACGTAATGAGGGTGAGACCAAACGATTGTTTCACTCCGAACTCTGCATGCAGGCTGGCGCTTACCAGAATGCAACCTGGGTGGTTGGGGTGGCGAAAGCCGGGGTAGAGGATGGTTTCCCATTGATGGGCGGCAGCGTGATCGTCGATCCGAATGGATTCGTGGTTGCCAGGGCCAGCGGTCAGGGGGATGAGCTGATCACCCACCGCTGCGACATGGATTTGTGCCAGTTTGGCAAAACCACCATTTTCAATTTCGCCCGCCATCGTCGCATCGAACATTACGGCATCATCACGCGTCAGACGGGTGTTGAACGCCCTTAACCGGAGAGATTGAGTCATGCGCACCGTCTATCTGAATGGTGAGTTTATTGCAGAAAATGAGGCAAAAATTTCGGTTTTTGACCGCGGTTTCACCTTTGCTGATGCCATCTATGAGGTAACTGCCGTGTTGCAGGGCAAGCTGCTGGATTTTGACCTGCATGTTGCCCGCTTACGCCGTTCGCTGGGCGAGATGGCGCTCGCCCTGCCGTTGAGTGATGACGAGTTGCTCGCCATTCATCAAACCTTATTGAGCCGCAACGCCTTACAGGAAGGCCTGGTCTACCTGCAAGTCAGTCGCGGCGTTGAAGACCGCAACTTCGCCTTCCCGGCCGAGGGCACGCCGCCCACGCTGGTGCTCTATACCCAGGCGAAAAATATCATCGCCAGCCCGCTGGCACAGCAGGGGATGAAGATTATCAGCCTGCCGGATCTGCGTTGGGGACGCTGTGATATCAAAACCACGCAATTGTTGTATGCCTGCCTGGCGAAAGAGCAGGCGCGACAACGCGGTGCTGACGATGCCTGGCTGGTAAAAGAGGGCTTGATCACCGAAGGCACCTCCAACAATGCGTTTATCGTCACGGCTGACGGGGCGGTGGTCACACGTGAGCTGTCGCGACTGCTGCTGCCAGGCATCACCCGCAGTACGCTGATTACCTTGATTCATCAGCAAGGTCTGCGGATAGAAGAACGCGGCTTTACCCTCGACGAGGTGAAACACGCCGCTGAAGCCTTTATCAGCTCATCAACCTCGTTTGTGTATCCGGTCGTCAATGTTGACGGTCAGCCTGTCGGCGACGGTCAACCCGGTCAGCTGACGCAACGCATCAGGCAGTTTTATATCGATCGGGCGCTGGCAGTCACCGCCTGACGACCGTGCAGTCTCCTTACATTACGCACCGCAACGCCCGGCACCAGGGGTTGCTTTCTACTGGAGTGTTAAGAGTGAAACGATTTCCGTCACGTTCATTGATTGCCTGTCTTTTTACCCTTGCGCTGAGTAGCGCTATCGCCACCCCTTCGGCCATGGCGGCGGAGAAGACGATTCATGCGGTGATGTCCTCTTCATTGCGTGTGTTAGATCCGATCGCAACCACCGCGCAGATCACCCGTAACCACGGCTACATGATCTACGACACGCTGATTGGGATGGATGACAAACAGACGCCGCAACCGCAGATGGCGGACTGGAAAATTTCCCCCGATGGCCTGACCTACACCTTCACCCTGCGTGACGGGCTGCTGTGGCATGACGGTAAACCGGTAACGGCCACCGATTGTGTGGCATCGCTGAAACGTTGGGCGCGCTACGACGTCGGCGGCCAACTGATGATGAAATATGTCGACAGCATCACCGCCACCAATGACAAAACCATCACGCTCAAGCTGGCAAAACCCTTTGGCTATGTGCTGCAACTGCTGGCGAAACCCTCATCCGTGGCGGCGTTTATGATGCCGGAGCGGGTCGCCAATACACCGGATGGTCAGATGATCACCGACTATACCGGCTCCGGGCCGTTTAAATTTGTCGCCAGTGAGTTCGATCCCGGTAACCGCGTGGTGTACGAGAAATTCCAGCAGTACGTGCCGCGCAAAGAGCCAGCCAGTGGTACTGCCGGTGGCAAAGTGGTGAAGGTTGATCGGGTTGAATGGATCAACATGCCCGACCGGATGACGGCGATTAATGCCTTGTCCTCCGGGGATATTGATTTTATCGAGCAGTTGCCGATCGACCTGTTGCCGATGGTGCAGGCCGATCCCAACCTGAAAACCGGCACCCTGAGTAAACTCGGTTCGATGACCGGTGGCCGGATGAACTTCCTCTATCCGCCATTTAACAACCCGGATATTCGTCGCGCTGCCTTGCTGGCGATGAACCAGAAGGATGTGCTGGATGCGTTGGTCGGCAACCCGCAGTACTACAAATTCTGTGCCTCGGTATTCGGCTGCGGTACGGCGCTGGAAAGCGAGGCGGGCGGTGAATCCCTGCTGAAAGGCGGCAATATTGAAGCGGCGAAAGCGTTACTGAAAAAGGCCGGTTACGACGGCACGCCGGTGGTGATCATGCAGCCAACGGATGTCCCGAGCCAGGCTTCACAGCCGGTGGTGGCGGCACAGGCACTGCGTAAGGTGGGCTTCAAGGTGGATTTGCAACCGATGGACTGGCAGACCCTGGTGTCACGCCGCGCCAACCCGAATCCACCGGCTCAGGGGGGCTGGAATATGTTCTTCACCTACTGGAATGCGGAAACCATCTGGAACCCGGTGGTCAATCCGATGCTCGATGGTGGGGGACGCAAAGGTGCCTGGTTTGGCTGGCCGACCGATCCACAAATGAATCAACTCAAGGTGGATTTCGCCACCGCTACCGATCCCGCGCAACAGAAAGCGATTGCAGTGGAGATCCAAAAGCATGCGATGGACGAGGTCAGCTACATTCCGCTCGGGCAATTTTATGACGTTGCCGCGTGGAGCAACCACATCAGCCATTTAATGACCGGACCCTCAACGGTGTTCTGGAACGTCGAGAAAGACGACTGATCGCAAGGGGGTTCCTGTGGCTGGATATTTTATTCGCCGCGTGCTGGCGGCATTTCCGGTAATGCTGGTGGTCGCGCTGTTTGTCTTTCTGTTGTTGCGGCTGTCGCCGGGTGATCCGGCGGCGATTATTGCCGGTGATATGGCGACGCCAGAACAGCTGGCAGCGATTCGCGCCAATCTGGGATTGGACCAACCGCTGTATCAACAGTTTTTTGTCTGGGTTTCGCAGCTACTGCACGGCGATTTCAGCACTTCCCTGATGGCACACACCCCGGTGCTGACCATGATTGGTCAGCGTCTTGAACCGACGCTAAGCCTGGCGCTGGTGGCGATTCTCTTCACCATCCTGATCTCGGTGCCTCTTGGTGTGCTGGCTGCCTGGAAACACGGAAGCTGGATCGACAACCTGGTGATGTCAGTCTCCGTGCTGGGTTTCTCCATTCCCGTCTTTGTCATCGGCTACCTGTTGGCGACCCTGTTTGCCATCGAACTCCGGTGGCTGCCGGTACAGGGATTTACCAGCATCAGCAAAGGCGTGTGGCCGTTTGCCGAGCGTATTATTTTACCGGCCCTGACCTTATCGTCGGTGTATATCGCCCTGGTGGCCCGCATGACCCGCGCCAGCGTGCTGGAGGTGCTGGGGGAAGATTATATCCGTACCGCACGGGCCAAGGGGTTGGCGGAAATCCATGTGTTATTTCGCCATGCGCTGCGCAATGCGATGATCCCGATCCTGACGGTCATCGGCACCGGTTTTGCCCTGATGATCTCAGGTGTCGTGGTCACCGAAAGCGTGTTTAACATCCCCGGACTGGGAAGATTGATTGTCGATGCGGTACTGGCCCGCGATTACCCGGTGATTCAGGGCATGATCCTGCTAACCAGCGGGGTGTATGTGGTGATCAATCTGCTGATCGATCTCTCCTATGCGCTGAGCGATCCGCGCATCCGTTATTAAGGGTAAGGCATGAGCATGAGTAAACCTGTTTCTGCAATCCTGCCGACGCCCAGACGACGCTGGCTATCCCTGCCACGGATGCCATTGCTGTCGGTTATTGCGCTGATGGTACTGGCGCTGATCGTCTGCATGGCGCTGTTGGCACCGTGGATTGCCAACCACGATCCCGAGGCACTGGCACCCGCCGTTCGTCTTAAACCGCCCAGCGCGACCTGGTGGCTGGGGACGGATGCCTATGGCCGCGACCTGTTTTCGCGTGTGGTATATGGTGCGCGTATTTCATTGATGGTGGGGCTCGGCGTCACGGTGATGAGCATCGTGATCGGCCTGCCGTTGGGGCTGTTGGCAGGCTATTTTCGCGGGCTGGATGCGCTATTAATGCGGGTGATGGACGGTCTGATGGCGATACCGGGCATTCTGCTCGCCATCGCGATTGTGTCACTGAGCAGCGCCGGTATCTGGACGGTGATGGTAGCGATTATGGTGCCGGAAGTCCCGCAGGTGGTGCGGCTGGTGCGTTCGCGGGTGTTGTCTGCACGTGAAGAACCCTATGTCGAAGCCGCACTCTTAACGGGCACCTCCACCTTCACCGTGCTGACCCGCCATCTGATGCCCAACACCCTGGCGCCGTTGATCGTACAAAGTACTTATATCTGCGCATCGGCCATTCTCACCGAAGCGATTCTGTCGTTTCTCGGCGCGGGGATCGGCACTGAGATCCCCACCTGGGGCAACATCATTGCTGAGGGACGCGTCTACTTCCAGCTCAAACCGTCGCTGGTGTTATGGCCAGGATTGTTTCTTTCGTTGTGCATTTTGTCGATCAATCTGCTGGGTGATGTGGTGAGTGATGCCCTCGATCCACGGCTGAATAAAAAGGAGCGCAAATGAGCGAACAGCATCATGATGTGCTGCATGTCGAACATCTGTCGGTCAATACCGCACAGGGCGCGCCCATTCTTCAGGACATCTCCTTCACCATTCACGCCGGGGAAACCTTGTGCCTGGTTGGCGAGAGCGGTTCGGGCAAATCAGTCACCTCGCTGGCCACACTGGGCTTGCTGCCGAAAGGGGCATTACAGGTGCAAAGCGGGCATATCTGGCTGAATGGCGAAGATGTGTTACAGGTCACCCCTGGGCGGCGTAAGGCATTACGTGGCAGCCATATGGCGATGATCTTTCAGGAACCGATGACTGCCCTCAATCCGGTGCTAACGGTAGGGCGGCAGATCGACGAAGTGCTGCAAACCCATACCGTTCTGCGTGCAGCGGAACGCCATGCCCGGGTTATGGATGCCTTGTCGCAGGTCCATCTGCCCGATATCTCACGCATTTACGGTGCGTATCCACACCAGCTGAGTGGCGGCCAGCGCCAGCGCATTATGATTGCGATGGCGCTGGTGCTGGAACCCCGCCTGTTGATTGCCGATGAGCCGACCACCGCGCTGGATGTGACCACCCAACAACAGATCCTCAAACTTATCCGCGAGTTGCAGCAGAAGCATGGCACGGCGGTACTTTTTATCACGCATGATATGGGCGTGGTGGTGGATATTGCTGACCGGGTTTGCGTGATGCGCAAAGGCCGGGTGGTTGAGTCTGGTGCGGTGGAGCAGGTGTTGTCGCAGCCGCGCGAAGCCTACACCAAAGCGCTACTGGCCGCCGTGCCTGGCCTGGCCCCACGTGCGCCGCGAACACCCGTCAGTGCTCAGGTGGTGCTGGATGTGGTGGAGCTGGGCAAAGTTTTCCCGGCCAAACGTGGCGCGTTAGCATGGTGGGGTAAACGGCGGGCAGGAACGCGCGCGTTGCATGATGTGACCTTCAGCCTGAAGCGTGGCCGAACGCTGGGGATCGTCGGCGAGAGTGGTTCGGGCAAATCCACGATGGCACGTTGCGTGATGCGCTTGCTGACGCCGGATACGGGTGCCATCCGCGTGACCGGCAACGATATCTCCGAGCTTTCTCCCGCCGGGCTAAAACCCCATCGTAAACGTATCCAGATGATATTTCAGGACCCCAATCGGTCTCTGAACCCGCGTATCAGCATCGGTAAAAGTTTGGTGGAAGGGCCAATGAATCATGGTGTGCCTTTCGCCGCCGCCTGGGCGCGCGGCCAGCAGTTGCTGGAACTGGTCGGGTTGCCAGCCGATGCCATCGAGCGTTACCCGCACCAATTTTCCGGCGGGCAGCGACAACGGATCGCGATCGCCCGTGCGTTGGCGATGGAACCGGATGTGATTGTCGCCGATGAAGCGGTATCGGCACTGGATGTCTCCGTACAGGCCCAGGTACTGCAACTGCTGGACGACATTCAACGTCGCCTTGGCGTCGCCATTTTGTTTATTACCCATGATTTACGGGTGGCTGCCCAGCTGTGTGATGACGTATTGGTGATGCAGCGTGGTGAGGTGGTGGAATACGGTGCGGCGATCGAGGTGCTGGCCGCGCCACAACATCCGTATACCCAACAACTGATGGCCGCCGTTCCGGGGCAAGGCTGGGATTTCGCGAGTGGCAGGAGGATAGGGTGATGGCGTTTGATTTACTGTTCCGGGCAGTGACGGTGGTGGATGGCAGTGGTGCTGAGCCGTATCTGGCCGATGTTGCCGTACAGGGCGACCGTATCGTGGCGATTGGCGATCTCCGCGGTGAGCCTGCACGGCGGGTGATCGACGGTAACGGGCGCTACCTGATGCCGGGATTTATCGATGTGCATACCCATGATGATACCAGCGTGATCCAACAGCCGGAGATGCTGGCTAAAATTGCGCAGGGTGTCACCACGGTGATCGTGGGTAATTGTGGTATCAGTGCCTCGCCGGTCAGTTTACCGGCGGCCCCTCCCGATCCGATGAACCTGCTGGGGCCAAAAGAGGCGTTTGTTTATCCCAGGTTCCAGGATTATGCCGCAGCGGTCGATCGCGCGGTCCCGAGTGTGAACGTGGCGGCGTTGATTGGGCATACCGCGTTACGCGCCAATGTGATGACGGAATTTGATCGTCCGGCCACCGCGTCGGAACTGGCACAGATGTCTGCGACGCTTGAGGAAGCACTGCAGGCGGGGGCTATCGGCCTGAGTTCGGGTCTGGCATATACTAACGCCAAACAGGCACCGGCCAGCGAGATGCAGCCGCTGGTGGATATCGTCGGGCGTTACGGTGCCTTGTACACCACCCATATGCGCAATGAACATGCGGGGCTGCTGGATTCTCTTGAGGAATCATTCAGCACTGCCCGGCGTGCCGGGGCCGATCTGGTGATTTCACACCTGAAGTGTGCCGGGGCAGGCAATTGGGGACGGGCACCGCTGGCGCTGGCGGCACTGGAAAACGCCGCCAGCCAACAACCCTGCAACTGCGATTGTTACCCCTATGCCTGTAGTTCCACCACGCTGGATGCCTGGCGTGTGGATGGCACGATGGACATTTTGATCACCTGGTCGGAGCCTCATCCGGAGATGGCGAAAAAAACGTTGCAGGCGATAGCGGCGGAGTGGGGGGTGGATCAGTGGCAAGCCACGGAGCGCTTGCGTCCGGCAGGCGCGATTTACTCGATGATGAACGAGGACGATGTCCGCACAATCCTTGCTCATCCGCTGGCGATGATTGGGTCCGACGGCCTGCCTGCCGATCCCAATCCGCATCCGCGCCTGTGGGGGACGTTTCCCCGCGTGCTGGCGCATTATTGCCGCGATCTGAAATTATTCAGCCTCGCTGAAGCGGTGCGGAAAATGACCGGGTTGTCGGCGCAACGCTTTCGTTTGCAGGATCGGGGCATCGTGCGCGCGGGTGCTTTTGCGGATCTGACCCTGGTGGATATGGCACGGATTGCAGATGTGGCGACCTACAGCGATCCCTGCCGCCAGGCACCGGGTATTGATTTGGTGATCGTTAACGGCGTGGCGAGTTATGAGCAGGGGCAGGTTCAAAGGCGCAATGGCCGCCTGTTAACGCGGCAGTTCAACCCAGCTTTTTAATTATGGGGCAGTGCCGGATTGGCCTCGGCCTTACGCATCGGCATGCGGTCGATGGTGGATAGCAATACTTCTGCGCTTAGCGGTGTGGTGTCACGCAATTTCATCCCGCCATCCTTGCCCACCAGCACCACGGCGAAACCTTGCGGCTTGAGTTGAGAACGCAGTTGCCCATGGGCCGCAGGCGACGTGTCACTCAACACGATAATGTCACGTTCAGCCAGCTCCGCCTGGTTATGGTTAAGTATCGCGATTTGTTGAATATAATCAGCGTCTTTAGCCGAGGGCGCAAAGATCACCACAGGCCGATTATGCCAGCGATATTGATTCAGATCGGCGGTGTCAGGTGCCAAGGGACGAAACAAAGGGCTGTCTGCTGCCAGTGCCGCGTTGCACAGTAAAAAGGACAACATGGCTGCCTGAACAACGAGACCATGCAGGTGGGAAGAAAAGAAAGGTTTTATTGGCATCATGGTTCTGGCTCCCGGTGGCGATATATGGGGATGATAGATACGCATCCACCCTGATAAGGCTAGCGGAACAGCGGCGGTGTGACGGATATTTCACCTGACTTTACCAACCGGACCAATAATAACTTTTTAGCCCGGCACCGCGTGATCGGGTATATTCAGAGGTTGATAACGATGGCGGCCGATGCTGAAGCATAATCAAAAGGGAACTGCGGGTGAGCGGGAAAATTGATTATCACATTGAGAAGTACAGTTTTACGGAAAGCGCCGAGCCAGCCAGACTGGTAAAGCAGTGGGAAGAAGTACTGGAAGAGTGTCGCCAGTGCCATGCCGGGGCCGAAGAGCGTCTGCGCATCGCCTTGCTCAATGTCGATTATGTCACCAGTTTTGAACTCCCTTTCCGGTTGCTGCTGATCCGCGCACCCCAACTGATTGCCGGTCTACGGGATGAACTGCAAATCCAGCAGAAAAACGTGCTGTTTAATGGCAAGCGTTTTGGTTGTGTTTACAGCCTGAACAGCGATTTGAGCCAGATTCCTGACGAATTTCAGTATCGCCTTTCGACCCGCATCCGCAGGGCGGATGCCGTAGGGGGCAGTGCTGCGCCTTATCAGCAAATCGCCAAAGAGGTTAAAGCGCCGCGTGAACGGCTTAAACTGGCGCTTGAGTCGGGATTACCGGTGACGGCACTGGATGGGCTTTTCTGGTTTGGACTGCAGCGCATTGCCGCCGAGGTGCAGCGATTGAGAAAAACGGGGATGAAGATTGTCACCGCAGAAACCGATGTCTTCGATACACTCACCGGCACAACCCGGCGAGTGCCTTTTTACCAGCTGGCGCGTTGAGTCGTTAACTGACACAGGCCTGAGACACCGCGAAGCTGTCGTCAAACAGCCGGAAACGGCTGATCAGGCCATCTGAGACAGTAAAATCAAACACAAACTCGGTCTCAATCAGCTTGCCGGTGTTATTCACCCGTGGGGCCAATTTGCCCGGTACCAGCACTCTGTTGCCTTGTGCCAACAGACCACTGATTTCGAAATGTTCCGAGGTGATATGCTCGCGAATCTGGCGATATACCAGTCAACATCATCGCTGACCAACTCCGCAATAACTGATACATCTTGCGCGCTTGCGGCACGGCTAAAAAATTCCTCAATTACAGCTTCAGGTGGTAATGAAGACATAATGTGCCTTCTGTTTTGTCATCGTTAATATATCTAAGGTTCTAACCCGGACAAATAACGCCGTCAATGCAGATGGCACGGAATGCTTTATTATTGATCCGCCAGCAATAACGCTGAAATAAGGTTTTCTGGCAATCCACTGCTGAGACGATAGGTCACCGATCTGGCAGTACGGGTTGCGACCAGGAGCTGCGCCTTGCGCAGAGAGGCCAGGTGTTGAGACAGGTAAGGTTGGGCAATCCGCGTTGTTGCTTCCAGTTCCGCCACGGTAGCCGGGTGCTGGCTGAGTGTGAAAGCAATATGCAGCCGGTCCGGGTGACCCAGGATGCGCAGGCATTGCGCCAGCAGTCTACTGTTATTGGCAAAGGTTGTCATAATCCTGATTTCCGTGCGTCTACCCGGCGTTTCACCATGGCGCTTATGCGATCCGCTGTCAATCAACCACATCGCATGGTAATAAAAGCCAACCGATCATTTCGTGGTGAAATATCAAGCGCGATAACTTTATTGCCGTGCGCAATTGATACCCATGAACCGACGACAGATTCAACCCTATGAAATTAAACTTATTGCATTATCAGGCATAATATTGCTGTTTTTAATTATTCAGATGGGCTGTTTAATTTCCTGCAATGCCACTTCTGGACTTTGTTAATAACAATTAGTTGATTTGCATTCTACCCTGTTTCGATACTCTCCAGTGGCGAGGAGATAACTATGAACAGCACCCTAAGATACATAGGCTTTCGGCTTCTACAGGTCATTCCTACCGTCATCATTATTATTCTGCTGGCATTCGGCTTAATGAAGCTTGCACCCGGTGATTTGGCTGATGTGATTGCCGCACAATCTGGCGGCGCTTCTGCCGAATATATGCATGAAATGCGACAGTTATACGGTCTTGATGTGCCGCTGTGGCAGCAATTTACCCATTATCTTAATGCTATCTTCCATCTTAATTTGGGGTATTCGTTTCTTTATAACTCCAGCGTCAGCGATCTGATTATCAGCCGCCTGCCTGCCACGTTATTGTTGGCGCTGACGGCGATCTTTTTCGCGTTGGTATTGGGTGTTCTGCTCGGGATACTGGCTGCCCGTTATCGGGGAAGCTGGATCGACGGCCTGATCTCGGTTTTTTCCACCCTGGGGTTTGCCACGCCTTTATTCTGGATCGGCTTGTTACTGATTGTCGCCTTCTCGCTGAAATTACCCTGGCTACCTTCCGGGGGGTTTTCCACTGTCGGGGCCAATTACGTCAATATCTGGCAACACATCGCCGATGTGCTGCACCACCTGATCCTGCCAGCATTTTCACTCAGCCTGTTCTTCTTATCCGTCTATGTGCGCCTGAGGTCAGTGTGATTGCCAGGGGGGCGCACTTAGCAGCGATACGCGAACG
Source organism: Pantoea sp. At-9b (assembly GCF_000175935.2). Classification (NCBI taxonomy): domain Bacteria; kingdom Pseudomonadati; phylum Pseudomonadota; class Gammaproteobacteria; order Enterobacterales; family Erwiniaceae; genus Pantoea; species Pantoea sp. At-9b. The sequence continues at coordinate 230,164 of NC_014841.1, forward strand.
TGGTCTGGAATATGTTGCCGCAACCGGCACCTTCCATGTTGAGGTTGCGGCCAGCGCAGAGGCAGCGGATTTCGGTGTGCAGGATGTGGTGATCTGCACCTTAAAAGCCCATGCACTGACGGCGTCAGCACCGGCTCTGGCGCGTTTACTGGGGAAAGATACCCCGGTGATCTTTGCGCAGAATGGGGTGCCGTGGTGGTATTTCAGCAGTCAAAACCTGGCCGTACCCGGCGTGACGCTGGACCCGGAAGCGGTGATGGATCGCCACATCGGTTTGTCACGTGCGGTGGGGTGCATTATTCATTGCCCCAGTCAGTTAATCGCCCCCGGTGTCGTTAAACAGGAAGGAGCTAGCGCGCGCTACTATCTGGGGGAACCTGGCGGTGGCCGGAGCGAGCGATTACGGCAACTGACTGACCTGCTGTCTCCCGCTTTGCCGGTGATTCCGGTGGGTGATCTGCGTCATGAAGTCTGGCGAAAATTGCGCATCAATATCGCCAGTTCGTTGCTGACCACACTGACCCTTTCCCTGCCTGCGGACATCATGAAGGATCAAGCACTACGTCAGCTTTTTCAGCAGATACTGAGTGAAACCACCGGGATCGCCGCTGCTTACGGGGTGAGATTGCCACTGGACGAGGAGGAAGTGACGCAGAATTTTTCTCGCAGCTTGCATGCGCCTTCCATGTTGCAGGACCTGCTGGCAGATCGGCCGCTGGAAGTGGATGCGCAACTGTTGGTGGTGCAGCAACTGGCCCGCGCAGCCAGTGTGGTGACGCCGGCACTGGATAGCATGCTGGCGTTGTTATTGCAGCGATTAAAAGCGACGGCGAGGAGCGGGTGAAAGACACATCCTGGGATGAGGCTCATTCTCCCGGCAGCAGGAATTCACCCCCACGCACAGAATAGTCAATCGCTTCACGCAGATCCTCGGCCAGTTGTCGCACCACCGGAACCAGCTCCTCCATGCGCTGGGGGGGAAAATAGACCGTCGCACCGTTAATGGAACAGGCAATTCGCAAGCGGTTGTTCACCATAAAGCTGGAGGCGATACCACAGGTGCCCACGTTGCACTCGTCTATATCCCGTGCCACATTGGTTTTTTGCGCCAGTCTGAAGTCCTGCATCAGTTGCTCCACGGTTTTGGCATAGCCCGCCGGATAGCTTCGCAGCTGTGTTTTCCATGTTTCCTCGGGTTGATTCCCAATCAGTACTTTCCCCACTGCGGTCATAAACGCCTTGTTTCTCAGCCCCGGATAGGAATTTATGCGTAATTGGCGGTGTCCTGCCACCCGGTCCAGTAGCACAATATCCTGTCCATCAATCACGGCTAAGTGAAGTGTATCTTGCGTCAGTTCCATATAACGCACCAGCACAGGGCGGCAAACTTCGATGAAATCCAGACTGCGCTTTTTCATTTCGCCCAATTCCAGTAACCGATAGCCGAGTGCGTAGCGCTTGTTCTCAAACGCCAGATAGTTGGCATCCACCAGGGCACCCAGCAGGCGATGAGTGGTGCTGCGTGACATATCCGCCGCCTTAGCGATATCCGTTAATGTTGTGATGCCTTTCGCAACCAAATCAACTAAATAAACGGCTTTCTCCAGCACCTGACTCATAATAAATCTCCACAATTTGCACAGTTTTAGTGCGTGATCTGAAAACGGCTGAACGATTAGAAATACGCAGTGTTTATTTTCCTGTGGCGATATTTCCCACATGTTGGGATTGTTGTCCCGACTATTGACACAGGCATAGTGGCATGCAATTTTCATTAAGGCGAACGAAAAATTAAACATTTATCCAGCCGCATTATTCAATGCGCTTGTTTGGTTGCGGAGAAATCAGGTGAAAATAAGAAAAACTTATTACGCAATTATTATGATGGTATCGGGTTTGTTGGCGAATACGGCCATGGCGCAGAATCTACATGACCAATTACCCGCAACGATTCGTGATGCGGGGAAATTAGTGGTCGGCACCAGCCCAACCTATCCACCGCTGGAATATAAAGATGTCACCACCATGGAGCTAAAAGGACTGGATATTGATTTAGCGACAGAGATTGCCCATCGCTTAGGTCTGGGAATTGAATGGAAAGAAGCGGCATTTGATCAGCTGATCAATTCCCTGGCGACCGGAAGAATAAACATGGGTGCCTCCGGGATGACGGATATTGCTTCCCGTCGTGGCAAAGTCGACTTTGTGGATTATTTCTCTACCGGCAGCCAGTTATTTACCCTGAAGACCTTGGGTGCCGGTTTAAAACAACCCAGCGATGTCTGCGGTAAGCCGGTCGCCGTGAATCGCAACGGCATCTTCTACATCCGTTTGCAAGAGTTTAATCAGCGGGTGTGCCAGGCCAGCGGCCTGGCGGATATTCAATACTGGCTGGTGGATAAGACCGCCGATGCTCGCCTGCAAATGCAGCAGAAACGCGTGCTGGCGGCTGTTCAGGGCGTCGATGCGATCCGTTACCTGAATGAACAGCCGGACTCTCCGGACAAAGGAAAATATCAGCTTATCGGCGAACCGATTGCGGTGGACTACGCCGGGTTTGGCTTCGCCAAAGATCAGACCGTACTGCGCGATCTGGTGGTTAAAGCGCTGAATGAAATGATCGCTGACGGCAGCTACAGCAAAATATTTGCTAAATGGGACCTGTCTTATGCAGAAGTCAAACGCGCGATGATTAACACGCAGCCCATTAATTAAACCTATCGCTAACAGGAATGCGCGCCATGCAGGCAATATTAATCACCCGGTTAGATGAAATCATCAATCATCTGGGTTATGAGTTTTTCTCACAGCTGACTTATCCAGGCATCTATCGTGGTGCCATGCGCAATGTGTCTCCGGTGTTAATTGAACACGCCGGAAAGTTCACGGTAGTGATCAGTGAGGCTGACTCGGATGCCTGCAAGGTGTTGGATGAGGATATTGCGGTAAAAGTTTATGGTCGTTATTTTGACTGGCATAAAGATCTTACGCAGCCTGCACTGAGTTTCGCCGCAGCCATTTATGACGTCATCGGCAATAACAGCCTGGTGGGGGATGATAATATGCCGGTGAGCCGTTATTTAGCGTTAACCGGTGAACGTGACGTTGAATTATTTTCCCGGGAAGTCATGGCGGGGAGGTATATTTATCATAAGTCACAACAGGAAATTATGGCGCAATGGCGCAGTACGCGTAATGCGGATGCCGCATTGTTGCGTAATTACTGCCTCACCCTGCGCGATGGTCCGGCATTAGTCGACTGGCTGGCGCGCAGCGATGTCGGTTTCGCCCCGCTGGCGCAGCTGTGCCTGAGCAACAATCTGTCAGCCATTTATATCTCCGCGCCTCATGAAGTCGAGATGTTTACTGGTCTGCCTGCCAGTTGTATCGGGCAATACGGCATCACCGCGCTGTATTGCCCGCAGCATGATGATATTACCCTTTTCAGCGAGCAGCCCTTGCTACGAGCTGATTTCCGCCCCGCCGGCCGTGCAGATTCACTGGCTGCGGCATTGCTGGCGCAAAACCTCGCCAGCATTGGCTATCAGGCTGACGACCTCTGCGTGCGTGACTATCTTGACTGTACTGCTGCGGGTCTGGCCTTGCAGGATGCCGCCTGGGTACTGCGAAAATGGCAGGATCGGCGTGCCGGTGATGATACGGCCTATTTTGTGTTTGCGGCCAATGCGGTATTAGCCGGATTCAACGCGGCGCAGGCGTTCTTCTGGCGTAACACCACGGGTGATATCACCGAACGTGATCTGGTGGCAGTCTTCCAGCAGGCGGTCAATCGCTTCGCCAGCCAGTTGGGTTTTACCGGCCGCGTCTTCTCTTATTTCTCGATTGTTCATTCCGGGGCGCGGACACTGCTGCCTGCCACTGCCGGCGATTATCGCGTTACCGCCGCAGATAAGACCATCAAGTTTGATATGGGGCTCAGGGCAACCGACGTGTTTGGTTGCACCCGAGGCTGTTCTGATATCGCCCGCACCATCTGCACTGATCCGCAACAGGCTGCCATTCACCATCGGTTGCGTAATCTGCTGATTGATCAACTGACACCGGCGATTCGTCCGGGCATGAGTGGCGAGCAAATCCATCAGGTCGGGGTGGATTGTCTGCGTCCACTGGAAGCCGAGTTGCATGGCCTGAACCTGCTCCCGGCGGGAAAAAGCGTTGATGACTATCGCCGTGACTGTGGGCATACCCTGCAACGTCAGACGATATCCTCGGTCTATTTTTTGCCTGGCGTGAGTGAAACGGTGGAAGTGGGCATGCTCGGCTGTGTTGAGTATGTCTGGCCGATTAATGACGTGCTGATTGCGGTGGAAGATGGCTATTTGATCACCCCGGAGAAAACCCTCTCGTTCACCGCTGAAAGGATGCTGCCATGAGCCAGTCAGCGGAACTGATCACCTTACTGACCGCGCTGGTCGGCTGCGAAAGCTACTCCGGTAAAGAGCACAACGTACAGCGCCTGATTGCCGATTGGTTCAGCGTGCGTGGGATGCCGGTGCAGTATCAGGCGGCGGCTGACGGTTTGCAGAATGTGGTGGTAGAGATTGCCGGACATGATGAAGGGCCAACCTTGTGGATCGGTGGTCACTGCGACACGGTGGCGATTGCCGATGGCTGGCAACGACAGCCACACCAGCCAGTAATCGAAGGCGATCGCCTGTACGGGCTGGGTGCAATGGATATGAAAGCAGGGCTTGCTGCCGCCATGGTCACGGTTCACCAGCTGTTTCAACAGCGGGAACAGTGGGGCGGCAGGGTGATTTTCGCCGCCCTGGCGGATGAAGAAGCCTGGTCGCGCGGGGCGGATGCCTTTGTCAGCGTGGAGCGACATATCGATGCCGCCATTATGTGTGAACCGCACTTTAATGACATCGTGATTGGGGCAATGGGCAAGATCAACATCGATGTCACAGTCAAAGGGCGGGCTGCCCACGGTTCGACGCCGGAAAAAGGCGTCAATGCAGTAACCGAAGCCGCCAGGTTATTGGTGGCGATTGATCAGATTCAGCGCGAGCCCCATCCACAATTTGGTCCCGCCAGTCATTGTGTGCTGAATGTCAGCTCCGGTAATGCGCCTTACCAAATCAGCGTGCCGGACTTCTGCACCTTCCGCCTCAACTGGCAATTTATGCCGGGGGAAAGTGCCGAACAGGCGTTGCAGCTACTGCGCCAGTGCGCTGCCGATCTGCATTCCGCAGCCACCTTTACCGTCTCTCCGGCACGACCACATTACGAAAGCTACCTGCTTGCCAACGATGAACCGGCGCTGCAACTGCTGCTCAGCAGCTATCGCGCCATCACCGGCAAGCAACCTGAATTGCGCTTCGGCAAAGGGGTCAGCGACGCCAACATTTTCTGTGGTCGGGCGGGGATCCCGACGTATCTGTTTGGTCCCGGCGGCGCCAATATGCACGCCGGAGACGAATGGGTCGATTTGCCTCAACTGGCGCTGACTCAGCAGATCTACCTGCATTTCGCTCAGCGCTTTCTTCACTCTTTAACCTAAAGGTCACGTTATGAAACCCCGGATGAGTGCGCTCGATTACGATTTTGGACATGTGATGCAGCATGTGGATTACATGCGAACGCATTTCCTCAATCGTAAAAGCGGGCAGGGAACCGATCTCGCTGCCGGTCACTACATTGTTGAGGTGTTGCAGGAATTGGGCCTCGACGCGCAGTTACAGCCGTTCACCACCTTTGATAGCGATATCGGGACATCCTTTGTGGCACTTGGTGGCGCGTCGGGTGAGGTGATTGCCTCCAGGCCCTGCCTGCATATCGAACCGACACCGCCAGCAGGATTAACTGCCGAACTGATTGATGTCGGTCCGGGTAGCGTGGCGGATTATGCCGGGAAGGATGTGCGGGGCAAGTTGGTGCTGGCTGAAGTCTCCTATGCCCCGGCGACACCGGAAAAAGCGCGGATTGCAGCGGAAATGGGTGCAGCCGGGATTGTGCTGATGAATTGGGGGGAGGATCACCGCAATGAAATCCCGTGGCGCGCATTAAAAGCGGTATGGGGCAATCCAACCCCGGCCACCTGGCATAGCATTCCACGCCTGGCGGGTGTCAGTATTTCCCGTGCCGATGGCATCCGGCTGCGTGAAAAGATGCGCCATGGCCCGCTCAATTTACATATTAACGTGACAGGGTCACGCGAATGGCGTGAATTATATCAACCGCTGGCCTGGCTGCGCGCGCCGGAAACGTCAGCCGAACACGAGCAATTTGTGGTGGTGTCCGGCCATATTGACTCCTGGGATCCGGGTGTCACCGATAACATCACCGGGATGGCAGTGATGCTTGAGATCGCCCGATTGTTGGCGGCACAGCAGCAGCAACTGCGGCGCTCGGTGGTGTTTTGTTTCTGGAATGGGCACGAGGTCGCCGAAGCGGCTGGCTCGACCTGGTTTGTCGATAGCCACTGGGAGCAGATTAACCGCCACGCTGTCGCCTACGTCAATATCGACTCGGTCGGAATGAAAGGGACCAGCGAGTTCCACGTCAGCAGTTGTCCGGAACTCAACGGTTTCTCCGCCGATCTCTCCCGGGCGGTATTTGCCGATACGCTGCCGCAAAAAGTGATGACGCTGCGTCGCGTCGGCGATCAGTCTTTCTTCGGCGTCGGCGTACCGGCCGTAACCGGACGTCACAGCTACAGTCCTCAGGTGGTCGCCAGCCAGCATGGCGCGACCCTCGGCTGGTACAACCACACCGAATTCGACACCATCGAGGTGATGGATGAAGCCGCACTGGAGGCTGATCTCGACTGGTGCTCGCGTTATGTGCATGCGTTGGTGGCACGGCCGGTGTTGCCGCACCGCTTCAGCGCACGTCTCGAAGATATGCGCACACGTTTCAATCAGGCCTTGCATCAACCTTGCGATCCCGCGCATTTACAGCGTATTCCGCAGATGCTGGCGCTACTGGCCACACAGATCACGGCTTTTGACGCCTGGCTGGAACAGCTCAACAGCCACGGCGGTGAAGCCATGCAATACCAACGCGCCAGTCAGACGGTAATCCGTCTCTCGCGTCTGCTGACTTTTATTACTACCTCAGCCAGTGGCCGCTACGGACAGGACAGCTATGGCGTCAGCACCCTGGCCGAGCCGGTGCCCATGCTTGCCAGCCTCAACCGTTTTCACCAGTTGGCCGGTGATGAACTGGAAGCCCGCCTGTTACTCACACAGCTGATTCGCCAGCGGCAACAGATCACCGATGCTATTGAGGCCGCACGCGCGTTGCTGGAGGATGTTGCCGGGCTGACGGCGCTGGAGCAACAGCATGCGTAAACGCCTTTACGTTATCAATGCCTCCAGCCGCCGCGATACCGGTATCACCGAGAATATCGCCGCCAGCCTGAGCTGGATGCAGTTTCCGGCTGCACCTGAGATCGTCTGCGTCACGCTGGCGGATGGCCCCTGTGGCATCGTCAGCGCGCGCGATAGCGATGATGCAGCGCCTGCGGTACTGCGCTTTATCGAACAAAAAGCGCAACAGCCGGATAGCGCGGGTTTTGTCGTGGCCTGTTTCTCCGATCCCGGCGTCCACGCCGCCCGCGAACTGACATCAAAACCGGTGGTGGGCATTGGCGAAGCCGGTTTATCTGCCGCGCTGAGCCTCGGCGATGTGATTGGCTCGCTGGGCGTATCTGCCGGGCGCGGCAGCAAAGTGTGGCGTCTCGCCCGGACGATGGGCGTCCATCATCGCCTTATCGGGCATCAGGGACTGGGGCTGGATTATGCCGAACTGCAACAGCCGGCGCAGGTCGAGCAGCGCCTGATTGCCGCCGCTCAGCAACTGAAAGCCGCAGGTGCGGAAGCGCTGTTGTTCGCCGGAGCGGGTCTGGCGCGCTATGTCTCTGCGCTGGAGCAGGCGGTGGAACTGCCGGTGGTTGATCCGACGCAGGCCGCTGCCGGTCTGGTACTGGCCCAGATTATGCAGTCAAACGGGGGACGCGGATGATAAGCCCGGTTTACTGGATTGAGGCCAACGAACTGTATGCCCCCGCCGCACTGGGGCGTAAGCAGCTGTTGATCGCCGCCGGGAAAATTCTGGCGATCGGCGATGATCTGCAAATGGCGGCGCAGGCACTGAACGCGTCCCCGATCATCCATGCCGGGAAAGTGATTCCGGGCCTGATTGATCAGCATATTCATTATACCGGCGGCGGGGATGGCGACGGCCCACTGGCGCGTATGCCGGAACTCTCCCTGGAGGAGATTGCCGCCGCCGGCATCACCACCAGCGTGGGGCTGCTGGGCAGTGAAACGGAAGCCAAAAATCTCTCCCAGTTGCTGCGTAAAGCGCATGAGCTGCAACGGCAGGGACTGACCACGTTTATTTATAGCGGTGCAATGCCGTTACCCGCGCCATTCCTGACGCAGAGCGTGCGTTCCGATCTGGCCCTGATTGAGAAATGCATTGGTGCCAAGTCGGCGATTGCTGAACGTGTCTATCCGAATCTCGATTTCGCGGCACTGGCCGCGCTGGCGGGTGAGCTGGTACTGGCCCGGGCGATGACCGGGAAAGCCTGCGTGTTGCACCTGCACGTGGGCCGCATGGCCGCCGGGCTGCAATCCCTGCTGCGGCTGATCGATGAAATGGATTTTCCCATCGACATGGCGGTGCCTACCCATATCAATCGTGTGCCGCAGACGTCACCGGTATTTGCGCAGGGACTGGATTTCGCCCGTGCCGGAGGAACCATTGATTTCACTGCCTGCCTTGGCCCGTTGGACGGTATTCCTACCGGAATTGATGCGGTTGCCGCGCTTTGTCGCGCCACGGACGAGGGGGTGGCACTCAGCCAGTTGACGCTCTCCACGGATGCCGGGGTGGCGGTGCCGGATGGGCAGGGTGGCGTGCGCCGAGTGATGCCATCCATCCTGTTCCGCGATGTTCGTCGTCTGGTGCATCAGGCCGGATGGCGCTGGAGCGAAGCGCTACAACCAGTAACCACCAACGTCGCACGGGTGTTACGCCTCAGCGACAGCAAAGGGCAGATCGCGCCGGGCTATGACGCGGATTTCGTGTTCCTCAATCAGGACGATGAGCCAGCGCAGGTCTGGAGCCGTGGCCGTTGTTTGTTTGATGTTCAGTCACATCACTAATTTTTTGCTAACACCACTTCACTTTACGGGTAACTCTATGACACAGCTTAAAAAGAAAGGGTATGTCGCGGCGGTTCTGGCGTTAGGAATGATGAGTATACTGGCAGCCATGCAACCGGCACAGGCGGAAGATCGGGTTGTCCGGGTGATGACCTTTGGATCGACATGGGAAAAAGTACTGAAGCCACTGTCAGCTGAATTCAAACAGGAAACCGGCATTCAGATAGTACCGGTGATTGAAAACAGTTCTGCGGAAGGTCTTGCCAAGCTGCAAGCTTCACGGGCGCATCCGGGGGTGGACGTCTGGTTCACCGGGGAAGCTATCGCGCTACGTGCTGCCACCGATAGCAGCCTGTTTTTACCGCTGCCGAAAGATAAAATCCCCAACCTGTCACAGTTGATGCCCGGTGCCGCGTCTGACAAATTCGTCGCCTACTGGTACTTCCCAACCGGCATTGTTTATCGTCCCGACCTGGTGCCGGGCGGAAAGATTGCTTCGTGGCAAACGCTGTTTACCCCGCCTTTTAAAAACAAAATCGCGCTGCCGTTACCGGCGGTCTATCCGGGCAGAACCATTTTGATCTTCTCGCTGTTGCATGGTGGATCGATTGATAACGTGGACCCGGGCATTCAATTCCTCGGTCAGCATCGTGATCAGGTGGCGATGTTCCACTCTTCCGACACCGCCGCACGTAAGGCGCTGGCGAGTGGCGAAATCATTGCCATGCTCGGTTCACCGTCGGCGGTGAAAGAACTGTCCGATCAGCATATCCCGGTTGCGATGGTCAGTCCGAAACCGACGCCGCTGATCTTTGAAGGCATGATGATGGTCAACAATGGCAACGCCGCAGCGGCTGCGGAATTTATTAACCATGCGTTATCGGCAAAGTGGCAGGCATTTATGACCCAGGCCTACAACCTTGCACCGGTGAATAAACAGGTGAAGGCTGCGCCAGCGCTGATTAACCTGCTGCCAATGCCGGAGAATGCCGTCAAATTTGATGAGCAGAAGATCAATGTGCATCTCGGTGAGTGGACAGAAAAATTCAATAACGTGATCAGTCAGTAAGGAGATAGCCAGATGACTGCTCACTCCTCCTGTCGCCTTGAGATTGATCGTCTCGACAAGATTTATCCCGGCGGCGTGCTTGCGGCCGACCGCATCAGCCTCACGGTTGAACCGGGTGAAGTGCTGGCCCTGTTAGGGCCGTCGGGCTGCGGTAAAACCACCCTGTTGCAGTCTATCGCTGGCTTTGTGTCCCCGGATAACGGGGACATCCGGCTGGATAATCAGTCGATATTAGCCACTGCGCCAGAACAGCGGCGCACAGCGATGGTGTTTCAACAGTACGCCTTGTTTCCGCATATGACGGTGCGCGACAACATCGGTTTCGGTTTGCGCATGATGCGCGTCAGCCGCCAGGCGATCGCCCAGCGCGTTGATGAGGTGTTGAAGCTGGTACGGATTGATGCGCTGGCCGAACGGCGTCCGGGCCAGTTGTCGGGTGGGCAGAAACAGCGCGTCGCGCTGGCGCGTGCCATCGTGACCGAACCTCGCCTGTTGTTGCTGGACGAGCCCCTTGGTGCGCTGGACCAGAACCTGCGCGAAGAGATGCAGGTGGAAATCCGCAAACTGCAAAAACGGCTGGGCCTGACCACGGTGATGGTCACCCACGATCAGCGCGAGGCGATTGTGCTGGCAGATCGTATTGCCGTAATGAAGGCTGGCCGTATTGAACAGATTGGCACGGCGAGCGAAATCTATGACCGACCGCGGTCAAAATACGTTGCCACCTTTACCGGCGTGGAGAACGTGTTGCCGGTCAGACGCCTCTCTCCCGGCAGCGCTTCACTGGCCGGTTTTGTGCTGGATGGTTTGCACGACAATGGCAGCACGCAGGCAACAGCCTGTCTCGCGGTACGCTCGGAGGCGATCAGCCTGATGCCTGGAGAGCTGGCCGGGCACATCAATGGTGAGATTCGCTATGTCCAGCTGTTAGGGGCGAGCATGCGCTACGAGGTGGAGATTGGGCTGAATATGCGCGTGGTGGTCACGGAGGTACGCCGCGATAACCGCAATTTTGCTATTGGCGACCGGGTGTCTTTGCAGTTCGCCGCTCAACGCTGTTGCCTGCTGGATGATTAATTGATGAATCGTAACGTCTTTCTGCTGACGCTGCCCTCACTGCTGCTGGTGGTGCTGTTTGTGGTGGTGATGTTCTCGTTTGTCGAGATCAGTTTTATGCATATGCAGCCGGGATCAGCGGTGTTCAGTGGCCCGGCATCGTTGAAAAATTACCAGCATTTGTTGGTGTCGACGCTAGCGTGGCGTGCCGTCTGGACCACACTGCGACTCTCGCTGGTTATCACGTTGCTCTGTGTGCTGGCGGGTTATCCCCTCGCGCATCTGCTGGCGCGCGCCACTTCACCGCGTTTACGCCGTCTGATTCTGTTCTGCCTGGTTGCGACCTTTCTCTCTGGGGGCGTCACCCGAGCCTACGCCTGGATGCTGATTCTCGGCAATCGCGGCATCGTTAATCAGGCACTGACGGGGCTGGGCTTGCCTCCCTTGCAGCTGATGAATAACGAGGTTGGGGTGGTGATTGCGGTGCTGAATTTTGTGCTGCCGTTTTTTGTTCTCACCTTGTTTGGTGCCTTAAAAACCATTCCCACGACCTTAGAAGATGCTGCAAGAAATCTGGGTGCTTCACGCTTGCGCACCTTCTTTAACGTTACCTTACCGCTGTCGCTGCCTGGGCTGACGGTTTCGACGTCGTTGTGCTTTGCCATGACGCTCGGCTCGTTTCTGTTCCCGCAGATGCTGGGCGGCGGTCGGGTACAAGTGTTGGCAACACAAATCTATGACCGTATCCAGACCAGTTACAACATCCCTGAGGCCGCCGCCCTGGCGTTTCTGTTCCTGTTGCTGGTGGTGATCATCTTTGCCTTGTCAGCCGGACTTCGCCGGGTGATCGCGCGCCGTTATGCCGGGGAGGCTGCATAAGCATGGACCATAATCATCGCGTCGGAAGCGGGATGCTGACCGCAGGCTGGATAACCCTGATTTTTATTCTGTTACCCCTGCCGATCATTGTGTTGTACTCCTTTAGCCCGAACAGCTATCGCATCATTAGCGAACAGGGATTTACCCTGGAATGGTTTATTAACTTCTTCACCAATGACCGCTTTCTGGCGGCGCTACGCAACTCCCTCAGCATCGCCTGTCTGACGACCGTGGTGGCCTGTCTGGTGGCATTACCCACGGCGATTGTTGCGGTGCGCCATCCTTTTCGCGGGCGGCAATGGTTGCTGGGGATGATCTCGGCACCGATGGTGGTGCCAGGGGTGATTGTCGGCACGGCAGCCCTGGGTTTTGTCTCTCAGACCGGCATTGGCCCCGGCTACTGGCCGATCACCGTCGCCATGATCTGTCTCGCCCTGCCGCTGACCATGCGCCCACTGATTGCTAATCTGTCGGGTTTAGATCCGGCGCTGGAGCAAGCCGCACGTAACCTGGGGGCCAGTCCGTTACGCGCCTTTCTGCGTATTACCTTACCGCAATTAACGCCAGGACTGGTTGCCGGAGGCACTTTCGCGTTTGTCGAAGCGATGGATAACTTTGCGGTCTCCGCATTCCTCACCAATATCGACGTCACCACCTTACCGGTGGAGTCTTACAGCTATATACGCGATATCGATGATCCCACCGTGGCGGCGATGGCCACCTTGTTGATTCTGCTCAGCCTGCTGATTGTCTGGCTGATCGAGAAACTGCTCGGCCTGGATAAATTTTTGGATATTGGTTAACCCTCTAACTGCGAGAACTGACGTGATGGATAGTGATTTCCTGGCAGCAAGACCTGCGAACCCCGCCCCTGCGGCACCGGAGTTTCCCTGGCCGCAGGGCGCAAACTGTGCGTTGTTTCCGGCTTTCGATGTCGATAGTGAGTCTGTGTGGCTGGGGGCCGATGCGCAGAATGCCCGACGACTGGTGACGATGTCTTACGGCGGCTACGAAGCTCGCGTTGGCATTCCTAAGTTGTTAGAGCTATTACAGCGTTTTGCCATCAAGGCAACTTTTTTTGTGACGGGCTGGTCGATTGAGGCGCACCCGGCAGCCTGTGAAGCGATTCTGGCAGGAGGTCATGAGATTGCGCACCATGGCTACCTGCATCTGCGTCCCGATACCGCCGATCACGACACGCTACTTTCAGAGATGGATCGCGGTCTGGCAGCGATGAAAAGCGTACTCGGCATTGTACCTAAAGGGTATCGCGCTCCCTGGGGAGAAAGCTGTGTTGAACAACTGGAACTGCTGAAGGCACGTGGTTTGCTTTATTCCAGCTCGTTCCGTGACGACATTCGCCCCTATCGCCACCTGCTGCCATCCGGGCCGGGACCTATTGAGATTCCGGTGAATTACAGTTTTGACGACTGGAGCTATGGCCTGACCCACCGCACCAGCCCGCGCGCCATGTTTGGGCAGGATGAAGTATTTAGTATCTGGCGTGACGAATTCGATAAAACCCGCGAGTGGGGCGGTGTTACCACCATGGTGATGCATCCTCAGGTCAGCGGCCGCCCGATGCGGATTGGCATTCTGGAGCGATTCTTCACGCATGTTCGGCAATATGACGATGTCTGGATTGCTACCGGCGCAGAAATTGCGGCGCACTACGCGCGTTGTGAAGCGGAACAGGGCTAATTAAAATGGCCTCCGCGTTCAGCGGAGGCCGTTTATCAGGAGGCAGGGTCGCTGTTAATCATTGCCTTCGGTACTGCACTGACTGCTGGCAGGTTCCACTTTTTAATTAAGGCAGCGTAACGGCCATCATCAATCATCGCCTGTAAGGCTTGTTGTAATTTCTTCTGCAAGGCGACATCCTCTTTCGCTACACCAATGCCCATATAACTGAAATTAATCGGCTGATCCACTGTAGTAAAGACACCTTGTTCGCTTTGCTGAATATACGGGATGGTCAGACTATCCTGAGCCATTGCATCCACGCGTTTTTGTTTCAGCTGCATTCTGGCATCAATATTATTCTCGGCACCCAGTACGCTCATTTTGGGTTTTCCGGCTGAGGCACAATGCGCATCACTCCAGGCATTCAGTTGCGCAATGATATTGGTCGAACGGCTGGCAGCAACACGCTTGCCACAATAGTCGATCAAAGAATGGCCTTTATGAGGGTCAGCGGTCAGTGCCATTAATTGGGTGCCGGACTGCAGGTAATCGACAAAAGCAATATGTTGCTGCCGCTCTTTGGTGTCGCTCATTGCGCTCAGAAAAAAATCCAGCCGCCCGGTCTGTAATGAGGGAATTAACTGTGCGAAGGCCGTTTCAGAAAAATTAACTTTAACACCCATCTCTTTTTCCAGCTCACGAGCGAAATCAATATCGAAACCCATAGCCTTACCGCTAACCGGATCGCGCATATCAATAGGGGGATAGCTGGGGTAACCGCCTACGGTAAATTCTTTTGCTTGTGACATGCCAGAAAACGCAGCCAGAACACCACCAATAACCAGTGCGATCTTATTTACTGAAATACGCATAATATTATTCCTGAACCAAGAGGGGTTTATTTAGCCGCTTCACTCAATAAATAATGTTGATAAATTTTTTCACCGCTGGTGATCCACACATCCTGTTTTTCGATGGCGTATTGCAGGAACTCACGCAGCAGACGCAGACGCATCGGGCGGCCACTGACTTGTGGATGAATGACGGTCGTGACCATGGCTCCCCAATCGCGCACTTCATCCAGTTCGTCTTGCCACATCGACAGCACCTGCTCACGTGGCAGGATGGTTCTGGGGCTAAAGCGTGCGCAAAGGCCGTGCATCCAGTCGTCGTAACTGGCGGTCACCGGCAGTTCAACGATACCGGGTTGTTGGTCTGGATAAACATGGCGATAAGGCAGAACGTCATCGCGCCATGAGCTGGAATACTTGATCCCTGCCTGTTGTAAAACGCTCAGTAGTTCGTAGCAGTTTTCGCCAAACGGGGCACGATAACCGATCGGCGTGATGCCTAATTTAGCCAGGCTCGCAAAGCCTTTAACGATTTCGTCACTGAAATAGTCAGCACCAGGATCAGGTAATAAATGATGATATCCGTGATGACCAATTTCATGCCCGTCGGCAGCGATATTTTCTACCATCGCGGGATAAACATCAGCCACCCAGCCAGGAATAAAGAAAGTGGCGGTTAATTTCAGATCGCGTAACAACTCAAGTAATTTGTTAACACCAACCCGGTTTTCATATCCGCCATAGGACATGGTGACTAACCGGTCAGCGTGGGCCGGATCTTTACTTGTCCAGGCAGTTTCAGCATCAACATCAAAAGAGAGAAACATAGCGGCTTTATATTTTTCCGGCCAGGCCGTAACCGGGGAGGGTGCCGCAAGGTTAGCCGGGCGCATTGGGATATTTGCCAACGACTTTTCATCAAACAACATAGCGCTTTCTCCTGAATGACAAGTTAATCAACATCATCAGTATGACGGTGTGAAATTTGAATTTACGGAGAGGAGTGGGAGATGAAATATAAAACATGGAAAGTGAACTTTCCTGTTTTGGAAACATCGGGCGCGCGAATTTTTGTTTGTGGTTTGATTATTTATTGCACAGCTGATTGGCGAGATAATCTGTCGATTGTTTAATTTGTGCATGCGATATCCCAGTGCCTGCAAGTCAGGAAACTCAATGAGATCGTATCGCCATGCACTATATGGAGGCAATCAGCTATAAGAAATAGACTGTTGATGTGAATGCGTTCTGTGATAAGCGTAGCGCAACATAATAAGTATCTGCTCTGGCAGATCAACCAGCGCACCTGAATGGTGCGGATATTTTTTATCGAGTAATTTGCTCTCGAGATGCGCACAAAAATATCGCAGACAGCATATCCCAAATAATGAGAAAACCCGACAGGTGATGACTCTGAAACATTTGTACAAACTTTACTGTGCCATTAAAAGTGTGACCGTCAGGTATCCAGAACTGACAAGATTTTTCCTTGTTTTGCCTGCGCTATTTTTTCATTTAACATAATTAAATTTTTTATTTGATGCGCTGTTAAAGCTAAGCAGAGATGACCGGGTCCAGGCTAAGCTGAGTTGTCCGTCTGTTGTGTTAAACGCAGGGTCTAACGGCCAAATATTTCTTCACTGCGCGTCTGCAAATCATTCACGGCTTCCAGCAAATCGTCTTCGTTGATGGCCCGCTGCCGCTTTTTTGCCGGGTCCTTTTTAGCGCTTCTGCGGCTTGGTCCGTTACCAGCCGGAAGTCCCTGAGAGCGCGTGTTATCACGCTTGTCCTGCATCAGCTTAGCCACCGCCAGCGCGTGGCCCAGCCGCTTATTATCAATGATGGCACCCTGGTCAACCTCAGACAGCCGGTCATAGGCAGAGTAGGGAAGTACCGTGCCGTGACTCCTGAGCTCAATCCGTCCATCCGGGTACTGCCACGCATCCAGATACTTACCCATCGCGCGGCGGCTGTCATCGTTATCTTCCAGCAGCAACAGCATTTTATCGTAGCGGACCGTCAGCGATTTTGAGACCTTGCGCGGCTCACGCCAGGTAAATATCAGGTTGAGGTCGTCGTCCGCATCGAGCGGCCGGTGAACGTCAAAATCGTGCCTCGGTGCCTTCGCAAAACGGCGGTTGTAGTCCGCCATAAACTCAGCGGCAAAGGCGTTGGCCGCGTCAGGCGTACTGATGCCATGCAGCCTGAGCTCCTTGACCAGCCGGTCCTGCAACGTGAGATGCGCACGCTCCACGCGGCCCTTGGCAGAGCTGGTATTGGCGCAGATGCCGGTGATGTTCAGCTCGTTCATTGCTCGTCCGAACTGCGTCTGACCGTCGCCGCCGGTCGCATTTTTATTGTTGATGCGGAACACACTGGCTTTGTCGCTGTAAAACGCCAGCGGCTTGCCGTGCTGCTCCAGATAGCCGCGTGTGGCTTCAAAATAGGTGAACGTGGACTCTGATTTTACAAAATGCAGCTGCATCAGGCGGCTGGTCGCATCATCGACGTAAACCAGCAGCGTGCAGGCCGGACCGCGGTCTTCAAACCACCGGTGGTCGCAGCCGTCGATTTGTATCAGTTCGCCGACGCAGGCACGGCGGCAGCGTGGCTGCTGGATCTTCGGAGCGCGCTGCCTGCGCGGGATCCAGAGCCCGGCGCGCGTCATCAGCTTACGTACCGTCTCCTTGGATAACACCACGCCGTGAAGTTCGGCCAGCTTCTCGCAGGCCAGCGTCGGGCCGAAGTCAGCATAACGTTCGCGGATGATCTGAATGGCGTGTTCAGCAAGGCCTTCGGGCAGTTGATAGTTACTGGGCTTGCCGCGCCGCCGGTCGGCCATGCCGAGCGGGCCATCAGTACGGTAGCGCTGGAGCAGGCGGCGGCACTGTCTGTCAGAAATACCGAGACGCTCCGCAGCGAGATGTGTTGTCAGCCGCCGGTCGACAACATCCTGAATCACTTTAAGCCGGTTAACTTCGTTCATCGTGAAAAACTCCGCACCAGAAGCCGTCATCTCAGGGTCCTCAGCAGGTTGCCCGAAGCGGCCAGGTAAGCTTAGCTTAAAACGGTAATCTCAGCTTTGCTTCTATATTCTATATGCGCACAATCATCATTATGTTAAATAACATGCCCGACTAACCCCGCAATACCATCCCCTCCGGTAGCGGCACGATTTGTCGCGCAGGTTTTACAGCACAGTAGTCAGAACAGCGCGATAAATTGCGTCGCTACGTAAAATCTTGCCGATCCCCCCAGGTTATTTGATTGACCGCGGTGATTTTGAACGTTTCGGATGACGTTTAATGTTCATGAATATCCCACACTAAAAAGCATTAAATTAATTTAATATATGCTATTTTTTCGCTAATTATTTGTGTGTTATATCATATTGAATTAATTGAAAATAATTAACATGGAAAAATAAATGTCCTGATAATTCAAGATAGGTGAGCATTTAAATATTATATTAACCGCGATATTGCATTTTTCATGTAGGTCAGCCATATATTGATATCGCCAGTTTAGACATGTGAAACTCATAAACCTTTTATGATCAGTAGCTTATGTAGTTTATTATCCGAAAATTAAATATGTTGTTTGTCTGCATAACCCTTTGTTTTCCACAAATATTGTTGAGGAATTCTAATGAACGCAGCTCAGCTTTTCTCGGAACACACCGCCCGCAAAGCGCAACAAGATCTTGAAAAAAAACGTATTCTACATGCCCAACCGGAGGTTATTAACCTCAGCCTTAGTCGCATGAACATTTTTAACAATTCGCAACGTGAAATCCCCTCTTTAGTGACTTTGCTGCGCCCTGTTCCCCAGGATCCTGCGCAGGACCAACTTTTTATTGATCATCTTCCGTTACCGCGCGATGCCTGGCATTACGATAATAAAGATCGCGTACTGAGCTGGCGTGGCGCATACGGAGGCGGTCGAATCAACTTAGTCCATGCTGGCCACGGCGGTCTGGGTACGATTGGATCAGCCAACGACTCTGCCTCAGTTTATGCGTCTTCTACTGCCAATTTTTCCTGTGATGTCGCTTTAAACTGCGGCGCTATCTATGAAACCAGCGGCGGAAACGTTACCGGGTTTCGCTGGGATCCTGCATCACCCGCCTGGACTCAGGCCGCATGGGTTTCACGGCGTTTATATTTAAGTTACACAGTCACGACTGGTGGTCCGATGCAACCGCCAACCTTCGCTTTTACCTTCACCGACAATCAGACGGAGTCTATCCCGTGGTCACCCGCCCTGGGGAGTTTCAATGCTACCTTGCAAATGGGCAATCGGCAGGGCCTTACGGTGTGGGACCTGACTTTTAAATCCGACATCGAACCGGCAGATGACAGCGGAGACCCGGCAACGGGGCCTGATACGGTATTTCCCTACTGGATGCAGCTGATTGAAGACGCCAGCGCCAATCATCTGGACGGCGTGATGATGATTGACGATCTGGCACCCAAAGGTACTCTCGTTGGTGTGCGTGGCACGCGGCAAAATGCGCTGATTACCGGCTATTACCTGTTCCAGCCCCAGGCGGCACCTGTGGGGATCTTTGCTGGTCGCCTGGTGGCTGACGGAAAACCTATTGCCCGCTCCTGGCTTGAGGGCAATACGCTGTACTGGAATGCGTTGCCTGTGGAAATCCAACAGCGCTGCGGCCTGCCGGCCACGGGGCAGGCCACGTTTAACTCCGATGGCAGTATCGCCAATGTGCTGAACGGCTCTTCTTCCCTGAGGCGACTAAGCGCCAGTATGGCCATTACCTCACTGGCTGCCCATCAGGATATCCATCCCGCGCTGAATGTGCGCCATGGCGATACGCTAAAATCACTGCTCGCTTCACCGCTGGATATCTATGGTTTGCTCAGCATGAACCCCTTCGCTCAGAATGACAGCGGTCAATGGGGAGATGCGGTACAAAATGCAGTTACTAATGATCTCAACAGCATTATGAACAGTTTTATCCCGTCCAAAATGTGGCAGCTATTGTTCCCATCAACGCCCCAGCAACCGTTGAGCGGTGAACTGGCTGTCGTCGCCAATTCGCCGGTTTCCGGTGTAGCGGACCCTTCCGCCTGGTATCAATCTTTAGCAACGGCAGTCATGACATCTGGCATGTCCGGCGGCTCGGATAAGAACTGCGCCAATATGAATGGTGCCCGGGCCGACCAATGGCTGAAGGCACAAACCGGGACATCCCCGGTGTATTACACTCACAGTCAGCTATTGTTCAAAAATGAATGGCAGAAACGTTTTCCTCTGATCGGACAGTATCTGAGCGATCAGGTGACTAACGCCTTGTTGTATCAACCGCAAATTGATGCTCAGATCCAGTTCAGCATCAATGATATTAATACCAACGTGGTGGCGGATTCGACGGATCCCAATATGAAAGAAAACCTGATTGCTCAGGTAAAAACCGTCGGTGACTATGCGAGGGCGCAAAAACTTTACTGGGCTTTTGCCTTTTTTACCTACAATACTACCCCGGCTATTCTGGCGAATATTGGCCTTCAGATGGGAATTAATACTGGCTCCAGTGATGGCACAACCTTATCCCGGCTATTCCAGCAAAACGTCTCTACTCTAACGGCTCTCGACCCTTCCGGCTACTTTGCCAAACAGTATATTTCAACCATCAATATTTTTATGGCGACGAATATTCTGCCAAGCATGTTTGGCTTTACCGGTGATGCCGATAATTTCGATATGATTAAGCAGTATCTGCAATATTTTGTGGATAAGAACCTGGCGAACGAAGACCAGCAGATTGCCCAGGCCGCTGCGCAGATAAAAAGTATTCTTGATGATGCCGAAGCCGATAAGATCCTGCACGATTCCATCAATGCCTTGCGCGGGCTATCGGGCGCCATTAGGGACACCCTCGCCTTACCCTTCGTCGCAAACCGATTTGTGAAATGGTTCTCCACCAATTACCCACGACTGAATACCGTTGCCAATCTATTCGGTTCCATTCTGATCGGCGGGATCACCGGGTTGGCCGTGTTTAATCTTTTTTCACAATTCAAACAATGGGACAAGCTGAGTCCTTCGCAAAAGGCCCAGGTCATAGTCGATGCCTCTCAGGTGGGTTTGCAAATTGTTGCCGCCGTCGTCAAACGAGGTGTACGCATCTACTCCATCTATGGCGTTGAAGGCATGACAACCTGCCAACGCACGGCGGCCATCTCCAAAATCGTGGTGATAGGTGAGGACAGCATCCTTGACCAAAGCCTGGTACGTATTGGCAACAGCGCTGCGCGCTGGCTCGCGGATACGGAAGGGACCATGGGGAAAATAGCCGTGATGAACGAAGGGGCGGTAACGGCTGTTTTGGTTAACAGCGCCGAAACCGTAATGGAAGAAGCTGGCTGGGTCGGTAAGATTCTTGGTAGAAACCTGGAAGAGTTCATTGCCACTCGAATCGGACCTATCTTTATTCTGGCTGGTATTGGATTTAGCCTGTATTCGCTAATTAAAGGTGAAAAAGGCATTGCCCTGGCTACGGATGTCATCAATATCATCAGTGGTTCTTTGATGCTGTTTGCCACCATCGGAGAATGGGCCATTTCCGGCGGATTTATCGCCGGTGAAGGTGTGCTCGCCGGGCTAATTTCTGCCGCAGGCCCACTGGCAATATTGCTGGCACTTGCCGGGATCGCACTGATGATATACGAAATGACCCGTACCCCACCGGATCCTGTCAAAGAATTTGTCGATACCTACGTCCGCCCTGCGGGTTTCTATATAAGCTCCCGCGCCAGCAGCATTGATTACGTAACTCAATATGCCAATGTGGACCAGCAAAACTTGCTGATGATCGGCTTCACCTTAGGCATTAACGGCAAGCTGCTCAGCGTCGGCAATGACAGGAGCATTAGCATCATTAGTGCCGCATCCAGCCTGCCGGATAGCGTCTGGCAGGTCACTACGGATGGCTACGGCTTAAGCCAGATCCTGACGGCCATTCAGCCTGACCCGACCGCACCACCGGTGGTGGCTTACCTCAGTCTGATGAGTGATAACAGCCTTTCATTCCAGCCCAAATGGGTCCCTGCATCCTCAACAACAGCAAATACTGATGGCGTGACGGTCGTCACTCAAACCTGGCTGAGCACCCCGCAGGGTGATGCCCGCCTGACCAGTGATAACAAATATCTGGCCGCACTTAACCTCACGCTGAGATCGGTTATTCCTGATAGTCAAGGCAACTACGTACCAGCCAATGCCTCAGGCTATATCATCAGTACGCCAACGGGGGTGGGGTATAGCGCGTCGACGGGCTCCACATTTACCCTGACCGTGTCAGGTATGAAGCCTAACTATATGCGAATGATGGATGTCGCCTTCCTCGTGGATACGACGCCATCGCAGCAGCAGACCTATGGCGCTGCCTTTGGCGTTTACCCCAGCACGCCGATGGCTTATACGCTGTCTCCGGCCCCCGCCGCTTTCCTGACGTTCAGCACGCAGACCGGGCAGCTTGCACCTAACGGGGGCGTAGCCACGCCAGCCTCATCAACCATCTACACGCTGGGAGCCAGTAATACCTTAGGGAGTGAGGCGGCCAGCTTCACCCTCTCAGTCGCTCCACCGCCGCCGGTGCCAGCGGCAGTTACCCAGGCCCCTGTATCTATCGTTAGCGTGATGTAGCAGGAGCGCAAAATGAGTAGTTATCAACAGCTACAACAGCAGTTTGTGCAAGAGATTGAGGGCGGGATCGGCGTGGCTATTCGCACGGTGGGCGATGACCCGCTCAGCGGGCCGCTGGTCGGGTTGATTAATGCGCTACCTTTCTATGGCGATAGCAGCTTTATTCAGTGTCACCGGGGGACGTTGATTAACCTGTTACAGGTCAATTTACCCAACTCGCGGATTGCGCCGGAGCCGTCAAGCTCTGGTGTCACGGTCACCATATTGATGGAATATACGGGACCCTATTCCGGCTACCGGGATGCGTTCTACAACGGCATCACACCAAACGCTGGCGGGCAAGAGGTTGCCACCCAGGTTCAGGCAATGCAGCCCGCGTTGAACAGCACCTGGTGGAGTAACTACGGCGTCAGTATTTTAAGTGATGCCATCCGGCTCAGTACCTCTATCCCCCTGGATACGGGGAAACTCTCCGGGGCACTGTCTGGGGCCCATAGCGCATTAATGCCCGCCCTGACAGCCAGCTATCTGGGGGTTTTTACCCAGGGCTATGCGCCAACGTCGGCGGCCTTGAGGCCCATTATGAATAACGGGCAGGGACCGCAATCAGCACAGCTTCTGGCCCAGGCCATCGCTCGCGGCCAGTTCACCGCTAATATTAACCAGGCCATATCCGCTGGCGGTGACAGCACCAACGCGGCTGTCTGGTTTCTGTTTAATTTATGGGTCACCCTTAAAGCCCTTGGGGCGGCAGATGTGGATGCGGTTATTCAACAGAGTCAGACACAGGGACTCATCGTTCCGGCTCCTGTGGGGCCGGGCTCTTGGTGGAATGGCGGCTATACCCAGTGGTATACCGCCCTGAGTGGCAGTGATGTGCAGGCGAAAATCGCACCGCGCATCAGTGATGCGATGCCGGAAAAGGAGACCATCATTCAGCGTGTACCTCCCGACGGGTTTCCGATTTCCAATACCTTTAATAAAACAGTCAACAATGGCTATCCGTTAAGCCTTTGCCAGTGGGGAAACCTGAACTGGTTTCCCCCGCCCTCATCAAGCTGTTTTGGCAAAGGTACTCAGGTGCTGATGGCGGATGGTTCAGGTAAAGCCATTGAGACCCTTAATGTCGGAGACGAGGTGATGTCCAGTCAGGGGGCGCGCAAAATTGTCCTGATTGAATCACCTTTGCGCAGGGAGCGTAGCCTTTATCAGCTTAATAAACTGCCAGTCTTTGCGACAGCGGCACACCCTTTTCGTACTCAGGAAGCCGATAACTGCCTTCGCACCTCTATCGACCCGTGGAGCACAATCGATTCGGTTCCCAGCATGATTGCCGGGGGAGTCAGTGCGCTGTCCAGGGGCAGCGTGCTTGCAGGGCTATCCAACGGCCAGCATGTGCCAGTGTCCGTTACCTCTATTGACCAATATCCTGCCACTGAACCGGAGGAAAGGGTTTACGATCTTTTGCTGGAAAACTGGACTCAGGGGTATGTCACCTGGTTTGTCGGCGGGCCGTCAGTCTATTGTGCAGTGGATGCCGAAACCGCCGATCCGGCCTATGACAGGCTCTGCACTTTAGCCATTGTGTCTGCCATGAACGGAGCTATTGATGCCTGTCGCACTAATTTCAGCGGTCAGGATCAGCAAATGGCGCAGGCTATTGCCAGCCTGAATATCGACGCTGTGATACCTTTCAACGCATGTTATCAGGAAAGCGACGATAAGCTGGCGCTGCCGAGAGTCCCTGATACGGACTTCTTTTTACAAAATGGCCTCTGGGATAGTTGTGCCTCACAGCTTGAAGCTCAGCTGATTCGACATCATGCCCGTGGCATCCGACGATGGCTAAACCCGGCGGTGAGCAACGGTACAACTGTCGCGTCGGACCAATGGTACTTTGCGCTACGGGACATAGAGCTAACGGGTGACTACCCCATTCCACCGGGTACGGCTCCGTCTTTTACTCTGACCAGCTATTCTGCACAGGTGGGGGGAAAAAGCATTTGTACGACGCTGGATACTGCTGATGTCAGCCGCTACTTTCTGGCACCTGATACCCTGATTGCCATTGATTCCCCGCAGACGAAAGACGGGCTAATAGCAATACGTGGCCAACTCTGTGTAGATGGTCATTGCCATAGTGAGTTTTACTGTGACGTAAGCGGGCTGGATCTGGGCGGTAAGATAACGGAGCACTTTCTCTACCATCCCAAAGGGCCGATTGTTGGACGGCTGGCGTTGGCTATCCAGAGTGATAGCACTGTCCCGGCCGTTGCCAATAGCATTAATACACGGGTTATAGCGGGACAGACGCCAAAAATGTACCACGCAGTCAATCTTGGGCAGCAGTTGGGGGAACAGCTTTCGGGCCTCAAACCGCCATCAAAACACTCACTTTCTACGTCATCACCTTAGCCTCTCCAACAGGCAGAGGGATTTATCCTCTGCCTGATATTGCGATCCTTAAAATCCTAACTTTACATAATGCCAATTATGTAAAGTTAGGTTCTTCCCACCGTTCCGGGGTATGATTACTGTCTGCCGGGAGACGAATTTGTCGCAGTATTGGCATCGGGTGCAGCGGAAAAAAACGCTCATTAATTGGGCGTCGCTACATAAAATCTGCAAGGAATTGACCCACGCGATATCGCAGAATTGGCGTAGCGCGATCACTACCACCATCGATGAATTAATGAGCAGCAATGACAGAGTTTGTTCAGAAATCCAGCCAGATTCTCACCTTTCCCGCAGAGAGTGATATTGCCGCGCGGCTACAAGAGTTTGTGCAGGACAGAGAAGCCTTTTCAACCAATACTTGGTCACAGCTGATGAGTGTGATGGCGGTTTGTTGGCGCTGGTCGCAGGAAAACCAACGTAGCTTTTTACCGATGCTATCGAGCGATCTGCGGGACTATCTTTCCTGGTTACAACAAACCGGACGCGCTTCAAGTACGATTTCCACGCATGCATCATTGATTGCAATGTTACACCGTAACGCTGGCGTGACGCCGCCAAATGTTTCTCCGCTAATTTATCGTGTGATGAAGAAAATAAATCGTATGGCGGTGGTTGCAGGAGAACGTGTCGGTCAGGCTGTCCCCTTCAGATTGAGCGATTTAGATACCATCGATGATCATTGGGCGGATTCCGGGCGGTTGCAGGAATTACGCAATCTGGCATTTTTGCATGTTGCTTACAGCACGCTTTTGCGTATCAGCGAAATTGTACGCATTCGGGTACGCGATATTTCGCGATCTGCGGACGGGCGCATTATTCTCGACATCTCCCACACCAAAACTATCGTTATGACCGGTGGCTTGATTAAGGCGCTGAGCGCATTTTCAAGTCAGCGGCTGGATGAGTGGCTGAACGCGTCCGGTCTTCGGGGAGAACCGGATGCATTTCTGTTTTGTCGGGTACATCGTTCGAATAAGGCCCTTCCATCGGAACATCAGACGTTGAGTCGTCCGGCGGTCGAGGATATTTTCCGTAAAGCCTGGCGAGTCGCGGGTATTTCAGGCTCTGCCAGCGCAAACAAAAACCGCTATCGCCAGTGGAGTGGGCACAGTGCCCGCGTCGGTGCGGCACAAGACATGACGCGCAACGGCTACCCTATTGCGCAGATCATGCAGGAAGGTACCTGGAAAAAACCGGAAACGCTGATGCGCTATATTCGTAATGTTGAGGCTCATCAGGGAGCGATGGTCGATATGATGGAAAAAAAGAAAAGCCGAGAATGACGGGACGATTTTGATTAGATATTTTTTCATGTCGTAGGGGGCCGTTTGGGGTACGGTCTATACCTTCCGGTAATGCCAGCGATTCAATTGTAGAGTGACTTCTCCCCCGGCCAGAGTATCAACTCAGCACCGGGAAACAAAAAAGCCCGATCACACCAGTCAGGCTTTTTTGCATCTGATGTAAATCAAATCAGCGCGCTACGTGAAATCTGGAAATTTTAGGTGGCGTAATGGGGCCTAAAGGTGAGATCCCCATATGCTATGCGACCACCTAATGATACCTTGACTGTTGATTAAGTAGTAAGTTTCGGGAAATCAGGTATTCCGATACATCGACTGCCAGAGGTTTTGGATTACAGCCTTGCTGGAGAATACAGAGTAGCCAAAAAGGTTCGGGGTGGTTAGCCCCCAGCCTTAGTTAGGTTTCAGCTGCCATCAATCGATGGTTGATCCCGGATTGTCTCTCACTGCTTGGATCGTTCAAGTCTCCTTAAACGGGGCCCGCTTGGAAAACGGAAAATATCCCACGTTAAGCCCGTTTTTTGTATACGCAGGCATCAAGGCCGAGATCCTTTGATATTCCTCCGTCATCCATCAGTACGATGTATGACGCTCTTGCCGCTGAGTCGCTGAGTCGCTGAGTCGCTGGTGAAGAGTACTTTCCTCTGTATTTACCCGCTACAAATTCACTCAATAATTCCTGATTTATGAATACTGAAAGCAAAATAAATCCACATACAATGATAAACGATCCATTTACACTGTCTGCATACTAATTAATGAGAGATAAATAAATGGCTAATGTATTGATTCTTGGCGCTGCCGGTTCCCTGGCGCGAGTTGCTACACGCTATCTGCTGGATAACAGCGAAGCCCAACTGACACTTTATTTACGTCAGTCAGACCGGTTGAGCAATCAGGATCCCTCCCGGATAAAAATCATTGAAGGGGATGTTCTTGATACCCGTCAACTTAAAGCCTCAATGGTGGGACAAGATATTATTTATGCCAACCTGAGCGGTGATATGAAAAGACAGGCGCAGTGTATTGTGCAGGCAATGAAAGATGTCGGTGTCAGGCGGCTTATCTTTATCAGCTCGATGGGTATCTATGATGAAGTTCCAGATCAGCACTATGGTGCAGTGCTGACACCTTATCGGGAGTCGGCTGCCGTGGTAGAAGCCTCTGGTCTGGAATACACGATTATCCGCCCAGGATGGTTTACCAATGGCAGTGATGTGGATTATGTACTCACCAAAAAAGGGGAGACGTTCATGGGGAGCAGTGTGTCCCGGTTAAGTATTGCTGATCTGATCACTCAGGTGGTTATCACTCCAGCCCTTTATTCAGGTGACAGTCTGGGCATTGCCCGCGCATAAAGCTGAATAGAGGTATTTATGCTTAACGCAAGATCAATTTTTTGACGCTTATGGTGCGTTAAATTTTTCGAAAAACGCCAGACGGTATCCCTGATTTAAGATTCCACGCCAGAAGAGAAATTAAATGTTGTCCAGTACGTCAATAAATACGCCAAGCAGGTACTCGCATCCCATGACTATCCTGACCATCGTATTGATGAGCTATGTCATGATTGTTATTGATAACTCGATTGTAATTACAGGATTACCAAAAATTCAGAATGAGTTTCATTTCAGCGCTACTGGATTATCCTGGGTATCGAGCGCATATGCGCTTACGTTTGGTGGTTTTCTGCTTCTCAGTGCGAAAGCGGGTGATATGTATGGGCGTCGAAAAATGTTAACTCTGGGTCTGGGGTTGTTTTCAATTTCTTCGTTAGCCATTGGGCTAAGCCCGGGCGCTGAATTTTTGGTCACCGCAAGGGCTATTCAGGGGGTCGGTGCTTCAATTCTTGCCCCTTCAACACTTGCAATACTCCAGGTGACGTTTCAGCCTCCCCATAAAAGAGCTAAAGCGATATCTTACTATGCAGCAGCCGGTGGCCTATCCGCCAGTATTGGACTTGTTCTGGGGGGACTGGTAGCTGACTTACTTTCCTGGCGTGTGGGTTTTTTGATTAACGTACCTATTGGCATTGTATTGATTTGGGCCGCAAACAGATTTATTCCTGAGACAGAATTACACATCGGCAGACTTGATATTCCTGGTACTGTTTTATCCTCAGCCGGGATGGCCGCTATTATTTATGGAACGATCTCATCTGCACAGGTGGGATGGCATAGTAGTATTACACTTTTGGCATTGATTGGGGGGATAGCCTTACTTGCTGCGTTCATTTTCATTGAGTCCAGAATAAGCGATCCTTTAATACCTTTACGTCTGTTTCGTA
Source organism: Pantoea sp. At-9b (assembly GCF_000175935.2). NCBI lineage: Bacteria > Pseudomonadati > Pseudomonadota > Gammaproteobacteria > Enterobacterales > Erwiniaceae > Pantoea > Pantoea sp. At-9b. The sequence goes on from NC_014841.1 coordinate 258,555, forward strand.
GTTGGGAGAGATCCGGTGCATATGCCGCCCGGTTGCTGTATATTGGCGCAGCAATGGGTTTTTTCTTTTACTCAACACTATTTATGCAGGGCGTTCTTGATTATTCGCCAATTCAGGCCGGATTTGCATTTTTACCCTCCATGCTCGTCAATTTCGTTACTGCGCTTTATGTCCCTGCCTTATCCTCTCGTGTCAAAAGCAGGAATATCCTTTTGGTCAGCCTGATTTCAGCACTGGCGGGTATATTAATGTTATGTACCCTTTCAGAGACATCAGGATATATTGATGGGCTCCTAACACCCATGATTTTCATCGGGTTCGGAATGGGGGGCGCGATGGGGCCTCTGACGTCATCAGGTATTGGCGGTGTTGAGCCAGGGGATGCCGGTGCGGCATCTGGCGTGGTAAATGCCGTACATCAGGTCGGTGGGGCTCTTGGGATCAGTGTTATGGTCGCAGCCGCTGAAACCAGAGGGCAGTTTTTAACCGGTCAGGAACGTCTTGCCCATCAGGTCGATAATGCTTTCATCGCAGCGGCTGTCCTCATAGCTACATCACTGATCATCGTGCTGTTCATCATGTCCAGACATAAAGAATAACGCTAAGGCTACTTCCGGGAGACCTGTTTCTGTTTGTGAAACAGGTCTCTGAGGATCTGGGTAAGCAGGTCAAAGACCAGACGAACTCTGGCAGGTAACAAAGGCTGATGGGGACGAAAAATATATAATTGCCAGGCCTGGAAGTTATACTCCGGCAAAATATTCACCAGCTCTCCGCGTTGTAAATAGGGACGTACTGTAATATCCGCCAGCTGGCTGTAGGTGCGGCCAGACAATGCAGCAGACAATTCACTGCTGATATCAGTGGCAATGAATGCAGGCCGGACAGGGAAAAAATTACTGCCATCAGCAAATTGCCATGCCCAGATCCGCCCGGAATTTCTGTTATACAGGGCGCTGAGCGGATAATTGTGCCGCAAATCCTGCAAAGAATCCGGCATGCCGTGGCGGGCAACCAGTTCCGGTGCAGCAACAATACTCACTCCTACGGGATGGATTGTTTTCACAATAAAACGGTTATCCGGAACGGTTCCAATACGTATGCCGATGTCAATTTGCTCGTCAATAATGTTGAGATGGGCATCTGTCGGCAGCCATTCAATGCTGAGTTGAGGGTAATCCAGTAAACTTTGCAGCAGGCGACGCAGAATATCGTGATTTTCAAAGAGTGGCGGGAGTGTAATTCGCACGTTTCCGGATATTTCGTGAGAATTGTGCTTGTTACCTTCAGCAAAGAGCATGTCACTGTCCACCAGTAGCGCTTCCGCTTTGGGCCAAAAAAGCTGTCCAAAAGGCGTTAACTTCATTTGGCGCGTGTTACGTACAAACAGCATCTCACCCAGTGTTTTCTCCAGTTCTGCAATGGCGCGGGTCACCAGTTGTGGTGCAATTCCCAGTCGTGTCGCGGTCTCCCTGAATTTAAGGGTTTCTGCGGCAGTACAGAAAATCTTTAGTGATTCTAGTTTATCCAGCATGATGTTCCCTGCATAAAGTGGGGACCTAAAGAAAACCAATTATACCTGAAATGAGAATTCTGAAAGTGGAAATAATTCATATACCAGAGATAATAATGCGCGGATAATTATTTTCATTGAGACAGTAATGACAATCAACAGGATACAAAAATGAAAGAGAATGATTTATATCAAAAACTTGCTGAAAGCAAACCCGTCAGCATGCGTTCTCCTGAATATGCGCAGGCAATCAGCGATATGGGAGAGAGCTGGAAAGTCACGCATGCCATTAACCATATGGCGACTGAATTCCTCGACGATACGCTACGTCCTCTCTTTACACAGCTTCTTGGTGAAGCTCTGGACGGTAGTTCACATATTCTGCCGCCATGTTACATCGATTTTGGTCGCCAGGTGAAAGTAGGAAAAAATGTCTTCATCAACCATAACTGCACCATGATGTCTGCTGGCGGCATTGAGATTGGTGATGATGTGCAAATCGGGCCACAGGTAACAATTACTACCACTAACCATGATTTTGACGATCGCTATACTCTTATCTGTAAACCAGTTCGTATCCACAATAACGTGTGGATTGGTGCCGGAGCACTGATTCTGCCTGGCGTAACGATTGGTGAAAACGCAGTAATTGCGGGTGGCGCGGTTGTGACCAGGGATGTGGAGCCTAACGTCGTTGTTGGCGGTAACCCTGCACGCGTGTTGAAACGACTGGATTAACTTTTATCTGTACAAATTTAATTAAGGAATGAAAAATGACTAATCACGAAATAGCCCAGCGCCTGGCGCTCAGAGAACTTGTCGATACTTTTTCTAACCTGGCTGATGAAAAAGATGTTGCAGCACAAATCCCCCTGTTTACTGCTGATGCACATATTAATGTTGTGATGGACGGTAAAGAAGTCTTTGATTTAAAGGGTCAGCAACAAATTCTTGATGCGTTCAGTGGCTATCTGGCACAGTTTTCCGTTGTTTATCATATTAACGGCCAGCAAACGGTAACCATTGATGGTGATGCGGCTGCGGGTATTGCCTATTGTCAGGTAGTATTAATCAAAGATGAGAATGGTCAGCGTATTAGGCAGACCAGCGGCGTGCGCTATCATGACCGTTATGTTTTTCAGAATGGGAAATGGTTGATAGCTGAACGTCTTTCTAATTTTATGTGGACTGATATACAACCAATGTAACAAACCTGAATTTTTTCAAAAATATAGCGTAAGCACAGATAAGGTAATAAGTAATATGAAAAACTTCACATGGTTTAACCCCACCACGCTTGATTTCGGGAAAGATAAAGAAAAAAATATTGGCGAGCATCTTGCAAAGCATGGCTCTCGACACGTTCTGATATGTTATGGCAGCGATAGAATTAAACGTGACGGGTTATTTTCCATAGTCACGGAGTCACTCGATAAAAACGGCATTACTTTTGTTGAATGCGGCGGCATCGTTAGTAACCCGACGCTGGGGAAAGTTCGGGAAGGCATCAATCTGGCTCGTCAGAATAATGTTGACGCAGTATTAAGTATTGGTGGTGGATCAGTACTGGACAGCGTTAAAGCTATCGCGGCGGGAGTACCCTATCAGGGGGACGTCTGGGATCTGTTTATTGGTAAAAGTAATATCGACAGTGCATTGCCCGTGTTTGATATTCTGACCCTGGCTGCGACAGGTAGTGAAATGAACTGTGGTGCCGTGGTAACCAATGAAGACACCGCACAAAAGTACGCGATTAACTCCGCTCATCTTTTCCCGGTTGTCTCGGTGGTTAATCCGGAATTAATGAAAACCATTACCCGTGAATATCTGGTTTATTCTGCCGCAGATATTATCGCACATTCTATTGAAGGCTATTTCACTGCAACACATCAGCCACGTTTCCACTCGCGAATGGTTGAGGCTATCATTAAAACCGTGATGGAAAGTACAGAGAAATTGCTGGTAGATCCATCAGATTATCATGCGCGTGCTGAGTTTGCCTGGGCATCCACGCAGGCACTGAATGGTTTAATATATTCCGGTACAGAAGGCTTCAGTTATCCGAACCATATGATTGAACATTCGTTATCCGCCCTGTTTAATGTCCCGCATGGTGCTGGTTTGTCTGTAGTTATGCCTGCGTGGATGAAGTGGTATCAGCCACGTAATACAGAGCAGTTTACCCGATTTGCGCGCGAAATTTTTGGACTCGAAACCGCAGAGCAAGGTATTACAGCACTGGAGGCCTGGTTTGATAAAATTGGCACACCAACCCGCCTTCCGCAACTGGGAATTACTGAAGTTAGCGCTGAACTTATTGAAAACATCCTGGGTAATGCTGAATGGTTCGGCATAAATGACATTTACACCCATAGTGTTGTTGTCGATATTATGAATAAAGCTCAATAATTTGCTCGTAGAAGATTTTCATTGGGAATGAAAATCTTCCTTTATATTCATCTCTGATAAACACTGGAGAAAACAATGAAAGACGTGATTGTTGTTATAGGCAGTGGATCTATTGCTCAGGCTATTGCACGTCGGGTTAGTATTGGTAAGCATATTTTATTGGCTGATATTAAACCTGAAATAGCAGAAGCAGTCGAACATACGTTATCACGTGCCGGGTTTGAAGTAAGTACCACGCTTGTTGATGTCAGTTCACGCGAATCCGTGCAAAATTTAGTAAAAGAAGCCTGCCATATTGGTGATGTAAAAGGTGTTATTCATACAGCCGGACTGTCTCCCTCTCAGGCGAAAGCGCAGGACATTATTCGAGTTGATTTATACGGTACGGCCATACTGTTTGAAGAGTTTGGCAACGTCATTGCGCCAGGTGGGTCAGCCGTTGTGATTGGTTCTCAGTCCAGCCACCGACTGAATGTTGATGCTTTCACACAAGCACAAGCGGATGCTCTGGCGACACTTGAGCCCGAGACGCTGCTCGAACTACCGTGGGTTAAGGAGGTTAATGATAGCCTGTACGCTTACCAGCTTTCCAAGCGAGGTAATGCTTTGCGCGTGATGGCTGAAGCAGTGAAGTGGGGAAAACGTGGAGCCAGAATAAACTGCATCAGCGCCGGGATTGTATACACACCGCTGGCCTATGATGAGCTGAATAGTGTTGACCGTGGTGCATTTTACCGGAATATGCTGGCTAAATCTCCTGCAGGTCGTGGCGGTACGCCTGATGAAATAGGTGCACTTGCTGAGTTTCTTTTTGGGCCGAATGGCACCTATATCAGCGGCAGCGATATATTAATCGATGGTGGTACGACGGCCTCGTATAAATATGGTGAGTTAAGACCGTAAAAGCCCGTTGTGTTAAACAGAACTAACAGTCTGAATATCTGGCAGCTTTTACTCTGAGAATAGTCTGTCGCGTGGTATTGAATTCACGAGCCACCGCACTCACAGTCACCCCTGTACTGAGTCGTTCCAGGACTAATTGCTTCTGGTCATCATTCAGTACGGAGGGACGTCCAAATCGTTTCCCTGATGCTTTTGCCCGTGCAATTCCAGAATGTGTTCTCTCAATGAGCAGATCGCGCTCAAACTCTGCAACCGCCGAGATCACCTGCATGGTCATTTTCCCGGCAGGGCTGGTGAGGTCGACACCGCCCAGCGCCAGACAGTGAACCCGAATTTCAGAATCTGCCAGCAGTTCAACTGTCTTTCTGATGTCCATTGCATTGCGTCCGAGACGATCTAGTTTGGTGACAATCAACACATCGCCATTTTCCATGCGGTTAAGCAGTCTGGTAAAACCAGGACGTTCACTGGCGGCAACCGAACCGCTGATATGCTCTTCAATCAGTCGCTGGGGTCTGATGGTAAAACCCGCCACTTCAATTTCACGACGCTGGTTCTCTGTTGTCTGTTCAAGGGTGGATACGCGGCAGTAGGCAAAAACCCGTGACATATTGCAAATTTCCGTACGAAATGGATGTACGAATTATAATGTATGTCCGAAATTAATTTAACTTACTTTCGGACATATTATTCGATTGCTGTACGAAACCGGTCAGTTTCGGTCACAGTCAATCCATAACATATGGAAACTATACGCGAGGGAAGCATTTATGCCACGGCGACAGATACTGAGCAGTGAAGAGCAGGATCGCTTACTTGTTATACCAGATGAGGAAATTATTCTGACCCGAATGTGTTTTCTGAATGAACAGGATATTGCACTCATTAATAAGCACCGTCGGCCAGCTAATCGCCTGGGTTTTGCGGTATTACTCTGTTACCTGCGCGGGCCAGGATTTAGTCCTGACAAAAGTAATTTCCCTCACAGTGGCGTCGTATCCAGAGTCGCTTCCCGACTGAAAATACAGCCTGATTTATGGCATGAATATGCATCCAGAGAGCAAACCCGCTGGGAACACCTGTCCGAACTTTATCGCTACCTTAAATTATCTCCATTCAGCCGGACACTGCAAAAAGGCTGTATCCGGCATCTGCACCCTTATGCGATGCGAACTGACAAAGGGTTTATGCTGGCGGAAGAAATGCTCAGTTGGCTGCATAACAATAATGTTATTTTCCCTTCTGTTGATGTGATCGAACGGACGCTTGCCGAAGTCGTCACGCTCGCTGACAGAGCCGTATTTTCGGCACTTGTCGCGCAACTGGAAACGCAGCATAAATCAGCTCTCGATAGCCTGCTCATATCAGAGGGTGAACAACCTACCCGACTCGCTTGGCTACTTCAGCCTCCGGGTAAAATCAACGGTAAAAATGTGCTGCAACATATCGATCGGCTTAATTCTATCGCCGCACTGGGATTGCCTGATGGTATTGCGCTTTCCGTTCACCAGAACAGGTTGCTCAAACTGGCACGTGAGGGCCGGAAAATGAGCAGTAGAGATCTGGCAAAATTTACCGATGTCAGGCGTTACGCTACGCTGGTTTGTGTCATTCAGGAAGCTCGGGCCACACTGACTGACGAAGTTATAGAACTGCACGAACGTATTCTGGGTAGCCTGTTCAGCCGCGCAAAACGCACACAGGCCGAACGGCTCCAGCAAACGGGAAAGCTAATTCAGAGTAAGCTGAAGCAGTATGCTTCCGTCGGGCAGGCATTGCTTAACGCCAGAGAATCCGGTGAAGATCCCTGGCTCGCAATAGAAGACGTCCTTCCCTGGCAGGAGTTCATCAGCAGCGTGGAAGAAACGCGATTTTTGTCCCGTAAAGGCAATTTTGACCCGCTTCACCTGATCACCGAAAAATACAGTACGCTTCGAAAATATGCCCCGCGAATGTTGTCAGTATTACAGTTCGTGGCGGCACCTGCGGCGCAAGCGCTTAGCGATGCTCTTGAGACTACAAGGGAAATCTACCGTAAGCAGCTCCGTAAAGTTCCGCCCGAAGCGCCAATAGGTTTTATCCCTGAAAGCTGGCGGAAACTGGTGCTCACGCCTTCAGGTATCGACCGCAAGTATTATGAGTTTTGCGTACTGAATGAGCTTAAGGGAGCGTTACGTTCCGGTGATATCTGGGTAAAAGGCTCGCGACGATACAGAAATTTTGATGATTATCTCATCCCGGTCACTGAGTTTGAGAAATCCCGACATAATGACCAGTTACAGCTGGCCGTTCAGACCGATTGCCAGGCATATATTCAGACCCGTATGACACTTCTCGCATCGCGTCTGGAAGAAGTTAACGCGATGGCTCTTGCTGGTGATTTGCCAGATGTTGATATCTCAGATAAAGGTGTGAAAATCACTCCGCTGGAGAACAGCGTTCCTTCAGGTGTTTCACCCTTTGCCGATTTGGTTTATGGCATGCTCCCCCATCCGAAAATTACGGAGATACTGGAAGAAGTAGACAGCTGGACGGGTTTTACACGTCACTTCGCACATCTCAAAAATAATAACGTCAGGCCAAAAGACGGAAGGCTGTTGCTGACCACCATTCTGGCCGACGGCATCAATCTGGGGCTGACAAAAATGGCAGAGTCCTGCCCTGGTGCAACAAAATCGTCACTCGAAGGCATTCAGGCATGGTACATCCGTGATGAAACCTATTCAGCGGCGCTGGCTGAGCTGGTCAACGCCCAGAAAGCCCGACCTCTGGCCGCATTCTGGGGCGACGGGAAAACATCGTCGTCAGACGGGCAGAACTTTCGGGTTGGCAGTCATGGGCGTTATGCAGGCCAGGTCAATCTTAAATATGGGCAGGAGCCGGGCGTGCAGATTTATACGCACATCTCAGACCAATATAGTCCGTTCTACGCCAAAGTGATCAGTCGGGTGCGCGACTCAACCCACGTGCTTGATGGTCTGCTGTACCATGAAAGCGAGCTGGAAATTACCGAGCATTACACCGATACAGCAGGATTCACTGAGCATGTTTTCGCCCTGATGCATCTGCTGGGCTTCGCTTTTGCGCCAAGGATCCGTGACCTTCATGATAAGAGGCTGTTTATTCATGGAAAGGTCGAGCGGTATCCGGGGCTTCAGTCCGTCATATCAACTACCAGCCTGAATATCAAAGACATTGAGGCTCACTGGGATGAGGTATTGCGCCTGGCAGCTTCGATTAAACAAGGGACTGTCACCGCATCGCTGATGATAAAAAAGTTAGCCAGTTATCCAAAACAGAATGGACTTGCCAAAGCACTGAGAGAAATTGGCCGCATCGAGCGGACATTGTTTATGCTGGACTGGTTCCGTGATCCTGGCCTGCGACGACGCGTACAGGCTGGGCTGAATAGGGGTGAGGCCCGTAATGCTCTTGCGCGAGCGGTATTCATGCACCGGCTGGGTGAAATCAGGGATCGTGGGCTGGAGAATCAGAGTTATCGCGCCAGTGGGCTGACGTTACTGACAGCGGAGATTACGTCTGGCGTAATAATCTTAAACTGGGGGCCGGAAAATACCGGTCATTACGCACTGTTGATACTGAATTGTACAAAAAGCAGTCTTAGCGTGGGATATTTTCCGTTTTCCATGCGGACCCCTAAACGTACAATAATTTCCGATATCCAAACGGATCCTTCGTGCATATTAGTTACATCATACATTTGCTTCAAAAAAACCACATCGGCCTGCGGCCCAACACCAGTCAAGCAACAATACCGGCGAGTTTCAGGTTGCTCCTCTACCCAGCCTGTGAGGCATGATGGCGAAGTGATTTTGAGCAAGCACCCTTTTGTTTGTTGTAACTAATTCATTATCGGCGTGCACGTTACCACTCTCCCTGCCACCGCTAATTATTAATGAGAAAACTTAACCCATAATGGTTAAACCATTGGCATATGCCCCCCTTCATTAATACCTGATAGCATGAATATTTATTAAATTTAAAAAAAGCCCATTTCCGGGTCAGATATGGGCGAAGATCACTTCTTTTATTTTATATTTTTACTAGTATTTCCCTGGCGCTGCATTTGTTAACTGCAAGTATGCTGTTTTAATACAGATATGAAAGGTTGACTTCAGGTAGGGTCACTTTTATGTAGGGTAAGTTTTATGTAGTATCAGTCAATGGAGAGACGACACTGATGAGTACATTATCGATACCGAAAAGTTTGATTCAGATGTTTGAGAATGACACGGTGGTAGGTTGGGCGATAAAAGACAGGACATCAAAGTTTGTTTATGTCAATAAAGCCTTTAAGATCTGGCAAACAATCTCTACCACATATGATTACGAGGGTTTGAAAATTCATGATGTTCCCGTCCCTGTCGCTGAGTTTGCAGATATATTCGAGCAGCAGGAACGATTTGTCGAAAGTTCCGGGACGGTTTTAAGAGCGATCACCACCCATATACAGGGGCGGGAAAAAATAATGCAACCTGTTTATAATATACAGGAACCCCTTTATGATGAAAATGGTTTATGCATAGGCACTGTCATCAGTGTAAGGCATGTGAATATTCTTACCCCCACATCATTATTAAACGGAAAGTTGAATCAACATGCGACTTTTCAGACGCCCTCCGAACTTTTTACCGAAAAGGAGTGGGAAGTGATGTATTTATTGCTATGCAATCTCAGTCTTAAAGAGATAAGTAATGTTCTTGGCATTTCCGTTGATGCCGTCAATGGCAGACTACGCAGCTCATTCAAAAAGACGGGGGTCAACTCATCAACCGCATTAGTTGATTTTTGCAGAACCAACCGGTTTGATAATTATATACCCCAGTTTTTTCTTAAAAAAGGACATATCGTAATAACCGGTTGAAAAAATGGAATTTTACTTTAAAAACTCACTACTGGGTTGGGCTGTCAAAGACAGCTCATCCCGATATGTTTATGCAAATGATAAGGCATGCAAATACTTCAACATTCCTGCTGGGAAAATAAAGGGGTGTTCAGACAGAGACTTATTAGATGATCTCGATAGCGTTTATGAAAACATAATACTTGACGACCAGAAAATCACCAGTACAGGAAGGATGAGTATCGTCATGAAAATATTGAGTTATGGTGGCAGTGACGAGCTAAAAGCGTACAGGGTCGAAAAACGACGCTGGTGTTTCAGGGATGGTTCCCCTGGAATAATTTGTAGTTATATTGAGCTGGCAAATGTTTATTTTTCGACTTTTATCACACATTCCAGTCGAAGATCGCTGGTATTCACTAAGCCATCAGATTTTTTCACCGACCGGGAGTGGGAGGTTATCCTGTTATTATTTTGTTCAGTCAAACAGCCTATAATGTCTAATATCCTTGGCATTAGCACTTTTACGTTGAGAAACCGGATAATACGTTGTTGCCAAAAAGCGGGCGTCCTGAATATTTCAAGCCTACTCCAGTACTGCTATTGCCAAGGGTGGGATAATTATATCCCACCCTATTTCTTAAATAAGCGATATTTGGTCATTGATCAATGAGAGGTGAACATGGCCAAAACGGGACCCGCAGGAAGAACCATGATAAGACAGCTTAGCTGCCATCCCAGTGCGCCAACTTGAGGAGCGGGTCAGGCGCTATCATCGCTTCAGTCTGGAGATTATTTTCTGGTTGATCATCTCGTTGCTGGCCGTACCGTTGGCTGTGGCCTACTTCATACGCCAGCCCGGTGCTTCGCCTCAAGCATAGTTTTAGCAAAAAGTAATCGATTACTTTTTGCCTGAAAGACATTATGATTACGATGAAGCACAACCAGGAGGAAAACAGATTTTGCCTCGCAGAGAACAAATCATCGAAGATCTGACGCACTGGATTGACCTGAATTTGCATGCCGTACATAGCATCGAGGACGTTGCCGCTCGTTCAGGCTATTCCAGATGGCATATCCAGCATATGTTCAAGCAAGTCAATCGTGTCTCGATCCTGGCTTATGTCCGCCAGCGTCGTCTTGAAAGGGCTGCCAAAGATCTCACAGAAGGCCAGGAGAGTATTTCTGCCATCGCTTTACGGCACGGTTTTGGTTCGCAGCAGGCCTTCAGCAGAGCGTTTATAAAATGGCAGAAGATGAAGCCATCAACCTTTCGCTCCTGCGCAAGGTAAACCCTCTCCCGAAAGCATCATTGGCGGTTCCTATCACCGTGATAGTTAGCATGATCACAGTATCAGCATTTATTGTTAACTTGCTAATGGTAACAATGGTTATCATTTATTCCATCGGAGGCGCATCGCTTCCCACCCAAACAAACGAAGGAATAAGACCATGAAAACTATCAAAGCATTATCAATCGCTGCTGTTGCTGCTCTGTCACTGATGTCTGCTGCAAGTTTCGCACAGAGCGTATCCGTTACTGCCTCAACCCTGGACAGTGCAGAAGCTAAAATCGCGGCGCAGGCACAGCAGCAAGGTGCTCAATACAAAATCACCGAAGCGAATACCAACAACCGTGTTCACATGACGGCTGAACTCTACAAATAACAGCGAGTCGCAATACGTTGTAACAGCAATGGCCGCCCTCAAGGGGCGGCCTTTTCGTTTAAGTATGTCTGACAGCGCAAATCATTCCGACTCCATGGCACACTGCCCTGTCCGAGTTGATCCCTTATACATGCAGCCAAACTTTCCGCGTTGTGATTGACGACAGGCGTAACTCACCTCACCTTCAGGTCGTGGTGTAGTAAATAATTTTCCGCCATTAGATTTACAACAGGCTTTAAATCCTGAAGTCGTCGAAAGATTGCATTCCTGATGCTGCGAATCAGTTAACGATGTAAAGCCACTTTTGATGGTCTGCATGAGTTCTGGATCGTTAGATTGAGCCGCTACAGCATCAGCCGCGCTACTGTTGACAGCTTGCATGACATTCCCACCGGAAGCTTGTGCAATAACCGCCGATGACGCTATCCCGGTTAAAGAAGCGATCGTTTGTTGATTTTCGACATCCTTCTGTTTTTCATATTCAGCATTTGCACGCGCCTGTTCAGCCTGGATTTCAACCTGTCGGGCAGCAAATTGCTGGTTCTCAATATCAACTTTGTCACGCAGACCGGCCAACTCCAGGGTTGAATTTTTAAGTTTCTGACTCTGCTTCTCATCCAGACTTTCAGCTACCCTGACAAGCTTTTCTTTATCAATAGGATACATGCGTGATTGTTGTGGTGTGGCACCCCAACCGCGATTAAGTTCTACTTCTTGCCGGGCAAAGTGCTGTTCTAATTTCTGGTTTTTATTATCCCTGGCCAGACTCATTGCATTGCTGTACATTTCCTGGGTGGCAAAAGGAGTCAGATCGAGCGCTTCAGAAAATTGCTGAAGTAATGCTGCACTATTATCCCCTAATGAATAACGCTTAACATATGATTTAGCCAGATAATAGGTAGCATGAGCCGTTCCTAATTGACGGAAATAACGTATTACTTCGCTTTCATATCCCGTCATGACGTCAATTGCCTTTCTCTTATCGGTGGCTTTAATGTAATCAGCGTGGGAGGCGAACCAGTCATACTGCTTTGACATATACGCATTATAATCTCTTGAACTACCGGAAAGAAAATTCAAACGTTCCCGGTCCACAAAGTAGAGATATTGATGCGAATTTTGCATATCATTACTTATGCTGTTATCCAACGAGATACTTTTAGATGTTAATGTAGAATCAACGCCATATCGGTTACAGGCAGCGAGAAATTCGTTGCGCATCGAAAGATATAAACCATATTCTTTTTGCGCCAAACTATTTTGCGCTGAATCCAATTTAGCCTGACATTCAGGATCTTTATCATCGCTAATTCTGCATCCTAAAAGCATTGAAGAAATAAAAAATACAATCGATATCAAACTTAAATTTTTAAGCGACATATTTTTGCCTGATTGCTGTAAGGTAATTATTGAGGAATGGTAACGGATAGTTATTAACTCAGTTTATCTCACCATCAATTGATATCAAGCCAGCCATGCAAAAAGACAACAAAATGTAACTAACTATGAATTAAAAGAGGAAACACCTAAATCACTTTAATTTTATGACATAAAATTTCTTATAAGGCGTTAAAGTTAGATGATTTTTTTAACCACGTCAGGAACATCTTCTTTGCAGACGCTATCGCCTCTGGCATCATTCATTACCATTACTACCTTCGGGTTGGATTCGAAATGAGGGAATTTCAAATTGAAATATTCACTCCATTACGAAAAATATCAGTGGGTTAGTATCCGTTTATACTGGGAAATTCATAGTACGTTTCAAGGGAGAGACCGCGCCTATGTTAACCTGCTTCTCCATCGCTAATTATCGATCTATCTGCGATCTCACCCTGCCGTTAGGACGATTGAGTGTCATCACGGGAGAGAATGGCAGCGGAAAATCAAACCTCTACAAGGCATTACGTTTGCTGGCGGAGACAGCAAAAGAAGGCGTGGTCAACTCCCTGGCGGAAGAAGGTGGATTAACATCAACCTACTGGGCGGGTCCGGAAACCCTGTCTCGCGGCATGAAACGTGGGGACGTGCCGATTGAAGGAGGACCGCGGCATAATGTCGTCAGGTTGAAGCTGGGTTTTGCCAGTGACCATTTTGGCTATGCCATCACCCTGGGGTTGCCAACACCGAGTTCATCAGCCTTTGCACTTGATCCTGAGATTAAGCGGGAAGTCATTTTTAATGGGCCATCCTACCGCCCTGCTTCCTCGTTAGTGGAACGAAAAGGCAATATGCTGAAAGTCCGTACAGACAGACAGTGGCAAGTTGTCGCACAGAAAGTGCCGGTCTACAGCAGCATGTTTGACCAACTGGCCGATCCCACCACCGCCCCCGAAGTTTTCCAGGTGCGTGAAATGATCCGCAACTGGCGCTTCTACGATCATTTTCGCACCGATAAAGACGCACCCGCTCGCCAGTCTCAGCTACTGACGCGTACCCCGGTGCTACACCATGACGGGCGAGATCTGGCATCGGCACTGCAGACCATTATTGAAACCGGCGATCGCCACGCCCTTGCTCATGCCATTGACGATGCATTCCCCGGCAGTCGGCTGGAAGTCATCCATCATAGCGAGGGACGTAGCGCGATCGCCTTTTACCAACAGGGACTGCTGCGCCCCCTCTCGGCTGCTGAGTTATCCGACGGCACCTTGCGTTTTATTCTCTGGGTGGCCGCGTTGCTGACTCCCCGCCCACCGGAACTGATGGTGCTGAACGAACCGGAAACCAGCCTGCATCCGGACTTGCTGCCCGCGCTGGCGCGGTTAATTCTTCAGGCATCGCAACAGTCGCAAATTTGGGTGATATCGCACGCTAACCGGCTGGTTAATGCGCTGATGCGCGACCCTGAATGTCACATTATTCAGTTGGAAAAAGAGTTAGGGCAAACGAAGATCCAAGGGCAGGACATCCTGGATGTACCTGCCTGGCGCTGGCCTGATGCGTGATGACCTTTCAGGTAAACGTCATCGCCCAGGTAATCACCCCGGCGACTACGGTGGTGAAGGTCAGTGCGACCAGAAAAAGAATATCGACTATTTTTTCCAGCCGGTGATTACGCCGCTGAGTGCGGGTGCGGAGCGCCAGGTAGGACAAAATGGTGGTGGCCAGATAAATAATCGCATTGATGGCGAGCAAATCATCGCCCAACGTATTTTCGCGTCTCAGGGTTGTCACCACCTGAAAAATACCAATGACGGTAAGGCAAACGCCGACCATCGCGGACGAGGCCATGAAAATATGCACACAAATGTCTTCGTCCAGCCTGTTACTGATTTTTGGTTTGATCATCACAGTCACCTTAAAAAGAGCAACGTTCGATTTCTCAAATAATGGTGATTCACTCTACTCTCTTAAGATTAACTGAGGCACAGGAGATAGGATATGGCAAGCGGCTGGTCTGGTGATGGTGCGGTACAGGATCAGATTGACGCCACTGTTGATGACGCAGTCGCGCGAGCACGGAGTCACCTTGGGCAGGGGGAAAGTGCGCACTATTGCGATGAATGTGGTGAACCGATCCCTGAAGCACGACGACTGGCGTTACCCGGTGTCCGTTATTGCGTTAAATGCCAGAACGAGAGGGACAAGCGCGAGGCAAGCCACAGCGGTTACAACCGTCGTGGCAGCAAAGACAGCCAACTGCGCTAACCGGTCCTATATGAACAGCGTGGATGTGGATATACCCTATTCATATAACTGATGCGCGTGGGTTATGTCAGGATGATTGCCCCTCGTTAATGCACAGGAATTCTCGATGAGCCATTCCCCTCATTTACCCGTGGCGATTGTCACTGGTGGTACCAGCGGCATCGGTTTAGCCATTGTCCATAATCTTGCACGTGACCACCAAGTCTACGCGTTAGGACGCAATCACGCGGTACTGGATGCGTTGCGCTCGCGGCAAAATATCGAAGCGGTGAATATCGATTTACTGGATTTCAACGCGCAACAACGTTTTATTGACTCACTGCCTGCCATCAATGTGCTGGTGCACTCTGCGGCCATCTCTGAGCAAGCTCGCGTGGATAATGCCAGCCCGGAGTTATGGCAAAAGCACTTTTCAATCAATGTGTTTGCACCTGCGGAGCTGACGCGACTGGCATTACCCGCTTTGCGTGCCACACGCGGTCAGGTGGTGTTTATCAACTCCGGTTCAGGCACCCTCGCGCTGGCCGGGCATACCGTCTACTCTGCCAGCAAGTTTGCGCTCAACGCCCTGGCGCACGGGCTGCGTGGGGAAGAGAGTGAGCATGGCGTGCGCGTAGCAACGGTTTCACCGGGGCCAACCGACACCCCGATGAACCGAAAAAGCCGCGAACGTGTCGGCAACGTCGACGCGATCGATCCGCTGGAATACAGCCATCCTGATTCGGTCGCGGCGGCAGTGCGCCTGGTTGTCGATGCCACAGAAGAAACACAAATCACCGATATCAATGTGCGGCCACGCCGGGATAAGGCGAAGCGTTGAGTCAGCGTGCCAACTTATCAGCCCAGACAGTTGGCAGGCGATCAAGATCGGCGAGCCATTGTGAGAGTGAAGAATCAATCCAACTGACCACCGTCACACCAATGGCGTGATGTTCTGGCAACGGCGGTTGCAGCCAGAGGAGTGGTTCATGATGGAAAATACGATTACGTAAATCACGAATTTGGTTAAGTGCGGCTGAAATGTTGTGCCTCTGGCGTAGCTCCTTAGGGCAACGATTAAATACTAGGCGTAGATCTTTCCACAGTATGGTCTGGAACTGTGCGTTAAACAGCGAACTCCAGAAACCGAACGTCAATTCGGCGATAACTTTATCCGCCGTTTGCGGTTCGTGGCGTCGGGAAAGCTTTGCGATGGCGCCTGCTATTTCTTTGTTCTGCCATCTGAATACCGGCTCGTCAATCCAGGCTGCCCACCAATCACGCCGCTTATAGCGGGCTGTCAAGCGAGCATGTATACCGTTACGAAGGGCGATCTCAAGCGTGTTTAAGACTGGCATCATGGCTTCAGCCAATTGGAGATTATGTGCATAATCTTCTGCGGCCAAGGTTTCATTGCCATCACGCGCAGTGCGATATCGCCCCAAACGAGCGGCTGAAAAGTGTTTCTCCAGATCGTTCCAGTTCATTACGCATCCTTTAACTTTCACTGCGTTATTGTTATAATCCCTATGCAGCCCTGGCTCGCGTCCTCTCCCGGCTATCATACCGGTGATGACACCAGGTTCGTTCTGGTCCTGTAATACAGGACCACCTTTTTCAGAAAACCCGCCTTTGGGCGGGTTTTTTATTATGTAATCTCAGTGCCTATATTATCTACCCGTTGATTTATAATCACGCGTCCAACGGTTCAATCCAGGTTGACGTAAAGTCGAACCAGCCCAGATTATTAAAATGCATTCCCTGCGCTTGCTCGGGTCCTTGCAAGCGCATCCAGTGATGGAATAACGGCTGTAACCACCCTTCCCGGATAATGATTGCCGTCAGTTGCTGTGCGGAAAGTTCGCCTGCCCGCCATTGCTGCTGCCAGTCGGCAAACCGGTGCGCATCGCCGCCGGAAATCGAGGTTTTTAATAATGGCATGCCCGTTAGCCAGGCGCCGACATTCCATGCTTCCGGCAAGGTAAAATTCACCGTGCCTAACCACACATCGGCTTCACCTTCTCCGGCAGCCCAGGCTTCATAAGACATTTCCTTTGCCTCAACCTCAATGCCACTGGCTGCCAGAATCTGCTGGCAGGCGCTGATCAACATCGGAAATTCGTAATGTTGATGATGGTACGCCAGCCGCAAACGCTGCACTCCGGGATGACATGCTTCCCCGTCTTCGATTTGATGCGACCAGTCGGATAGCAGGCTCGCGGCCGGTAGCCATAGCGGACGAACAGCTTCCGGCATCTGCTGCCTGATGGCTTCCGGCGCTAATTGCGCGCGTATCCAACGACGGTGCGTAATGTTTTGCCACAGGGAAGAACGACTGTCGCATAACAAAAAGTAGCCGCCTCGCTCCAGCACCGGGTCATCCGCAGAGGTGGCAACTTGCTGCCCATGGGTGGCAACGTAGGCAATATCGCTCATCCCGGAACTCAGCAACGCCGCAGGTCGGTCGGACGGTGCCGATTCCAGACAGGTGATAATGTCTATTTCATCCAACAGACTTCTGAAGCCGAAATAGCGATCAAACGCCGTCAGGCGCAGGTGCCATTCATTGTTCTCCGCGATCTGGTAAGGCCCGGAACCCACCGGCAGGGAAGCAAAATCAGGCCGCCGTTGGTGATCTGCGGGCAGAATCAGGGCGGCAGGATCGGCCAGCAGCTGGGGTAGCAATTCGTCCGGCTGGCTCAGCATGATCATGACGCTTAACTCACCCTGCGCCTGGATATTCTTAAGATGGGAGAAAAGCGGTGCTTGCGCGCTGCGGGCAAGGGAAGCCACCACATCGCGGCTGGTTAACGATGTGCCATCATGAAACAGCACCCCAGGACGCAGATAGAAACACCAGTGCAACGCATCAAGTCGACGCCAGCGGTGCGCAACATCCTGCTTAACCTGTCCGGTTGGTTCATCTATGCAGGTCAGACCGCTGAATATCTGCCTGACAAGATGAATCTCAGTACGCCGCAACGGCGTTCCGGGGTAGAGATTGTGCAATCTCCGGTAATATGGCACCCGTAATGACTGGCGTTCATCCTGCACGCTATGGCCCAGACGCCCACGTAGCAGGGAGGCCAGATGGTGCTTCTCATCGCCTAACAACGTCAGTACACCGCGCATGTCATTCAGATCTAACAGGCGTTCGGCCTTTACCAACATCAGTTCTTGTTGGGAATAGCACAGCACCAGTTTTGCCTGATGCCCACGGCCAGGACGGGCGAACCACGCCAGCCATCCCGCAGCTTGCATCTGGATGATCAAGGTGCGCATATGCCGTTTGCTGCAAAACAAGGCGTCGGCAAGCGCTTGCAACGTGGTCAGAGCCTCACGCTGCGGGAACAGGGTTAACAATTTTTGATAATGCTGCTCAAGGCGTTGCGTACCCATAAAAGATGAACTCTACAGTGCAAAACACATCAATTTTTCATTTCCTCTTTTTAACGCAATATTTTTCCGCAGGCAATTCAACCCACGGGAACTACCATGACCAGGCTTCTCAACAAAGACACCCGCATCTGTATATCGCTGGCGGCACGACCGACCAATTTCGGTACCCGCTTCCACAATTATCTCTATGAGGCGTTGGAACTCGATTATCTGTATAAAGCCTGTACTACCCGCGATTTGCCAGCGGCGATTGCTGGTATCAAAGCGTTGGGGATACGCGGTTGTGGGGTATCGATGCCGTTTAAGCAGGCGTGTATTCCACTGATTGACGAGCTGGATCCCTCGGCTGAGGTGATCCAGTCCGTCAATACCCTCGTCAATAGTGATGGCTACCTGAAAGGCTACAACACCGACTACATCGCCATCGCACAATTGCTGCAAAAATACGCGGTGGCGGCGCATCAAACCTTTGCCCTGCAAGGTAGCGGCGGCATGGCCAGCGCCGTCGCCTGTGCGCTAAAAAATCACGGATTTCACCACGGCTATATCATCGCCAGGGATGAAGAAAGCGGTAAGGCATTGGCAGCCGCACAGGGTTATCAACACCGCCACACCATGGAGGGGATAACGGCGGAAGTGTTGATCAACGCCACGCCTTTAGGGATGTCCGGTGGGCCGGAGGCGGAGACGCTGGCATTCTCACCGGCAGCGATTGAGGCGGCTCAGGTGGTGTTTGATGTGGTGGCGTTGCCGGAACAAACGCCGCTGATCCGCGCAGCCCGTGCGCAGCATAAAACCGTGATCAGCGGCGCAGAGGTGTTTGCCATCCAGGCGGTTGAGCAATTCCGTCTGTACACCGGCGTGCAGCCTTCAGATGAACTGTTCCGTAAGGCTGCCGCCTGGGCCAGACACGTTTAACGCTGATACAGATGGACGATCTCGGCTGACAACTCACGCGCCAGCAATGATGTCATTAGGTGATCCTGCGCATGCACCATGATTAACGTCATTGGCTGGCGACCTTCTCCGGCGTCCTGCTCGATCAGGCGGGTTTGCATTTTATGTGCCTGTCGGGAATAGGTATCAGACTGCTGCAACAGTTGTTGCGCCTGGGTGATATCCCCTTCCCTCGCGGCCTGTAATGCCTCAAAACACAGGCTGCGCGCCTGACCCGAGTTAACAATAATCTCCATCACCGCGTCTTCTAAATCGATCATTATCACTCTCCGTCAAAGCCGTTGTTAGCCGCCATGGCCGCAAACCACGTACCGCTTCTTTTCACGCTGCGCGTCTGGCTGGCGAGATCGAGCTGCACAAAACCGTAGCGGTTTTTGTAGCCGTTACACCAGGACCAGTTATCAATAAAGGTCCACATATGGTAGCCAAGGCAGTGACTGCCCTCGGCGATACCTTTATGCAGCCACTTGAGGTGATCGGCGATAAAATCGATCCGGTATTGGTCATTAATCTGCCCGTTTTCCGCGAAGCGCTGCTCATTTTCCACCCCCATGCCGTTTTCAGAAATAAAGCAGCGTGGGTTGCCGTAATTCACCCGCAGATTGGTGAGAATGTCATAAATGCCTGGCGGGTAGATTTCCCAGCCACGATAAGGATTCATGGTACGTCCCGGCATCTCATAATGATCAAAGAACCACTCCGGCATGAATGGTGAAGCCGGATTGACGGCATGTTCGCGGCATTTAACCCGTCGTGGTTGATAGTAGTTGATGCCCAGCAGATCGATTTTACCTGCCGCGATCAGCGCGCTGTCCCCCGGCTGGCACACCGGCAATTGATCATATTGTTCCAGCAAGGCCACCAAATCTGCCGGATACTCGCCCAGCAGCACCGGGTCAAGGAAGCTGCGATTAAACAGCAGATCCGCGTGATGCGCCGCGGTAAGATCAGCCGGATGCTGTGAACGCGGATATGACGGCGTCAGGTTGAGAATCACCCCGATCTCGCCGCGATAGCCCCCGGCGCGATACGCACTCACCGCCGCAGCGTGCGCCAGCACCGTGTGATACGCCACTGTCGCTGCCCGGCGAAAATCGACCACGTTGGGATAGTGAAAATCATAGAGATACCCGCCTTCCACCGGCACAATCGGCTCGTTGAAAGTGAACCAATGCAGCACCCGATCACCGAACAGGTCAAAACAGATCCGGGCATAGCGACCAAAAGCCGCCACCACCTCACGGCTCTCCCAACCGCCTTTTTCCTGCATCACCAGCGGCATATCGAAATGAAACAGGGTGAGAAACGGCGTGATACCCTGTGCCAGTAACTCATCAATGATGCGGTTATAAAATGCCACCGCCTCAGGATTCACCTCACCGGTGCCATCCGGGATTAACCGCGACCAACTGATCGAAGTGCGAAAGCTGTTGTGATTCAGTTGCTTAAGTAATGCGATATCCTGCTGCCAGTGCTGATAAAAGGTCGAGGTGTGCTGTGGCCCCACCTGCTGATGAAAGCGCCACGGCTGCTGTGCAAACCAATGGTCCCAGGTGGTGGCACTTTTTCCGCCCGCGCGGCTCTCACCTTCCGTTTGCAATGCCGAACTGGCGCTGCCCCACCAAAAATTCTCAGGAAACTGATACTTCATTACGTTTCTCTCCGGATTGAGTTCTCGCTGCCTGCTCCTGCGCTTTTTGTTCTTCGGTTTTCATCAGAGAACGTTCATACGCACGCAGGAATGGCAGGTACATCAGGGCTGACATCACCATACAAATCAGACACATCACTACCGGGCTGATGGCCCAGTTGGCTGCCCAGGAGGCACCGATGGGAGCCGGTGTGGTCCAGGGCGTGAGCGACACCACCTGAGCCAGCCAACCCATTTTGGTCGCGGTCCAGGCGAGGATGGCGTTAATCATCGGTACGCAGACAAACGGGATAAACATCATTGGATTCATAATGATCGGCGCGCCGAACATAATCGGTTCATTGATATTGAAGAAGCTCGGCACGATGCCCATCTTGCCGATGGTACGCAGATGGGTAGTGCGGCTGCGCAGCAGCAGAAAAGCCAGCGGTAAGGTTGAACCTACACCACCAATCAGCAGGTAGTGATCCCAGAACCCCTGCAGGTAGATATGCGGCAACGCGGTCCCCGCCGCCAGTGCTGCCTGGTTGGCCGAGAGGTTCGCCATCCAGAACGGGTTCATAATTCCGGTGACGATCAGCGCACCGTGAATACCGGCAAACCAGAACAACTGACACAGCAGCACCGACAGCAAGATCGCCGGAAGTGAGTCAGACGCCGACACCAGCGGTTCAAGCAGGTGCATAATCGCTTCAGGGATAATCATCCCGGTCTGTGCCTGGATAAACAGGTTGAGCGGATGCAGCGTGCCAATGATCACCACCACCGGGATCAGGATTTCAAAAGAACGCGCCACCCCGGTGGGCACTTCTTTGGGCAAACGAATGGTGATGTTGTTCTGCTTCAGCCAGGCGTACACTCGCGTCGAATAAATCGCGGTGATCAACGCAGTAAAAATCCCTTGCCCGGATAGATAGGCGGTGGAGATGGTCCCGTTGGAATAAGGGGCAGCAACCAGCAGGAACGCCATAAAGGCCAGCAGCCCGGACATCACCGGATCGAGCGAGAACTGCCGCCCCAGGCTGGCACCAATCCCCACCGAGATAAAAAAGGTCATGACACCCATGCTGAGGTAAAACGGCAGCATCAGTTGCTCACGGTACGTCGCAGAGAAATCCAGCCAGGCGCGGGCAAAGCCGTTAGTGGTGGTGGCCGAGAACGGCGGGAAGATAAATACCAGCATGAAAGAACCGATAATCATAAACGGCAGTGCAGCGGTAAAACCGTCGCGAATCGCTATGATGTATTTCTGTTGCCCGAGACGTCCGGCCAGCGGGGTGATCGCTTTTTCGATCACGCCAATCATCGACTGATATAACGAACTCATACCATCACCTTTTTAGTGAGCCGCCTCAATAAGCGTAAGAGCGTAATCCAGCACTTTGTCACCGCGCTGCATACCGTAGTCCATCATCTCGATCGGCTGAACCGGGACACCCGCCGTTGCCGCTTTATCTGCCAGTGTTTTCAGCATGTATTTCACCTGTGGCCCGAGCAATACCACCTGATAACGCGCAAACTGCTCGTCAAATTCGGTCACACCGTAAGCATCAATATCAACGGCCAGGCCCCGTTCCTGCGCCACCTCTTTCATCTTGCGTACCAGCATGCTGGTGGACATCCCCGCTGAACAACACAACATAATCCTGATCATCGCCATCCATCCTTTAAACATATGCCTCAATGTGGTTATGATTGGATATCATACGGAAACCGGTTTCCATGACAGGTTAAGGGAAGTGTGAGCCGCATCAATTTCTGATAAAACGGCGGTTTTTTTATTAGATTCGCATCACAAAATAGCGGCAATATGGCAGAGATTTGAACCGATATGGAAATCCGGTTTCCATCGACAGAGGAAGTCGTTATACTTCTGCTGGCTAAAGTTTGTTCAGCATTTCCGGGGAGAAAGATGTCTACGATCAACGATGTATCGCGCTTAGCCGGGGTGTCAAAAGCCACGGTTTCTCGGGTGTTGAGTGGTTCGCGTGGCGTGAAGGAAGCCAGCCGTCAGGCAGTACTGAAAGCGGTGGAGGAACTAAAATATCGGCCTAACGTCATTGCTCAGTCACTCTTCAGCCAGTCTACCGGTTGTATTGGGGTCATCTGCGCCCAGGAAAACATCAACCAAACCACGGGCTACCTGTATGCGCTGGAAAAACAACTCAGCCAGCACCAAAAACATCTCCTGTTGCGATTCGCCAATAACCAGGCCGATGTACTCCACGCGCTGGATGAGCTGAGTTGTGGGCTGTGCGATGACGTATTGATCATTGGCGCACGTTTCCCGCTCGATATTCAGGATGACAACGTGATCCTCGTCGATTGCGCCGACGCTGACCGGCCCAACAGCATCCAGTTTGATCACGCGTTTGCCGCTGAGACGGCCTGTAACTATCTGATCAGCCAGGGTAAGCGCCAGATAGCGTTGATCTATCCCGCTGTCGGCCACGCCAGCGAGCAAGTACTGGGCGGCTATAAGCTCGCGCTGGAAAATAACCTGCTGCCCTATAATCGTAATCTGGTGTTTATGGATGCGCCCTCTTCCTCGGTCGCGCTCCAGGTGTTGCTCAACAATGCCAGCACCTTGAATTTTAATGCGCTGTTGACGGCCAACGATCAGGAAGCACAACAGGTCATCACCCAGCTACAGGCTTTTAATAAATCGGTGCCCGGCGACATCATGGTGTTCAGCCTGGCGGGTTCAGTCCATTTACCCGGTATCCCCACCATCCCGGCGATTGAGTACTCCCTGGATGCGATGGCGGCCAGAGTGGTAGGTTGGTTGACGAGAAAAACCCAGGATATGCTGGGTTCGTATACGCTGCGCGGAAACTTAATCATTCCACGCTGAAACCACAGGCTTGAGGAGACGGGTCATGACGCAGCAGCAAAATTACCGGCTCACCAGGATACCGGCCCCACCCACATTCCATGATGCAACCTCGGTGGTGATCCCGGATGCCGTGATGCACCAGCGCCTGGCAAACGTGCTGGAACGTATGCACGTCCGGGGGCTGGACTATCTGGTGATCTACGCGGATAAAGAACACGGCGGCAACTTCGAGTATCTCTCCGGTTTTATCCCACGTTTTGAGGAAGCGCTGCTGGTGGTGAGCGCGGATGGCTGTCTCAGCTACATCATGGGCAATGAAAACCTCAAGCTGGTGCCGTTTGCCCGCAATCGCGGCAACTGCCTGCACGCCCCGGTGTTCTCCCTGCCAAATCAGCCGATGGACGGCGACCAACCGCTGCATCAACTGTTGGCAAGCTGTGGTATCGGCCCCACAAGCCGCACCGGGATCGTCGGCTGGAAATTGTTTAGCGCTGACCCGGCACCGTTTGATGTCCCGGCATTTATCGTGGATGCCGTGTTTCAGGCATCCGGAGGCAAGCAGCAGGTCAGCAATGCCACCGGGCTGTTTATCTCCCCACACAATGGGGTGCGTATCCGTAACAGTGCCGCTGAAGTGGCCTTTTATGAATACGGTGCCAATCTGGCGTCGGGCAGCCTGCTAAACGCATTGGACGCCGTGGCCATCGGACAAAGCGAAAAAGCGATTGGCGAGCGATTGGCCGCCGCCGGGCAGCCTAACAGCGTGATCAGCATCGCTGCCACCGGCGATCGCTTCACCCATGCCACCCTCTATCCACGGGACAAACTGATTGCGCTGGGCGACCGCTTTTCCCTGACGGTCGGCTACAAAGGCGGCCTGAGCAGCAGAGCAGCGTATGTGGCGAGCTGCGCCGACGATCTTCCGCGACAGGTGGCAGATTATCTCACACGCGTCGCGCTGCCCTACTATCACACGGTGATCAGCTGGCTGGAGCGCCTCCAATGTGGCATCACCGGTGGCGAGCTCTATCAGACAGTGGAAAACGTGTTGCCGAAGGAGACCTGGCACTGGCATCTGAATCCGGGCCATCTGGTTGCCGATGAAGAGTGGCTCTGTTCGCCGGTCAGTGAAGGGGCCACCACGGTGTTAGCCAGTGGCATGTTATTGCAGATCGATATCATTCCCTCCGTGCCGGGCTACGGTGGATGTAGCATCGAAGACACGGTGGCGCTGGCAGACAGCGCGTTGCAACAAGAGATTGCCGCGAGTTACCCGGAAGTCTGGCAGCGAATGCAGCTACGGCGGCACTATGTTGAACAAGTGCTTCATATCCGGCTGCATCAGGAGGTGTTGTTGCTGTCGAATACCGTGGGCTATTTGCGTCCGTATCTGCTGGATAAGGGTCTGGCGCTGGTGAAGGTGGAAACCTGACATCGCTGACGAACCAGGAGCCGCATACGAGAAACGATTTTCCTATTACCGGTATCTCCTTTGCAGAGGAAAACTTCATCCCTGTAGGCCTTTCATCGTCGTAACAATACAATTCTCATATGGTTAACACTTATTTAACGCCTTAACCCGGCACCCGACCACCGAGAAATGATTGCGTCAGTTCACAATTTTTATTATTAGTTATTGCCAATGTTGGCGGGCGTACTGAATACTCCTGGCGCAACATCCACATACGTTTTATTGCGGCGTGCTACTGCTTCGGCAGGCAAGACCAAAATAAAAATGCCAGCTCCAGTCTTCTCCGGAGCGCATTTTTGTTTTGGTCTTTTTTTTTGCCTTAACGAAAAGGGAAAATGATGAGTCATAACGAGTTAGCTGATGAAATCCTGCGGCTGGTCAATGGGGGCGGTAACATCCGCACCCTGACGCACTGCGCTACCCGGCTCCGGATGGAGTTTAATGATCGGGCCGCCGTAAAGCGCGAGCAGATTGAAAAATTACCCGGCGTGATCAGCGTGGTAGAACGCGGCGGGCAGTTCCAGATTGTGGTGGGCAATGACGTGCAGCGGGTATTCCGCGTGCTGGAAAAAGCCACCAGCGGCAACAAAACCACAACAACGCCCCAAGCCAAACAGGAACGTGGCGGTATCGTTTCTCGCATCATCAGCGTGATCTCCACCACCTTCACCCCGGTGATCCCGGCCATCACCGGGGCGGGGATGATTAAGGCATTGCTGGCGATCTGCAAGCTCACCGGCGTGATGAACGAAAGCAGCCCAACCTGGCAATTGCTGAATATCATCTCCGATGCGGCGTTTTTCTTCCTGCCGGTCCTGCTCGCCTATGGCGCGGCGTTGAAATTCGAATGTAACGCGATTCTGGCGATGACCATTGCCGGGGCACTGCTGCATCCAGACATTGGCAAACTGCTCGCCAGCGGCAAACCGGTGGATTTCCTCGGTCTGCCATTCCAGCTGGCGGATTATGCCGGTTCAGTGCTGCCCATCATCCTGACCGTCTGGTTGATGTCGTACATCGAACGCTTTGCCGAGCGCGTCTCACCGTCAATCATCAAATTTTTCGTTAAGCCGATGATTATCCTGTTGGTCACCGCACCGCTGGCATTGGTCGTCGTCGGGCCGTTGGGTATCTGGCTGAACGATATGGTTGCCGCTGGTGCGGTGATTATTGACCGTCATGCCAGTTGGCTGATCCCGATGCTGATGGGCGGGCTGCAACCGTTCCTGGTGATCACCGGCACCGCCTGGGCGATGACGCCGATTGCCACCGGGCAGCTGAGCAAGAACGGTTTTGAGATGATCAACGGCCCCGGCATGCTGGCATCCAACATCGCGCAGGGTGCCGCAACCCTGTGTGTGGCACTGAAGACCCGCAACAAAAACCTGCGTCAGCTCGCGTCTTCTGCTGGTTTCACCGCGTTGTTAGGGATTACCGAACCCTCATTGTATGGCGTAACCCTTAAATTAAAACGACCGCTGATCGCCGCGATGATCGGCGGCGGCTGTGCCGGTATCTATGCCGGGTTAAGCGGTCTGGTGCGTTATGCGTTCGTTTCTCCCGGACTGGCCGCGCTGCCTGCTTTCATCGGCGCTAACCCGATGAACATCGTGCACGCCTTGATCACTTGTGTGATTGCGATCGTGGTCACCTTCGCGCTGACCTGGGTCCTCGGATTTGACGATATTCCCGATGCTGACACCCCATCCCCTGCCAGTGCTCCGGTTCCGGTGAACCTGAAGCCCGGCACCATCATCAGCCCGCTGCGCGGGGAAATGGTGCCGCTGGCTGCCGTGAAAGATGATGTGTTCTCCCATGGTTTGCTCGGCCAGGGCGTCGCTATCCGCCCCGAGGAAGGTGTATTGCGCGCCCCGGTAAGCGGCAAAGTGATGACCTTTCTGCCCTCCTGTCATGCGGTTGGCCTGATGAGCCACGACGGTATGGAGGTGCTGGTGCATATCGGTCTGGATACCGTGGCGCTGGGCGGCCAGCATTTCAGTTCGTCCTTACAGGTGGGTGACGACGTTCAGGCGGGTGATGAGTTGGTGCGCTTCGATTTGGCAGCGATTGCCGCCGCCGGATACGACCTGATCACGCCAGTGGTGGTGATCAACAGCGATGAATATGCCATCACCATGGCTGCCGCTGCGCCAGTGGATTTCGGCCAGCCGATTATGGAACTCAGTCTCAGGGAGCAGGCAGCATGATTTATCAGACGCAAGCCGCATTCCCTGACGGTTTTCTCTGGGGCGCTTCCACCTCGGCTTATCAGGTGGAAGGTAGCTGGGACAGCGACGGCAAAGGCCCGTCAGTGGTGGATATGTTGACCCATCCGGCAGGCAAGGCAGATTTCACCGTCGCCAGCGACCATTATCAACGCATGGAGAGCGATGTGGCGTTGTTCGCGCAACTTGGTCTGAAAGCCTATCGCTTCTCCGTTGCCTGGACGCGGGTGATCCCCGACGGGGAGGGTGAGGTTAATGCGGCAGGCCTGGCCTTTTATCGCCGCCTGGTGGATACCTTGTGCGCCCACGGCATTGAACCGATCGTCACGCTGTACCACTTCGACCTGCCCTGGGCGCTGGAGGAGAAAGGCGGCTGGCTGAATCGCCATACCATTGATGCCTTTGTGCGTTATGCCGATGTGCTGTTCAACGCGATCGGCGACAAGGTGCGTTACTGGCTGACGATTAATGAACAGAACACCATGATTCTGCATCCCGGCGCGATTGGTACGCCGCCGGGATGCACCTTACCGGATAAAAAGTCACTCTATCAGCAAAGCCATCACATGCTGGTGGCACAGGCACAGGTGATGCAGCGTTGCCATCAGTTACTGCCTGAAGCGAAAATCGGTCCGGCGATTAACACTACCTCAATGTATGCCGCCACCTGTCGTCCCGAGGACGCCATCGCCGCACATAACTGGGAAACGCTGCGTTGCTGGAGTTTTCTTGATGTCGCGGTTCATGGCCGCTATAACGCCCTCGCCCTGCGCTATTTACAGGATCGCGGCCTTGCGCCGCAGATATTGCCGGACGATGCGGCGCAACTGGCCGCCGCGCGCCCGGATTTTGTTGCCATCAATTACTACTCCACCGCCACCATTGCCGCCAGCCGGGGGGACGCGTCCGATGTCGCGCCACGTGCCGGCGATCAGCAGATTATGTTAGGCGAACCCGGAGTGTACCGACCGGAGGAGAACCCGTACACCGCCAAAACTCCTTATGGCTGGGTGATTGATCCGGTGGGGCTGCGTTTAACGCTACGCAAGGTGTGCGAACGCTATGGTCTGCCGGTGATGATCACCGAAAACGGTATCGGCGCGCCCGATACCCTGGCCGCAGACGGTACGATCGATGATGGCTATCGCATCGACTTTCTGCGTCAGCATATTGAACAGATCCAGCTGGCGCTGGCGGATGGTGTTGAGGTGATCGGCTATTTCCCCTGGTCGGCGATTGATGTGGTCAGTACCCATCAGGGCTATGCGAAACGCTATGGTTTCATTTATGTTAATCGCCACGAGCAGACGCTGAACGATTTACGGCGCATACCAAAACGCAGTTTTTACTGGTATCAACAGGTTATCGCCAGTAACGGACACCAATTACAGGACACCCGTTAGCAGATGAAGGTCATTAAAGTCCTGAACAACAGCCTGGTGCTGATCGAGGATGGCGACGGCAAAGAAGCCATCGTGATGGGTAAAGGAATTGGTTTTAACAGCCATGTCGGCGACCTGATCCCACGGGAAAAAGTCGAGAAGTTGTTTATGGTGCAGGAAAACCTGCCCGGCGCGGAGTATCTGAATGCTTTCGCGGCGATGCCGGAGGAGGTTTTCCAGATGACCGCACTGGTGATGCAGATGGCGCAGCAGGGGCTGAGCCATCCGCTGCGCCCGCAAATCTTTTTTACCCTGACCGACCACCTGATGTTCGCAGTGGAACGCAGCCGCAAAGGGATCATGCTGCAAAACCGCGTGTTGTTTGAGGTACAGCGCTTCTGGCCGGTGGAATTTAACCTCGCGCAACAGGTGGTTGTGCAACTCAACAGCCAATTCCAGCTCGACTTGCCCCCTGAAGAGGCGGGTAATATCGCCTTTCATTTGGTAAATGGTCAGTCTGAGCACAGCGACACCAGCCAGACGCTACTGGCGATGCGTATGCTGAAAGATATCTTTAATATCATCCAGTACCACGCCTGGATCACCATCGACACATCTTCGCTGAATTACTCACGCTTTCTGATCCATATGCAGTTCTTTATCCAACGGATGTTTGCCGGGCAACTCAACCACAGCCAGGGCAATGCCCTGCTACCACAAATCATCCGCCAGCACCCGCGCATGCACCGCTGTGCGTTGGTGATCAACGATTATGTGAAAAAAATGCTGGAGGTCGAGATGACGGATGATGAGCTGCTGTGGCTGATCGTCCATCTGGTGAGGATTGCAGAGGCACCGGCGGATTAATTGAGGAAAGTTGGAGCATTACAGAAAAGAATTTTGATTCCCCTATGACTCATTAACCGACTTAATGGCTTATATAAAACCCAAAAATTCGTTAAGAATTGTTGAGCACCTCCTGGCCAGGCAGGTGCTCAGTCCTAACTTATATCAACTCTCCTGCATCGACTTCAGCATATGGTCCGCCAGACGCAAACTCAGCGCCGCGCCGGTCAGGGTCGGGTTCATGCAGGATGCCGAAGGCATCACGCTGGTACCTGCAATCCACATATTCGGGTGATCGTGGGTACGGCACTGGCTGTCCACCACCGAGTTCTTCGGATCATCACCCATAATGGTGGTCCCCATAATGTGCTGTCGATCCTGATACTTGGTATCAATCGACAAAATCTCCGCATTCAGCAGCTCAGCAAACTTGTGGAAATCCTTGATGCCTTCATCCTTTCCGGCATGCCAGTAATCGGTCACGCTGTAATAAATTTCCGGCAGCGGAATACCGATGGCATCCTTTTTGGTTTTGCTCGGCGTCACGCGGTTTTCCGGCAGTGGCAAGGTCTCAAAATCGATAGCGAAGTTGAGTGAACGTGCGGACTGGCGGCGGATTTCTGCGTCGAGTTTCGAACCAAGTACCCCTTTCTCGATCAGTGATGCTGCGTAATCGGCGGTCGGTACGGTGTTACGCACCTTGATCTTGTAACTGGGGAAATCTTTGCGGAATGCGCCATCGCGATTATTCAGATAAACCAGCAATTCGGTTGGACCCTGCCCCGGCCAGACATCTTCCGACAGCATCACGTTCATGCTGATGCCGGTGTGTCCCATCAAATTGCGTCCGACCTGGTCAGAAGAGTTGGCAATGCCATTGGGATACTTTTCTGAAGTCGACATCAACAACAGTTTCGGCGATTCAATGCCGTAGGCCGCCAGCACGAAGTAATTCGCCGTCAGATGATGTTCGGAACCATCCGGCTTTTTATACCAAACGCCGGTGATCTTGCCGTCATCCGCCGCTTCGATGCGATACACCACCGAGTTATCCAGCAGCTTCGCCCCGAGGCGCTCGGCTTCATCAATGTGCATGGAACCATCGTACTTGGCAGCAATCGGGCACACCGGGTTGCAGTTGTTGTTACCGGCACACATCGGGCGTTTGCCCCAGGGTTTGGTCGCGCGACCATTCGGCTCCAGAACCGGGTTATACCCCCCTTTGCCAAGCATGTCGCTGAGACGATCAAACAGGTAGCTGGTTGGCAGCCCTGGCATCGGGAACGGTGTGGAACGCGGCGGCCAGGCGTGCCCGCCTTGCCCGCTTTCATCCTGTCCATCCACGCCGGAAACGCCCAGTTCATGTTCCGCTTTGCCGTACCATGGCTCCAACTCATCGTAGCCAAACGGCCAGTCACGCCCCCGGCCATACAGGCTGTTGAGTTTGAAATCATTCGGGATCATGCGCCACAACGCAGAACCAAAGTGCCAGGTGGTACCACCAACGACACGCAGGTATTTCGTCGGGTACTTCACCGGCCCAACCTGTTGCAGATAATCGCCATAGGTCGAGGGAATATGCGGTGGATTCGGATACGGCGAACCCACACCCTGCAATTTAATGTTGGTCAGTGACATCTTAAAGGGTGAGTTACGGAAACGCTCCACGATCTCCTGACGTGACACCCGCGGCCCCGCCTCAAGAATGATCACTGATTTGCCCGCTTTCGCCATCTGGGTCGCAATCAGGCCGCCCATCACTCCTGATCCGATGATGATGACATCGGCATCAACTTTTTGTGCACTCATGCGTGTTCTCCTGTTGTTGCCACCTGACCGTTTTGTGTCACTGCCCAATAGAACGGGCCGCCGCCGTAGGTCGGCACCACGAGGATATCTTTGGTTGGCAGGTACATCATGGCGTCGGCATAGGCGATCAACTCCAGATCGCTGCCGTTGCCCACCACGCCGGTGTACCAGGCAGAAATGATGGTTTTGGCGGTTTGCCAGTCGCTGTTGTCGGCGGTGAAGGCGGCGAGGAAATCATCAATATGAGAGAAATGACGCTGTTGCAACAGGGTTTTCAGGCTACTGAGTTTCTGGCTGAACTGTGCGTCATGGCGTGTCAGTGCCTCGTAATAGCGCTGTCCCAGCAACGGGCCGCACGGACGGCTGACGAGAAACTGCGACACCTGGAGAAAGCCCGTATCAGCCAGTTGTTCTGCCGCCAGTGCCCGCGCCGGAAACAGTGAATTGCACATCGCGCCGAGTGACAGGATGCCCATCCCTTGCAGCAAACGGCGGCGGGAGATGGCGGAAGTGTTGTTATGCGCCATGTTTTTTCCCCCTGCGCGCAAGTGAAATCAGAACCACCAGCAGAATAATCAGCACAATGGCTGCGCCGCCCCAGACTGCGGGCTGGGCCAGACGAGCAATCAGCGGACGCTCACCGCCTTCACGCACGGTTTTGACCTGCTCAGCCGTCACGTTCAGCTTGTCGTTGCCAAAGTTTTTCAGGACATAATTGCTGACATCGGCGATCTGCTGATCGGTCAGACGATCGGTAAACAACGCATCCGGGCCAAAACCTGGCATATCGATGTCTTTACCGTCGACCTGACGATGCACGCCGTAAACGATGGTGGCGATCAGGTTGTCAGCCTGGGGAGCGCCGGTGGTGGTGTTATGGAACAACGAAGGATAGATCGTGTTGCCGGAACCGTCCGCCTGATGGCAGTTGGCGCAGGTGCTGCTGTAGACCTTCCAGCCCGCATCCGGATCTTTCACCGCACGCTGCAAGGCTTCAGTGGTGGCCGGTTGGCCGATATTGTCGCGAGACTGGCTGACCGGTTGACTCACCGCCGGAATCTGGCGCAGATACGCGACCATCGCCTGAATATCGTCATCAGACAAATGTTGCAGGCTATGCTCAACCGCTTCAGCCATCGGCCCTGCGGCCTGGGCTTTGCCGGCCACGTGACCGGTTTTCAGGTACTGCGCGATTTGTGCATCGCTCCAGTTGCCGATACCGGCGTGTTTATCCGGTGTGATATTCGGCGCATACCAGCTACCGAGACTGCCCCCACTCAGGGCCTGATCGTTATTCTGCCCCATCAACGCATTACGCGGCGTATGGCAGGTGTCGCAGTGTGCCAGCGCATTCACCAGGTAATCACCGCGATTAATTTCAGCGGATTTACTGGCATCAGGTATGAAAGGTTTGGCATCCGCGAATAGCATATTCCAGAAGAACATGCTTGAACGAATATTAAACGGGAAGGGCAAATCTGTTTGGGCTGGCACATTATCGTCAGCTTTCACGCCGTGCATAAAATAAGCGTACAGGGCATGAATATCGCTGTCGGTTATTTTTGCATACGAGGTGTAGGGCATCGCCGGATAAAGATGCTGCCCCTGTTTATTAATCCCCTCTCTGACCGCTCTGGCAAAATCCTGTTCGGTATAATCACCAATTCCCGCTGTTTTCGATGGGGTGATATTGCTGGAAACGATATTTCCGAGTGGTGAGGAGATAATATATCCCCCCGACATTTCTGCACCGTGATCGGGTGCGGTATGGCAGGCCCCACAGTCTGCTGCAATAGCCAGATACTTGCCTTTCGCAATAAGCGATGCAGAGTCAGCCGCACTTTCAGCATGGGCTGAAAATGTTGCAGACATCAGAATGCTCAACGCGAAAGGCAGACAACGCTGTCTCACCTTTCTTGCCTTCATTGTAATTGCTTCCGGTAAATAATTATTCGTGTTATTAAAATAAGAAATGCACATCTGTAGCAATGCCACAGATGTGCAGGTTAACAGATTGTAAATCTATACAAAATACAAACGGTGCTATAACAGTTCGTAATCATTAAAAACAATATTTTCACCACTGGCCGCCGTTAAATCGACCTTACCCGGTTCGGTTAAAAACGCGTCACCCGGATGGACCCAGAGTTCTTTTACCCGGTTGGCATGGGTTGAATCGGCTATCAACACCCGTCCTTCGGTAAAGAACACCCGCACACCCGGCCCATGCTGGGTGTATTCGCCGGTGCTTTCTCCCGGTTTCAGGGTCACCTTCCAGCCTTTAACGGTCTTCTTATCCAACACCTGCTGGAACGCCTCGTTTGACGGACGAGTCGCACCGCCAAAATGCTGTGGTCCCGGGATATTGATTTCAAACGCCACCTGATGATTAACGTTATTTCCGGTGTTGGTCACTTTATCCGTATCGGATTTACCCTGATGTTCACCGAACTTCACGTTGCCGGTTTTCATTGCTGTATTGTTGGCGGGTTTGTCCGGATAGGCGATTTTCACCGGACTGCCTTCAATGTGAGTATTGACGTAATCCAGATGTTGTTCGTGATAAAGCGTGGAATGTCCGGGTTGGATCAGCACGCGCATCACCGTGACATACTTATTTTCCAGAATAACGTGATGCAGTGGTTCAAGATCGGTGGCGACGACTTTTTCCGCTGCATTGGCTTGCACACTACCGGCCAGAATGGCAGAAGATAATAAGGCGTTCAGTAACGTCTGACGAATTTTAGGCATGACGACTCCTTTATTTAACGCATAAATATCATTCAAAGTCAGGTGAATGAATAACGTACCATGATGCGAGCGCGCGATATTTACTCAACAATCGTGACCCAATTCGCCCCTTTTCCGGTTGGCACACGCTCGATTAATGTCAGTCTCCCGGTCTTTTGATCAATAGAATACAACGCCACCTGGCTTGATTTCTGTCCAGACTCGATCAAATAACGACCAGAATTATCAATAGCAAAGCCACGCGGTTGAGTTTCGGTCGGCGTGCTGTTAATCAGCGTCAGCCGCCCATCAAGCGGAGAAACACGGAAGGCGGTGATATTGCTGCTGGTTCGTTCGGTGGAATAAAGAAAACGACCGTTCGGCGTGATGTGAATATCTGCTTGCCACAACCGGGGTTTGGCGGAGTTCGGCAAGTCGTCGTCCCCGGTAAGCGGACGCGCCTCACCCCGTTGCATGTTGCGGGCAATGGCCGGATCGAGCGACGGTGTCGCTTCATGTTCGGTCAGGGTACCATCCTGATTCAGCGTCAGGCGGGAGATATTGCCCGCCATCTCGGTGAGTAAATACAGGTTTTGCGCGCCCTGCTCATCGCGCTGCGGCGCGAAGACAAAATGACGTGGGCCGGTGGCCGCTTCACGCTGAATATTCACAAACGAAGGGGTGTTAGGCGTCACCTTGCCGCTGTGACTGTCAAAACGATATTGCAGCACTTGATCCGCCCCGAGTAACGGGACAAACAGGAACTGATTGCTGGGATCGGTTTGAATCGAATGCGCCCGCTTCCCGGTATGCACCACCTGCACCGGGGCGCTTTCCACTTTGCCGTCGCTGGCAATACGATTGACGCTGAACAGGTCGCCACCGTAAGAAGAGGACAGCAGAAAACGGCCACGCTTATCCAGCGCCAGATACGCCATTGCTTCCGGCAGTGGGGTATCAGCAAAATGGCTCAGGGTGCCATCCGGCTGAATATGCCAGGCCGACACACGATAAGGCTGACTGCGTACCGACACGTAAAGTGTCTTTTTATCGTTGGATACCGCCATTGGCATACTTTTCAGACCGGTGGGATACTCACCGATCGGTTTCAGTTGATGCTGTGCCTTATCCAGCGTATACGCCGTCACCGTTCCGCTGTCGCCATTCGAAACATAAACATAGGCGTTTTCCTGCGCCATCACAGTGGTAGCCAATAACATCATTCCTGCGGCCATGACTCGCTTTTTCATTTTTTATCGTCGCTTGTTGTAGGGTTCAGAGAAGGTGTTACCAACGGGTGCTGAAGTGCTCGCACAATTCCCGCACCGCCTGTTCCGGCAACGCTGTCGGTTTCGTGGCGCAGTTCAGCCACAGCCGCGCCGTTTCCTCCAACTCTTCCAGCGCGAAGCTGGCGGCGGAAACCGATCCACCCCATATCACCGGTCCGAGGCGCTCCAACATCACGCCGCGCACCTCGTTAGCCAAACCAGCAACCTGCTCCGCCACGTCAGCATGGCCCGGACGACGATAGTCGATCAGCGGAATACGCCCGACTTTCATCACCTGATACGGGGTCAGCGGTGGCAGAATGCTGTCGCGCTGCCAAACACCCGCCAGTGTCAGTTGCACCAAATGGGTAGAATGGGTATGGACTACGCCGTGCGCTGCCGGATTGCGGTCATAAATCTGACGATGCAACAGCAGCGTTTTCGAAGGCTTATCACCAGAAACCCATTCACCGTCGCGGTTCACCTTGGCAATACGCGCCGGTTCCAGGTGTCCCAGACAGGCATCGGTTGGGGTGATCAGCCAACCATCTTCCAGACGGGCGCTGATATTGCCTGCGGTACCGGTGGTGTAGCCACGGGTAAACAGATCAGCCCCGACCTGGCATATCTCTTCGCGTAACGACTGTTCATTTTGCATAGGTTTTCTCCTCACTCGCTCGCCGTGGCAACGACAGGCGATTCACTGTGGGTGTTGATGGGAAGCGGTTCCAGTTTGCCGAGCACGAACATAAAGGTCAGTGCGCCGAGCACACAGATGCCACCCGCGACCAGCAACGGCACGACAAACGAGCCGTGGCTCAGGGTGAGCATGATGCCGGTAAAGGACGCGGTCACAATTCCGGCGAGATTACCGGCGAAGTTCTGAATGCCGCCGAGGGTGGCAACATAGTTACTGGCGGGTGCCACGTCAGCAGGCAAGGTCCAGATATTGGCGGCGGTGAACGCCAGGCCAGCATAGGTGATGGAGAACAGCGTCAGGATCACCGTGATGCTGTCGGTAAAGGCAGCAAACGCGATCACGCTGGAAAGCAGCATGCCGGTGATCAGGCAGGTTTTGCGTGCTGCCGTCAGACTCAGGCCTTTACGATAAAGGGCATCGGAGACAATGCCGCCAAGTAAGCTGCCAGGGATCCCCATCAACGCCGGGATAGCCCCCAACGTGCCCAGCTCTTTCAGCGAGAAGCCATGCGCCATGGTCAGATAAGTCGGGAACCAGGTCACGAAGAAATAGGTGGCGAAGTTCATGCAGAAGAAGCCAATCATCATCCCCCACACATTGCGATGGCGGAACAGTGACCACATCTCAATCTTGCCGTTGTTCTGCGCAACGGGTACCGCGCGGTCTTCCAACAGGTTTTGCCGCTCGGTCTCATCCAACCCTTTCATCTCTTCCGGCTCGCGATAAAACAGCAGCCAGATAGCCACCCATACTAACCCCAAGGCTCCGGTCACCACGAAGGAGGTTTCCCAGTCCCAGGTACTGATTAACCAGGCGACCAGCGGCAGTGCGATGGCGCTACCGGCGCGCGGACCGGCGTCAAAAATGCCGCTGGCGGTGGCGCGTTGTTTTTTAGCAAACCAGCTGTAGACCACTTTGACGCAGCCCGGATTCCCGCCCGCCTCACCGATGCCCAATGCCAGGCGAGCGGCGAAAATGGAGGTGAAACCTTTGCCAAAGGCGGTGAACACCGTGAACAGCGACCACCAACCCACGGCGAGCGCCAGTCCGGCACGTGCGCCCAGGCGGTCAATCAGGCGACCGGCCGGGATCTGCATCAGGGCATAAGTCCAGAAAAAGGCACCGAGGATTAACCCCATGCTGGTGTCGTCGATTCCCAGGTCGGCTTTGATGTGTGGCGCGGCGATCGCCAGATTGATACGGTCGATGTAATTGATAGCGATGGCGAAAAAGCAGAACACGATCATCAGCCAGCGAATTCGTGGATATCTGCGCATGGTGAATTCCTTTATGATTTATTTATGGGTTACAGGAGGTTTTGCCGCGTCGCGTAGGCAGCAGCCGCCGGTGTCGTTAAAAATCGGGGAGATACATCATGGAACTGTTAAAAAAACGTGAGCAGGTATCCCCGACCTGATAACATGATGTAAAAAGTAAGCGATTACAAAATACAGTCAAGCCAAAAGTAAGCGCTTTCAAAATTGATAGTGAGTTGTCTGCGAATTTTGTGGACAAGCTCACTCTTTCAGCAGGAGTGACTTGATGAGTGAAAAACAAAATGGACCCGGCCGCGTATCACTGGAAGATGTTGCCCGCCTTTCCGGCGTGTCAACGGCCACTGTTTCTCGCGTGTTGAACGGCAGTACCACCGTCAAAGCGGCACGTCGCGCGGCGGTGGAAAAAGCCTGTGAAGAACTCGGCTATGTGATTAACCGTGCGGCGCGCACCCTCGCCTCACGGCGCAGCATGACCATTGGTGCCGTGGTGCCGACGCTCGCGACAGAAACCTTCTCCAGAGCACTGGCGGCGTTTCAGCAGTTAATTCATGAGGCGGGTTACACGCTGTTGCTGGCGAACTCCAATTTCGACCCGGACACCGAGTTGAAAGAGGTGAACAAGCTGATTGAGTACGGCATTGACGGTCTGATGCTGGTGGGCAATACCCATCACCCACGTCTGTGGGAACGCATCAACCAGCAGGAGATCGCCTGTATCCAGACCTTCTCCCATGACAGCGAAAGGCCCTGCGTAGGCTACGACAGCGAGGGGGCAGCGGAGACCATTGCCCGGCATTTACTGGCGCTGGGGCACCGGCAATTTGCGGTGATTGTCGGCACGCCGCCGTCGAACGATCGTGTTTCGGACCGTCTGAAAGGCACACGACGGGCATTACAGCAGCACGGCCTGACGTTACCTGATAGCCATCTTGTCGATAACGCTTTCAGCATGAACGATGCACGCAAAGCGGTGTTCCGCCTGCTGGATGGCCCGGAACCGCCCACGGCCATCATTTGCGGGAACGATTTGCTGGCATTTGGCGCGATGCGCGCCGCCAGCGAGCGCTATCTGCGCATTCCGGGCGACATCTCCATCGTCGGTTTCAACGACTATGAATATGCCGAGCACCTGGAACATCCGCTGACCACCATGCGCGTTGACCTGGCATCCATTGGTGAGCATGCTGCGCATTATCTGTTGAATACGCTGAATAACCTACCCGCTGCGCGACACACGCTGATCGAGACGGAATTGATTGTCCGGGGCAGCAGCGGTTCGGTGCCCCGTCAGGCGCGCTAATCGCGGCGTTGCATGCCGAACTGGTTGAAAATGGCTGTCACCGCAGGCGTTTTCAGCCAGGCCAGAAAGGCGCTGGCCCGCTCTGGCTGCTGCGCGTGCGTCAGCACCGCCGCTGACAGCGAAATCGGCTGCTGTGCTTCTGGCGGCAGCGGGCCAACCACGTCGATTCCTTCCACCATCAGCAGCTCGCTGATCTGTTGCACCGCGAGATCCGCATTACCGTTAACCAGCTGCTCCGCGGTAAAACCGGCCGGAATCACCGTGCCGCGCGCGCGAAGGGGTTCATCAATATTCAACTGCTTCAGCAGCCGCGAAAACCAGACGCCGCTGGCACCCGCTTCCGACCAGGCTACCGAACGTGCCGCCAGCAGGCTGCCAATCAACCGGTCAAGGTTGCTGATATCCGGCGGCACGGCTCCAGCCCGCACCGCCACCCCGATCGGAGAATCGACCACTTCAATGCGGCTGGCGGCATCGGCAATCGCCTGATCAATCAGGCGATCGACGGTGTCCACGGTGGCGATCACCACATCCGCGACCGCCCCCTGATTCAACTGTTGTTCGATAAGGGTGCTGGGATGCCAACGCATCGCCAGCGGCGTCGCCGGGTGCGCCGACTGCCACACCTCAATCAGCGTGTTGAACGGTGCACTCAGGGCGAGTGCGCTATAGATATGCAACGTCATCATTATCCCTCACGTGCAAACAGCGGTGCACGGCGCAGCAGCGCGGCGTCCAGTTGGTCAGGTTGGGTGACGCCAATCAGCGCCATATCGCGATCAATCTCATCACGCAGAATATGCATCGCATGCTCGATGCCCGCCTGCGCGCCAATCACCGCGCCATACAAAAACGGGCGACCAAGAAACACAAAATCTGCGCCCAGTGCCATGGCCTTCATCACGTCCGTTCCACGGCGGATGCCACTGTCGATGATCACCTTCATATCTCCTTTGGCCGCGGCGATTTCTGGCAAGGTATGCAACGGGGGCACAGTGTGATCAAGCTGGCGGCCACCGTGATTGGAGAGAATCACCGCATCTGCCCCTAAATCACGAGCGATAAAGGCGTCATCCGGCGACATCAGCCCCTTGATCACCAGATTGCCTTTCCACTTCTTGCGGATAGCCTCAACGTGCTTCCAGCTCAGTTTGTCGCGTGCATTGGTGTTACGCACCTTGTTCGACATCATCGGCGGCCCGCGCTCTGCATCGGTGTTCTCAAAGTGTGGCGCACCATGGCGCAGGAAAGTTTGCACCACGGTGCCCAGCAGCCAGCGCGGACTGATGGCGCTTTGCCACATCACTTTTGGCGTGATTTTGATCGGCATACTGAAGCCGCTGCGGGTATTGTGTTCGCGGTTGCCCAGCATCGGGGTATCGCCGGTGACCACCAGCGTTTTATAGCCTGCGCGCTCAACGCGATCGAGCAGCCGGTCAATACGCGGCTGGTCACCCGCCAGATATGCCTGGAACCAGGCATCCGGGTTGGCGGCGATCACCTCCTCCAGCGGAATCAATGACGAAGCACTGAGGATCATCGGTACATTCATCGCTCGTGCCGCTTGTGCCAGCATCAGGTCGGCACGGTAGCTGACAAACGAAGCCCCGC
This sequence comes from Pantoea sp. At-9b, assembly GCF_000175935.2. Classification (NCBI taxonomy): domain Bacteria; kingdom Pseudomonadati; phylum Pseudomonadota; class Gammaproteobacteria; order Enterobacterales; family Erwiniaceae; genus Pantoea; species Pantoea sp. At-9b. The sequence continues at coordinate 299,004 of NC_014841.1, forward strand.
CCAGTGGTGCGACGCCGAAAGGGTGCGACCAGTGATGCCCGAGCAGATTAACCCCTTGATCCCGCCCGGACACGTCGCGAAACATACGCGGCACAAATACATATTGTTGATACGCCTCATAGGCTGCGGCAATGCCTCGGCCGGTCTCTACCCCCCCTTTCACGTACTGAAAAATCATATTGGGTAAGCGCTTGCGGGCATGACGTTCGAAGTCGTCCAGCGCCAGCAGATCGCGGAAATGGCGCGGTACGGTATTAGCGGGGCGCGTCTGCGCGGCTGGCGTCACAGCGATGTTTATAGCGGTGGTGTCTCCACGAGTTGTCATAGTGCGTTCTCAGTATGATGGAAAGTAAGCGATTTCAAATAAAGGGTTATTCCGGGACTATTCTGTTTATATCCTGACAGACGCGGAGTTTTTTTATGTGATCATTGTCACCTTATGAACACAAATGTAAGCCCTTACATTTTCAACCCGGATTAAGTATGGTGTGCTGTATGCCACTTTGATCGTCGCTGCTGACGGAGATAATGATGAATCAACGCATAGTTTTATTGCACGCTACCCCGGTGGCGATGACCCCGATTCAGGAAGCATTCAATGACCTGTGGCCGGAGGCTGAGCAGGTAAATCTGCTGGATGACGGACTCACCATTGACCGCGCCAAAGAGGAGCAATTGTCACGGGCACTGACGGATCGTTTCGTGGCGTTTGGCCGCTACGGTTACAGCATGAATGCCCAGGGGATTCTGGTCACCTGCTCGGCCTTCGGTCCGGCGATTGATGAACTGGCGGCAGCAGTACCGGTGCCGGTGCTGAAGCCCAACGAAGCGATGTTTGAAGCGGCATTGCAGCAAGGTCAGACCATCGGCATGTTGGCGACCTTCGGCCCTGCGCTGGTGACCATGTGTGCGGAGTTCGACCAGTATGCTGCGCAAATCGGCTCTACGGCCCGGCTGGAAACGGTACTGGTACCCGATGCTATTGACCGATTACGTAAAGGGGATGTCAGTACCCACAACCGTCTGGTGGCCGAATACGCACCGCAGCTCAGCCACTGCGATGTGATCATGCTGGCGCACTTTTCCACTTCGCGCGCCGCCGCAGCGGTACGCGCCAGTGTCGATGTGCCGGTACTGACAGCACCACATGCTGCGGTGCAGAAGATGAAAGCGGCCACAGGAGCAACATCATGCTGATTGGTGTCATCGCCGATGATTTTACCGGTGCCAGCGATATTGCAGTGACACTGTCACAGGGCTTGCCTGGTGAAGGAGGCTTGCATACCACGCAATACCTTGGCGTGCCGCAACAACCGGCCAACGCTGAAGTGGAAGCCGGGGTGATTGCCTTGAAATCGCGCTCATTACCGGCGTCAGACGCCGTTGCGCAATCGTTGGCTGCCTGCGAATGGCTGCTGGCGCAAGGCTGTCGCCAGATTGTGTTCAAGTATTGCTCGACCTTTGATTCCACTGATGAGGGAAATATCGGACCGGTACTGGATGCGCTGACAGCACGTTTGCAGGCACAGCGGGTGATTGTCTGTCCGGCTTTCCCGGCGATGGGCCGTACCCTGTACCAGGGCAATCTGTTTGTCCACGACCGTCCGCTGAATGAATCCGGGATGGAGCATCATCCGTTAACGCCGATGAAAGACGCAGATATTCGCCGCCTGTTAGCACGCCAGGCTAACACCGTGGTCAGCCATATCCGTTGGCAACAGGTGGTAGAAGGCAGCGATGGACTGCGTGACCGGCTGCAAACCCATGATGACGACACTGCGCAGTTGGTGGTGGTGGATGCGCTGAGCGATCATGATCTGACCATCATCGGTATCGCGGCGGCGGGGCTTAAACTGATCAGCGGTGGTTCCGGTATTGCTCGGGCGCTACCACACAACTTTATCAAAGCCGGTCTGGCGCAGGGGCATCAGGGTAGTAACCCGGCCGTCAGCGGCGCGACGGCCATTCTGGTCGGCAGTTGCTCCGGTGCCACGCGCGGCCAGATTGAGGAGCATCAGAAGCAGCATGCCGTACTGGCGCTGGATATCACCGATGTGATGCATCAACGCGTCCATGCTGATGATGTGGTGAAATTTATCCTGGCACATCAGCAGAATTGCCCACTGGTCTATTCATCCGGCGACCCCGACAGCGTGCAACAGGCACAGGCGCAGTTCGGACAGCACAACATCTCCCGCCAGCTCGATAAGCTGTTTGGTGATGCCGCGCGCAAACTGGTGTATGAGGCGGGTATTAAACGCCTGGTGGTCGGCGGCGGAGAGACGTCCGGCGCGGTGGTCAGTGCATTAAATCTGGGATCATTGCAGGTGGGTGAGGAGATTGATCCTGGTGTGCCGGCGCTGTTAGCGCACCCGGAAGCCCCGCTGGCGCTGGCATTGAAATCAGGGAATTTTGGCCGGAGAGATTTCTTTGCGCATGCGTTGAAGGTGTTGGGTGGGTAATTTCCTAAAATCGAGCAGGGGAATCGCCCTGCTCTCTCCATTATCCGCTCCGTTCAGCAACTTCCGCTTCAAGTGTTTCCTCATTCACCATCGTCGCCTGAATCGCTTCCTCCTCCAGCACCGGATTCAGCGCGGCACCAATCGGTGAGGTCGCCAGGCTATCCGGCATGACCACATGCGGCAAAGGCACTTCGGTGGTCGGCAAGGGTTGCACTTTGATCGGGCGATTCATCAGGGCGATCAGCAGCGCGCATAAAGTAAATGACAGGTAAAGGACGTGGCTGCCAAAGGGTTGCATCAGCGCGCCTACTGCCAGCGGGCCGATACTGGCACCAATGCCGAACGCCATCAGCAGACAGGCGCTCAGGGAGACGCGTCGTTCCGGCATCACCTGATCGTTCGCCAGGGCGACCTGCAGCGGGTACAGCCCAAACTGCATCATGCTGACAAAAAATGCGATGACCAGCAGCGTTTGAAACGAGAGATTCCAGGGCAAACCCAACGTCAGCGCGCCCAGACCATAGAGCAGCGCGACAAAAAACAGCAACCGCTGACGGTCAAAACGGTCAGATAACCAGCTAAGTGGGAACTGAGTCACCAGCCCGGCAAAGATGCTCACACTCATAAACAAACCGGTTTGTTCTGTACTGAAACCCTGACGGCTGGCGTAGACCGGTGCTAAGCCATAAAACGCACCGAGCGCCATGCCACTCACCAGTGTGGTAGCCAGCAGACGCGGGATGGTGCGGATAAAATAGCCCAGCTCCATCGGTGCCGGTGACATCGCCCGCGCATTGGTGCGCGTGGTCAAAGCAATCGGCACCAGACAGAGAGCAAAGCACAGCGCAACAATCAATAAGGTGCTGATGCCAAAACCATCCTGCATCGCGAGGATCACCTGGCCGCCACTGAGGCCAAGATAGGTCGCCACCATATACAAGCCAAAAATCGTGCCGCGTTGGGCGGATTCTGCCTGATCGTTCAGCCAGCTTTCCAGCACCATATATTGGCACATCATGCACAAACCGATGATCAGACGCAGAAACACCCAAAACAGAATCTGGTCAGTCAAACCGTGCGCAATCACCGAAGCGGTGACGATCCCGGCGCAGGCGACATAGCTGCGAATATGGCCGACGCGGGCGATCAGGTTATGCCCGACTTTGCCGCCAATCACCAGTCCAACATAGTTGGCGGCGGTGATGGCACCAATCAGCGTGCCACTCACCTGCTCATGCGCCAAACGTAAGGACACGTAGGTGGTGAGCAGCCCGGCACCAAGCAACATCAGCAATGTGGTGGCGTACAGCGGTAAAAAGGCGTTGAGCACTTTTCTCATAAGAGACTCAGGGAGGCGTGTACAGCAGAACCCGGCATAGATACCTCATCAGTAAATAGCTTAACTAACAACGGGTAAAGATAGACGATACCCGCCAGCTATGCTTACGAATTCTGCTGAAATCCAGATCGCACCTCTTCTGTAGCGGCGCGATTTATCGCGCCTGGCCCCAGCAGTGACACGCAATAAATTGCGCCGCTACGATCAGTTAGCGTAGCTATGCCAGGCGGCTTCCATCCCTGCGCCCTGCACCGTTTTAAAACCATATCGATTAAGTGTGGCTTCCAGCGCCGCAAGGGTTTGCAACACGCAGTCTTTACGCGCGTTGTAGCCCATGGTGCCAATGCGCCACATTTTGCCTTGTAACGGGCCGAATGAGGTGCCGATTTCGATACCAAAATCGTTAAGCATACATGCGCGGATCTGCTGATCATCCAGTGAGTCAGGAATGTTAATCCCCAGCACATTGTTCATCTTATGTTGTGGGTCGCCAAACACCGTCAATCCCATCGCTTCAACCCCGGCACGCAGGGCGTCACCATGCAGTTGGTGTCTGGCGATGCCCGCCTCCACGCCCTCCTGCACAATCAGGCGTGCGCACTCACGGGCGCCGTACAGCGCTGAAGTCGCCTCGGTATGATGGTTCAGCCGCTCACTACCCCAATAATCCATGATCATCGCCAGGTCAAAATAGTTGGACGAAATGATCGGTTCGTCACCATCCTGATGACGGCTATCGCGGATCCCCGCTTCCACATGGCGTCGGCGTTTAATCGAGTCGGCCATCTGGTCGCTCAGGGTAATGGGCGACGTACCGGCGGAGCCACCGAGGCACTTCTGCATCCCGGCCGAGACGGCATCCAGCCCCCATGTATCAGTTTCGAGTGGATTCCCCCCGAGCGTTGCAGTGGCATCGGTATAAAACAGCACCCCGTAGCGCCGACAGATCGCCCCCAACTCCTCCAGCGGTTGACGCATGGTGGTTGAGGTATCACCGTGAACGGTTAACAGCATGGTGGGCCGCACGCGTTTGATCGCGTCTTCAATCTGGTCGGGGGTAAACACCGTACCCCATGGGGTTTCGATAGTGTGAACGTCCGCCTGACAACGACGGGCGATTTCGCACAGCAAATGGCCGAAACGGCCAAACACCGGCACCAGCACTTTATCCCCGGGCCGAATCGCTGACACCAGGATTGCCTCAATGCCGGCACGCGATGTGCCGTCAATTAACAACGTCCAGTCATTGCGGGTACGGAACACCGAGCGATACAGCATCATGACTTCGTTCATATACGCCGTCATCGCCGGATCGTATTGTCCGATAAGTTGCGCAGACATCGCGCGCAGTACGCGCGGATCGGCATTGATGGGGCCAGGCCCCATTAACAGGCGTTGCGGGGGATTAAGCTGGCTGACTACAGGCTGGTTCAAAGCATATTCCTTAGTGACGTAAGATCTTGCTAACAAACTGACGGGTACGTTCGTGGGTCGGGGCATCAAAAACCTGTTGTGGCGAGCCGGTCTCCACCACCTGGCCATCGGCCATAAACACCACCTTGGAGGACACCTCACGGACAAAACTCATCTCATGGGAGACGATAAACATCGTGATCCCTTCCGAGGCCAGTTCACGAATAGTATCCAGCACTTCGTTTACCATCTCGGGGTCGAGTGCCGCTGTCACCTCATCCAGCAACAGGATGGTGGGTTTCAGCGCCAGTGCGCGGGCAATCGCAACGCGCTGCTGTTGACCACCAGAGAGTTGGTCCGGGTAAGCATTGATGCGATGTGACAACCCCACTCGCTCCAGTAAGCGGCGCGCGTCCTGCTCCACCTGCTGCTTCGGCCAGCCTTTAATTTTGGTGGGCGTGATCATCACGTTTTCCAGCACCGTCATATTCTGGAACAGGTTGTATTGCTGGAATACGATGGCGATCGATTCGCGCAATTGACGCAATTCGCCTTTGTTGGCGTAATCCACCGCGTTATTTTCCAGCAATACCTGCCCCTCTTTCGGCAGCAGCAAGCCCATCAGCACCCGCAGCAGCGTACTTTTACCGGAGCCGGATGGCCCGATCAGGCTGACAATGTCACCCTTCTCCACGGATAAGGTGACGTTCTCCAGTACCGGCTGGTCGTTATAGGCGGCTTTTAAATTAATGATGTCGAGCTGTGGCAATTTTTCTCTCCAGACGCTTACCGAGACGCGATAACGGATAAGACACAATGAAATACAGCATCAGGACCACGGCATAGACTAACGTGGCCGAATAACCTTTATCCGACAGGATTTTGCTGGCGGAGGTGAGTTCCATCACGCCAATCTGCGAGGCCAGCGTCGTGTCCTTGATGTACATAACGAAGAAGCTAAAAGTCGGTGGGATCACCACCGTCAGGGACTGCGGAATGATCACGTAACGCAGCGTTTGCAAATAGGAAAAGTTCAGCGTCACCGCCGCTTCCCACTGGTTATGGTGCACCGACTCCAGTCCGCTACGGATGATCTCGCCAAGGTAGGCTGCCGCGATAATACATACGCTGATCAGCGCCACGGTAAAGGTGGAGAAGCGCAGGCCGGAATACTGGCTGATAAAAAACACCAGAAATAACGTCACCAGGAATGGAATACGCCGGAAGATAAAGAAGTAAACATGCACCACACCGCGCAGTGGCGACAACAGCGCCGCTTTGGTGTTAATCGTGACCGCCAGCACAAAGCCCGCGAGAAAACCGATCAGGCAGCCAAACGCCGACAGCGCCAGCGTAATGCCTAACCCCTGCAATAATAACAACAGGTTGTAATACGAAAACAAACCCGTGATTTCCGACCAGTCAACGTAGCTCATCAAAATACCCCTGTTCTGGCACGGAAAAGAAACCGCCCCATAATGGCGAGGGCAAAGGTGGCGACGATGGTGATCGCGATATAAATCACCGCAGCCACGGAGAAGGATTCCACGGACAAATAGGTTTGCGAACTCAGGTTATAGGTACGGCCAGTGAGTTCTTCGACACCAAACATCGAGGCCATCGAGGTGCCCAGCGTCATCACAATGAACTGGTTGGAGAGCGGTCGAAACATCACCTTAATGACATGCGGCAGGATGACGTAACGGATGATCTGCACGCGGGAAAAGCCCAGCACTTCCGCCGCTTCAATCTCCATGCGACGGACCGAATCAAAACCCGCCCGCTGGATTTCACATAAATACGCCCCGGCATTGAAGGTGGCACCGATCAGCACCGCAGTGAACGGCGACAGCAAAATGCCCACTTCCGGCAGGGCAAAAAACAGAAAGTAGATCTGCACCAGTTGCGGGGTATTGGTGGCAAACACCACATAGGCGTTAATACATTTGCCCGCCAGTTTAGGACCATAGCGCAGGATGCTGGTACAGATCATCGCAATCACCATACCAAAGGCGAACGCCAGTACTGCCAGTTGCAGGCTGATCCAGGCACCGCCCAACAGGTAAGGCAGTTGATCAAGAATGGGGAAAAAATTCAGGTTCATCAGAACAACGCTCAATCGCTAAAGAGCGCCCCAAACTGCGGGCGCCCGATTAAATCAGAACGAAACTCAGTATTTCGTCGGCGAGGCAGTTGGGTCATGCAACATGGCGTGACCAAACCATTTCTTCCAGCTGCTGCCGATAAAGCCTGATTTATGCAGCGCGGCAATCTCGGTATTTAACTTCTCGCGCAGCGCGGTGTTGCCTTTGCTGACGGCGATACAGTCGTAATCCACTTCAATCGGGTCATCCACCACATGCCACTTGGTAGGATATTTTTTGGTGTAATCCAGCATGAAATCGAGCACGTCGATCAGCGCATCCGCGCGGCCCTGCGCAATGGCGCGTACCGCATCCGGGTAGTTATCAAGGATTAACAGCTGGGCTTTAGGAATATTGTCCTGGATGTATTTGATCGGCGTGGTACCACGTACCTGAACCAGTTTGACCGCCGGGTCATTCAGGTCCTGCCATTTTTTGTACGGTTTTTTATCGGTCGTCAGAATGCCCAGCACTTCGGTGTTAACCGGATCGGTGAAATCCACCACCTTCATGCGATCGTCGTTACGGGTCATTCCGCCCATCACCGCATCAATTTTGTCCGACATGATAAAGGGCACGCGGTCATTCGATCCTACCGCCACCAGCTCCAGTTTCACCCCCATGGAATCGGCGATTTTCTTCGCTACCGTCGCATCAAAACCCGAGATCTGATTTTTATCGTCATACACCCCAAGCGGCGGAAGATTGGGGTTCACGCCGACGATCAGCGTTTTGGATTTCATGATCTCATCCAGCGATCTGGCGTTGGCGGTTGCGGCACCCAACAGCGCGCTGGCGATACAACTCGCGATAACCAGCTTTCCTAACATACTAATTTTACTCATTATTTAACTCCCGGTGTCGTCTGATTGCTTACCCTGGTGTTGGCAAATGACCAACGATATAAACTTCGTATGCTTTACATATACGATTGGTATACGATACCATGCCTTCCATCTTGTCAAGTCTCAATGAGCAGTTGTCGACCAAAAAGGGAGACGTTATGCAGCACACTTCAGGGAAAAACGTCCGTTTCGTTTTTGACAATCAGGGATATCAGGCATTACCGGGCCAAAGCATTGCCGCCGCACTTTTTTCCAGCGGCGTCAAAACGTTACGCTTCAGTCCCCATCAACATCAGCCGCGCGGCATGTTCTGCCTGATGGGTTCGTGTCAGGAGTGCTTGGTCATGGTGGAGGGTAAGCGGGTACTAGCTTGCAAAACTGAGGCCAGCGCGGATTTGATTGTTCACTCTGTTCCGGATAGCGATCCTTATGAATCATTATGATCTGATCGTGTTAGGTGCCGGTCCGGCGGGAATTTCTGCGGCACTGCTGGCTTCAGCGAAAGGACTGCGGGTGGCGCTGTTCGACGAAAACGCCGCCGCCGGTGGACAGGTGTACCGTGCACCGATCATGCCCGACGCAAAAATGGATGGCGCTGAATTCAGGGCCGGAGAAACCTTGCGCGATGCCTTATCACGGAGCAAGGTGCGCCTCTTTTTGGGGCATGTGGTGTGGGCAGTCACCGGCGATTATCGTGTCGATGCCCTTGGGCCGGACGGTTCGGTTGCCTGCACCACCACAGTGCTACTGGTAGCAAGCGGCACCACCGAACGTGTCGTCCCGTTCGAAGGCTGGACATTACCGGGCGTGATCGGGCTGGCCGCCGCCACCATTCTGCTCAAATCGCAGCGTACCCTGCCGGGCAAAACCACGCTGGTGGCGGGATGTGGCCCCCTGTTGGTGGCGGTAGCGGGCAATACCCTCAAAGCAGGCGGTGACGTGAAGGCGATTGTCGATATCGCCGCACGCAGCGAATGGCTTGGTGTGGCTCCCGCCCTGTTGCGCCGTCCGGCGATTTTCAAGCAAAGCCTGGCGTATGGTCTGCCGATTCTACGCGCCAGAACCCCGGTGTATTCACGTCATACGCTGGTGAAAGTCAGTGCGCAGGGCGATCAGCTGCTGGCGGAGCTCGCCCCCTGTGACGCAGCGGCACGGCCTGTTGCCGGTGAAACGAAGAAAATTCTGGTGGATTGCGTTGCTGTCGGACACGGCCTGACGCCTTCCAGCGATGTCACGCGTCTGCTGCATGCCAAACATCATTACTCACGCGAGGCCGGTGGCTGGATCGCCGAGACCGATGAAAACGGTCAGACCAGCCGTGAACGGTTGTTTGTTGCCGGTGACGGTGCCGGTATTCGTGGTGCCGCTGCGGCCATTGAACAGGGTAAACGCGTCGGTTTGGCATGTGTCGGTCTGATCCAGGGCAACGTCGGGTCAGCACCGGAAGCTGAAAGCCTCAGCAAAGCCTGGCAGCACGCCGCCCGCTTTGGGCAGAAAATGGCCGCCATGATGGCGCTGCGTGAAGGTCACGTGGAGAGCATCCCGCCGCAAACCGTGGTGTGCCGTTGCGAAGACGTGACGCGCGCGGAGATCGAGCAAGCCTGCGCAGCCGGTGCGCACGATGTTAACCAACTGAAAGCCTGGACGCGCTGCGGTATGGGGCCGTGCCAGGGGCGTACCTGTGGTGATATCGCCGCCGAACTGCTGGCAACCAAACTGGGCGTATCGCGAGAAACCGTGGGCATCTTCTCACCCCGCACCCCATTGCGCCCGCTTACCATCAGCGATATGACCGGCGACTATGACTATGCGGATATCCCAATTCCTAAGGCGGCCCCACTGTGACTTCATCACGCTTTGATGTCTGTATTGTCGGCGGCGGTGTCATGGGCTGCTCCACCGCGTTGTTCCTGGCAAAAGCCGGGATGCGCGTGGTGGTGGTGGAACGCAATGCCTTGTGCCGCAGTGCATCCGGCGTCAATGCCGGGACGCTCACGCTGCATATGACCCGTGCCGCGCTGGTGCCCTACGCCATGAAAGCGTGGGAGATGTGGATGCGGCCGGAAACCTGGCTCGGCCAGGGCGTACTCGCGACCCATGCCCCCGGTTTATCGCTCGCCTTCACCGATGCTGAGGTGGCGATGCTGGAGGAACGTGCCGCAGCCCGGCGTGAGTATGGTGCGGATATCTCGGTGATTTCACCGCAGGCGGCGATGAACGTTGATCCGGGCATCAATGGATCCATCAAAGCGGCGGCCTTTTGTGAGATCGATGGCTTTGCCAGCGCCTATCTGACCGGACGCGCTTTCTATGCGGCGCTGCGTGAGGCTGGTGTCACCATCATCGAACAATTTTCCGTCGGCCATATTGAGCGGCTAAACGCCGGTTATCGCGTATCCAATGACGATCGCAGCCAAACGATCGAGGCCAGCCGTCTGGTGCTGGCAGGCGGTGTGTGGCTGGAGCCGATGCTGGCGATGGTCGGCGTCACTATCCCGGTGAAAACCCTGATCAACCAACTGATTGTCACGGAAAGAATGCCGCCCGTAATGCGCTCAGTACTGAGCATCGCCAATGGTTTGTTATCGATGAAGCAATTTGCCAACGGCACCGTGGTGATTGGCGGTGGCTGGCAGGGTATCGGATCACGTGAGCTGGGCGGCCGGGAAACCATCCCCGAAAACCTGATCGGCAACCTGCGACTGGGGCAGCATGCCGTTCCGGCACTGGCTTCCGCCCGCGTCGCCCGTATCTGGCTGGGTCTGGAGTCGGAAACCGCAGACGCGATGCCGATGATTGGGCCACTGGCACAACACCCGGATCTCTACGTCATTGGCTGCGTCCACTCCGGTTATACCAGCGGGCCTTATATGGGCAAGTTGCTGGCGCAGCAAATTTTAGGCAAGCAGCCAGAAATGCCGCTTTTTGATCCATCACGACTGCTGCCCACAGATGACCACGCAGTCGCATCCTTATCCAGAGGCTAATAATAAAATGAAAGAGTTACACCATTACCAGGGTGTGTATGCGGCAACGGTCTGTCCGATGGACGAGAGCGGCAGATACATTGATGAAGCAAGCCTGATCGCGCATTTACGTCAGGTCTCACAGGTGGCGGGCATTCGCGGGCTGTTAATTAACGGCCACGCCGGTGAAAACTTCGCGCTGTCGCGTGAGGAAAAACAACGGGTGGTGACGCTGGCGCGCCAGGTATGCCCGCCGGAAACACTGCTGGTAGCCGGTCTTAACGCCGAGGACAGTTTTGATGTCCAGGCGCAGGCTGACGATGCCAAAGCCGCCGGGGCCGATGCCATTTTGCTGTTCCCCCCCTACTCCTGGACACTTTCCACCGATGAGAAAACGGTACTGAATCACCACCGTATCGCCAACGCCAACGCGGCCTTACCGATGATGTTGTACCAATCAGGGGTCAACAGCGGTGGCATGGCGTATCCCCCCGCGTTGTTGCAGCAACTGGTTTGCCTGCCCAACGTGGTAGCGGTGAAAGAAGGTAGCTGGGAAACCGCCACCTATGAGGCAAACCTGCGGCTGGTGCGTGAAGTTGCGCCACATGTGGCGGTGATGGCCTCAGGCGATGAACATCTGCTGACCTGTTTTGCCCTCGGCACCGATGGCAGCCTGGTCAGCCTCGCAGCGGTGGTGCCGGAGCTGGTGGTGGCACTGTACAACGCGATGCAGCAGCAAAACCTGGCGGAAGCACAGCGCCTGCATCAGTTTGTCTATCCGCTGGCGAAAGAGATTTACGGCACCTGGCCGGGCACGCACGCCAATGCCCGCCTCAAAGCCTGTCTGCATCTTGCCGGGCATCTTCCTCACGCCATGCCGCGCCCGCCGGTACCTGCCGTCGATGACGCGCAGCGTCAGCGGTTAGCGACAGCGCTGACCTTTGCTCAATCCTTTACGGCTACCCCCTAAGCACAAGCGGAGACCAACATGACCAGTACCCTGATTCGCGGTGGGCGGATTATCACGGCGGTGGACGATTATCACGCCGACATCCTGATCGAGAATGAAAAGATCGTCAGCATCGGCCTCAATTTGCAACCTGGTGCCAACTGCCAGGTGATTGAAGCCAGCGGCATGCTGCTGTTCCCCGGCGGCGTGGATTGCCATACCCACATGGAAAACACCTTTGGCCCGTCGGTCACTGCCGATAACTTTAAATCGGGCACCCGTTCGGCAGCCTATGGTGGCACCACCACCATTATCGACTTTGCCTTGCAGAACCACGGCACCAGCCCGTTGCAGGCCATTGAGCGCGCGCAATCGAAAGCGGATAACGTCGCCAGCATTGATTATGGCTTTCACGTCATCATCACCGAGGTGGATAAGCAGGTGCTGGAAGATATGCGCTACGCCATCCGTCATGAAGGCGTGTCCAGCTTCAAGATGTTTATGGCTTATCCGGGGACGGTGATGTCCGATGATGCGGCGATTTTCCAGGCGATGCGCATGGTTGGTCAGCATGGCGGCATGGTGGCGTTGCATGCGGAAAACGGCACCATCGTCGAATTGCTGATTCAGGAAGCGTTGGCACAGGGGCACACTTCACCGCGCCACCACGCCCTGACGCGTCCTGCGCTGCTGGAAGGGGAAGCAACCCATCGCGGCATCAAGCTGGCGGAACTGGCCGAAGCGCCGGTCTACTTTGTCCATCTTTCGGCAAAAGAAGCGTTGAAACATGTGGTGGAAGCACGTGACCTCGGCATTCCGGTGTTCGCGGAAACCTGCCCGCATTATCTGTTCTTTGATGAGTCTTCTTACGCTGACAGCGACGAATCCGACAGCTTTGATGGCGCACGTTTCGTGATGAGTCCGCCGCTGCGCTCGAAAGAAGCGCAAAACGCACTGTGGACAGCGCTGAAAACCGATGATCTGCAACTGATTTCCACCGACCACTGCCCGTATTGCATGAAGGAAGGTCACTTAGGAAAAATTAATCAGAAACCGCTGGGAGCCAACGATTTCTCCAAAATCCCGAACGGTGTACCCGGCGTCGAGACCCGTATGACGGTGGTGTATGACGGCGGCGTGCGCAGTGGCCGTATCTCACTCAATCGCTTCGTCGAGCTGATGTCCACGGCTCCGGCCAAGCTGTTTGGCCTGTTCCCGCAAAAAGGCACCATCGCGGTGGGCAGTGATGCCGATATCGTCATCTTTGATCCCAACGAAAAGCACACCATCAGCGCTGCGACCCAACACAGCGACGTAGATTTCACGCTGTTCGAAGGACACCAGGTGCAGGGCAAAGTGAAAAAAGTCCTGTTGCGCGGTGAGCTGTTGGTTAGCGATGATCAATGGGTGGGCAAAACCGGCCAGGGACGTTTTATCCCGCGCGGTGAAGTGGGTAAGTGGTAGGAGAGCACGATGCCTTACTATGACTATCTCTGTTCCGACTGCGGCGCATTTGAATTGCGCCGTTCGGTAGCAGCGCGCGATGAACCCGCGCCCTGCCCAATCTGCCAGAAAAACGCCGAGCGAAAAGTCAGTTTTCAACCGGTGTTGCTGCGCAGTAAACCGGGCGCGGAAGTGCGCAACCCGTTGCATGTTGAGGGGTGTCCTTGCTGTCCCGGCGCCATTAAATAAGCGGCTGACAGGGTATGCGTCTGACGCATACCCTTGCTGCGATTAATTGCCTTCAGTGATCCGTTTCAGCACAAAGGCTGACAGATTTCTGATATGCGTTCTGACTGCCTGGCTGGCTGCGACGGCATCCCCGCTTTTCCACGCAGTGAGAATCGCCAGATGTTCGGCACGATCTTCTTCGATACGGTTGAAAGGTGTGATCAATTCGAACATGCGACTCTGAGTACGTGCCTGCTCAATCATCCGCGCCAGCACCGCATTCCCGGAGTGCTGGGCGAACAACGTATGCACGATATCATCGACATCCCAGTAGGCTTGTTCTGGCTGGCCTGGCGAAAGCGCCTGAACCTGCTCGGCGAGCTGATTGATCACATCAGGTTCAATCTTGTTGATCGACAGCGCGATGGCTTCGGTTTCCAACAACTCTCGCACTTTCATGATCTGAAAATATTCCTGCGCGCTGATAAAGCGCACGGAATAAGAACGAGCGCTCGACCTGACCAGCAATCCCTCACCTTCGAGTCGCAACAACGCTTCACGCAGCGGGGTACGGGAAATATTGAGTTCTTCAACCAGTCGCCCTTCAACCACCGCCCCGCCGCTGCGCAGGGTCTTTTCCAGGATCATCCGGCGCAGCGTCTGGTAGGCCAGTTCACCTAACTTTTCTGCAGAGGCTTGTTTTACTGAGGTCACTTGCTACTCACCCTAAAGACATTTACTGGAAAGTATACAATACGTGTACGATTGAAAAAAGCAGTAAAGTCTGAGAATTAGCAGAGCCGACAAACTCAGCATTGAGGAAAAAACCGTCATCGCGTGAAGTTGATTTTCACATCGGTTACGGAGATACGTGCCGGTGGGATTGGCGTGGATCAGTTCGGTCATGAATTTATCGGAAAATTAACGTTTTCGTTGAAATCCGCCTTTTCAGTAGTGAATTTTTTTTACCGTTACCCTTTTCATGCTCCTCTTCTTAACGTTTTCGCGCTAAATTGAGATATTGATATCATTTTCGCGCTGTTGTTAGGGGATTTGGGCGATGCATATAGGTTTAGTCGTTCTCGCCGAAAGGTATGGCATCGAATTGGCACAGCCTCTGCGTGTTGAGTCATGCATTGGTACCGTGCGTGCCAGCCATGAGCGTAATGGATACATAGAAAACCGATACCCGCCAAGTTACCAACCTGCCGATGACTTCGCCGGTCATTTCGAGTTCGGTTTGAAGTATGAAGAGATTCATCTGGAGTTTTTTGCCCGACTGTTCGCGGTCGTTGGTCCTGAGCCAGTTGCAGCCTGGTGCCGACAGGAGCCTTTTGGTCAGTATGCCAGACGTACTGGATTCCTGTATGAATGGCTTACCGGACAACAGCTGGATGTGCCCGATGTCAGCAATGGCCGCTATGTCGATGCGATTTCGTCAAAGGATTATCTCACCCGGACCACACTGCAGCGGGTGAAGCGTTGGAGGATCAATAATAATCTGCCGGGGACCGCCGTATTCTGTCCCCTGGTGCGGCGCACAGCCGCCATCCAGGAGGCATTGCAGTTTGATTTGCACCGCGCACTGCAAGATCTGGATAACTTATTTGGTGCCGACATTCTGCTGCGTACCGCCAGCTGGTTAACATTCAAAGAGTCACGGGCCAGCTTTCTGATTGAAAAGGAAGCCGGTCAGGCGGACCGTATCCAGCGTTTTGCCCATGTTATCGCGCAGTACTGTGGCCGTATTGACGCTCCCCTGAGTGATGCCAGTTTACATACCCTGCAAAAAGGGATCCTCGGTCATGATGCTATTGGGCTTGGCCTGCGTCGCTCCCCGGTTTTTGTTGGTCAGGCAACAATGCGTGAAGACATTGTGCATTATGTTGCCCCGCGATTTGACGATGTGCCACAGTTCATGGCCGGACTTCATGCATTTGAAGCAGCAACGCGTGGTGCCGAGCCGCTGGCCCGCGCGGCAGTGCTGTCATTCGGCTTTGTTTATATCCATCCCATGCGCGATGGTAATGGTCGCATTCATCGGTTTCTCATTAATGACACGTTGCTACGCGATAAGGCTATCCCGCAGGGCGTGATCCTGCCGGTATCGGCGACAATCACCAGTTCGCTGGATTTCCGGGCCGGATATGATCGTACACTTGACGTCTTTTCACAGCGGTTTATGCAACGCTATGCCACATCATACCGATTTGGGGAATTAGTCACTTATCATGATGGCACCCCCAGCAACTTCTATTTCGATGATTATGAAGACGCCTGCTTCGCCTGGCGTTATCCGGACTTAACTGAACACGTTCTGTATATATCGCGCGTTGTACAATACACCGTGCGTAAAGAAATGGCGGATGAAGCCCGCGTGTTGGTGATTTTTCAGCAAGCACAAGAACGGCTTAAAGAAATTATGGAAATGCCGGACCAGGATGCAAATCGCATTATCCGCTCAATCAAAGAGAACGGCTGGCAGGTTTCTGGCAAATTGCAAAAGCAATATCCCGTCCTGGCCGATACTGAACGTGCGGAGCGGGTCATCAAGGCCATTCGCTCGGCATTTGAGGAGGGGAATTCTGTCCGTGACGGTGACTGAGGTGCCGCCAGTGAACCCTTCAATACCCAACTGTGTTTTGTGAGAAACTTATGAACTTCAGGCATCAACTGCTGAACATTTTGCACAGCGCGCCCGAATCGCGTATTTCGCTGGCCGAGCAGCTTGAAGTCACTCGTCCTTACATCACCAAACTCACCAATGCCTTGCTGGAAGAAGGGGTTATTGAACAGACGGAGCAACTGAGTTCAGGCGGCGGGCGACCGAGGACGCTGTTGGCAGCGCGTAAGCGTCAATACTTCAGCCTCAACATCATGGTGCGTGAGTTGACGCTGGAAGCGACGCTCAATGATTACCACACCGGGGAGCCGAGTCTGACCACAGAACAGATCACGTTTGACACCCCAGTCACGCTGCCGCTGTTTATCGCACAGGTTCAGGCGCTGGCGGCCCGCTTATGTCATCACGCCGGCATTGATGCCGCACGGTTGAAACACATTGGTATCGCCTTACAGGGCGGCATTGAGCAGGATACCGGGGTGGTCAAATGGTGTCCGGCGTTTCTTGAACGGGATATTCCCCTGAAAAGCCAACTGATGGCAGCCAGCGCATTGAGTGTGGCGGTGGTGAACATTGCCTGGTGCTCCAGCTATATGCTGGCGAAAACCGAAAGGCTAACAGGATCGTGGATTGCGTTGATGCCCGGCTTCGGTAGTCTCGGTTTTGGCTACTATGTTGATGGCAAACCGGTGTTTGGCGATAACGGTTTCTACCCTGAAATTGTGCATCTTCCTTATCCCGGTGGGCTGGAAAAGGCCTTTGCCTTCAGCGGCCAGCCTGATGACCAACACATTGCTGCCAGCAGTGACGCGCTACTTTTTGCCATTCACTGCACGGCACCGGTACACAATATTAAGCAAGTGATTCTGACCGGTGAGTTTTTCGATGATGTGCCTGCCGACTTTATCCCGCACATCGCCGAACGGCTGACCAGCCACCCCAGCCCGCATATCAACACCCTGCAACTGCGCTACATCAAAACGCAGCGGTTTTACAGCATGAAAGGCCTGGTCCGGTTAAGTTCGGATGCCATCACCCCACTGATTGGTTAATTTTTTGTGATCTGAACATCATTCTGGCAGGGTTCTTTTTACTTTGTTTCCTTAGTTAACTAAGTTGGCAGAATATTTACTGGCAAACCAACAGGAAACCAATGAAACCGCATAATAAGTACACCACACTGGCCTTACTCCCCCTGACTGTCGCTTTTATTGCCCCCTTCAATGCCCTGGCGGCCGAAACGGTGCAGGATATCGCGGCCAAAACAGTGCCATTCCAGACGAAACCACGGGTATTTGTGTTATCTGATATTGGTAACGAACCTGACGATCAGATGTCACTCACGCGTTTTCTGCTGTACAGCAATGAAATGAACATTGAAGGTTTAGTCGCCACCACCTCGACCTGGCAACGCAGTAAAGTCAGCCCCGACATGATGGAACGGGTGGTGGGACACTATGCCGAGGTGCAACCTAACTTGCTGAAACACAAGCCAGATTATCCGAGCGCTGCGACACTCAAATCGCTGATTGCCGCCGGGCAAGCTCAGTACGGTATGGCCGCTGTCGGCGTCGGGAAGTCCACGGCAGGCTCCGCATTGCTGGTCAAAGCAATTGAACGCTCGACGGACAGCAAGCATCCGCTGTATATCAACCTGTGGGGCGGCGCTAACACCCTGGCGCAAGCCCTGACCGCCCTGTCGGCCAACCATCCCGCTGACAAGGTCGCCGCACTGACGAAGAACCTGATCGTCTATTCCATCTCGGATCAGGATGACGCCGGGCACTGGATTCGTGCTCACTACCCGAATATCACCTACATCGTGGATCCTTCCAACCAGAAAGGTGAGGATTATGCACGCGCGACCTGGACTGGGATCAGCGGTGACCGTTATTACCGCAATGGTGCAGGGGCAGATTTCACCACGGTTTCGCAATCCTGGCTGGACAAAAACATCCGCAGTAAAGGGCCGATGGGCAAAGGCTACCTGCAATACGCCTTTATCATGGAAGGTGATACGCCCGCCTTTCTCGGCTTGATCCGCAACGGACTTGCCAGCGACATGAACCCGGGCTGGGGTGGCTGGGGCGGACGTTACATCGTGCGCACGCCGCAAAACGAACCCCATCCCATCTGGACCAGTGGCGGGGACTTTTTCCCCGGCAACCCGAATGGCGCAGATACAGTGACCGGTGCCGATGGACAGCAATATACCTCCAATCAGGCAACCATCTGGCGCTGGCGTGAAGCCTTCCAGCACGATTTTGCGGCGCGCATGGACTGGACCATCAAAGATTTCCAGCACAGTAACCATAACCCGCACGTGGTAGTGAACGGTTCTTCAGGCCAACAGCCGCTGTTTATCAAGGCAAAAGTGGGCGAAACCCTGCATCTGGATGCGAAGGGTACGCAAGATCCTGACGGTGATAAACTCAGCTATAAATGGTTCACTTATCCTGAAGCAACTTCGGCCATTTCGCAGCAAATCGATATCAGGCAAGTTCAGGGGGTGCGTGGTGAAGACTATTTGAGCGCCCCGCCGGTTTTGCAGGTGACGAAAGCGAGCGGGCCTCAGGCGGAGATAAAAGTCAGTCATCCGGGTACCGAACACGTTATTCTCGCGGTGACCGATAGCGGAACGCCGTCTCTCACCTCGTATCGCAGAATCATTGTGGCAACAGAGTAAGCCGCATAAA